>JBAZYB010000181.1:0-8134 GCA_041659545.1 Hyphomicrobium sp.
GTCTTCCCCTGCCCAGGCCGCTTCGGGCCCGCATGCTTCCGGACAGATGAGTCCCTTGCCCATCGAATTGGCGCCGATGGCGGCGGGCAATGCACCCGGCACGGCGCGGATGGATCCGTCGAGCGCGAGTTCTCCGATCGCGGCGAAGCCGGCAATGGCATCGGGCGCCACGGCCTCCATCGCCACCATCATCGCCAGCAGGATGGGAAGATCGAACTGGCTCCCCTCCTTCGGCAGATCGGCCGGCGCGAGGTTCACCGTGACGTGCTTGTAGGGAAGGCCCAGACCAACAGCGTGCAGCGCGTTGCGCACCCGCTCGGAGCTCTCAGCCACCGCCTTGTCGGGTAAGCCGACGATGACGAAGGCCGCCTTGCCGGGGGTGATGCGCACCTGCACCTCGACGGGCCGCGCCTCGATGCCGACGAACGCTAATGTCGATATGAACCCGTACATGTCCGCCCCCGCGAACCTCGTGTGAACTTCCCGCCGGGCGGCCGGCTCCGCGCAGCGGAGTCGCCGGGCGCACAAAAATAATTGCCGCCACAACCTTATCGTTAAGGATGAGGAACGATCAAGAACAATGTGAGAACATCGAGCGGGAGGTCTTAAGTCTGAGAAGGAAGAGGCCTTATCGCCAGCACCGTCGTGTTGTCCTGGTGCGGATCGCGGATCGCCTCCACGGCGCGGATCAGCGCATTGGCCACCGACTCGGCGCCGTCACCAGCGTAAGCGGAGATGATGCGCTCCACTTCGCTCGTCTCCAGTGTGTGCAGGCCATCCGAGGCGAGGATCACGTAGTCACCGTCCTCCAGCGCCAGCGGCCGGCGTGAGATGTCGACGAGGTCGAGCTCATCGCCCGTCACCGCCGAGCGCAGCATGTGGCGGCGCGGATCGGTCTTCGCCTGTTCGGGCGTGATGCGTCCGATGGCGGCAAGGCGATCGAGTTCAGGCGCGAGCGAGTGATCCTCGTTGAGCAGGGCTACTTCGCCGCGGCGGAACAGAAGCAGCGGGCTATCGCCGACGCTGACCCATTCGACGCCTTCGCTGGTGAACACGGCAGCAACGAGAGTGGTGCCCATGCCCGACAGAGACGGGTTGGCCTGCACCTGCGCGGCGATGGAATCGTTCGCCGCGCTGAGCGACTGCAACAATCGTTCAGGCCGCGCTCCGTTGAGCCCGGCATAGGCGGAGACGAAGCTGTCGCACACCATGCGGCTGGCCAGCGCCCCGGCGGTATGGCCGCCCATGCCATCGGCGAGCACGGCGACGAGCCGCGTCGAGTTGGCAGCAGTCGGCGGCACGTCGGAGCTTCCAGCCGCGCGGTCATTCGGCGGCCAGAATGCGCTCGAGTCTTCCTGATAATCGCGTGCGCCTTTGCTTGCGCGCGCGGCATGATCGTAAGCCTGCATCAGTCCTTGGTATCGGTAAGCTCGGCCCAGTCGAACTCGGGTCCGCAGAACGGCACGAACACGAGCTGCGTGCGCCCGATCGTGATCACGTCCATCTGGTTCAGCTCGACGGCGCCGGTGGGGCGCTTGTCGTTGATGGAAACGATATTCGTCTTAGCGAGGTTCGGCACGAAAAGGAACGTGCGCGAGGTGGAATCGTATCGAATGTAGGCCTGCTCCTCCGATGAGATGGCATCGTCGCCGAAATCGAGCGGAATACGCTGCGTCTCCGATCGGCCAACCGTATTGTTGCCCTCAAAAATCGGCCTGAATGAGCCCATGCCGGCACCGCCGACGATAACGAGCCAACCGACAACGGGATCCTGCTCGAATTCGCCGCGCTTCACCTGCACCTTGCCGCGCACCAGCTGTGTGCGTGGTGAGTCTGTCGAAACTTCGACCTTGGGCGGGCCACCGCGAACGACGCGCGTCGTCGGCGGGGCGCCGAATTCCATGTGCTTGTCCTGCGGCTTCAGCGACGTCTGCGCCTTCACCTCGCGCGCAGCCTCGGCGGCACTGGGACTCTGCGGCGCCGGAGCGGCAGGTGTCGCGGGCGCTGCCGCTTCAGCTTTGGCCGGTTCCGGCGTGCCAGCCTTCGGGGCCTCGGCCTTGACCAGCTGCGTTGCCGGATCAGCAGCAGGCTCTGCAGCCGGTGCTGCACTGCGCTGCGTGTCGTCACGGCTCGCTGCTGCGAGGGCATCCTTTAAGGAGCCCAGGAATCCGGCGTGTTTTATACCCTGCTGAGACATCGTTTCCTCCGTTGCGCCTAGGCGGCTCTCCGACATTGCACGCTCCATACCTTTGGCGCGAGCCCGCATCATCTTGCTTATATGGGGCGCGCGCCGAAATTCATTTTCACCTCGCCGATCGAGATCACATCGCCGGGCTTCAAACGGCCTTCCGCGATGCGGGTGCCATTGATAAGCACGCCATTTCCGTCCGGCCCCGAGAGGTCTGTGACGATCACATTGCCGTCCGTCGTGCGCCGGACGACGGCGTGGTAGCGATGCACAGTTTTCTCCAGGAGACAGATATCGTTGTCGGCCTCACGTCCGATGCGCAGCATGGCGCGTCCGATGACATGCCGCTGTCCCTCGAGTTCCATCCACGCCTCGGTTGGCCATGCCGACACCTCGGTCCGCGTCGTCATGCCGGTCTGCTCGGCTGAGCGTCGCGATGGACGCGAGATGAGCTGCGTGGCATCGGATGGGCGCAACTTGCGGCGCAGCACCAGACCAGCAACGGCAAGCAGCGGCAGCAGCGCGAGAGCCGCCAGAACCAGCATCAGTGCCGGTGCACGATAGTACCCCTCACCCAACCACGCGTTCAGCTGCATCCAGGCGTCAGCGGCCGTGGTCAGAATCGACAATTCGACCATCGCGGTGGCCCGCCCGTGCTCGGCGCCCGCCAATGCAACATTGGATTGGAAAATCGCGACCGTCGCAATCGACAGATTCGGCAGTGGCGACCACGGCGATCTCATGGTCTTGGTCTCAGATCAAATCAAAGTGGAACCTCAGGCTGCATGACGGCGATAACATGGCATTGGCCCTGGCGGTTGAGATTTGTTTGCGCCATCCACGTGCTCAAGCCTGCGCCACATTTGGCCGGCATAATGTGTCCAAGGCGGTACCTTAAATTGACGAGCGGCGCGGCGCGTAGCATGTGAACGCGAAGATCGACGTCTCGGAGACCTATGACGAATCTCATCGCACTGCCAAATGGGACCGAGCTGGTCGGCGATTACCGCATTGAGCGGGTTCTGGGGGCCGGCGGGTTCGGCGTGACGTATCTCGCCGATGAGATCGCCCTCGCCCGCATGGTGACGATAAAGGAGTATTTCCCGAGCGACATCGCCGCGCGCGATGGTGTCGTCGACGCCGCCCCGCGCTCGCAGGACTGTGCGGGAGACTATCGCTGGGGCCTCGACCGCTTCATCGAGGAAGCTCAGACGCTCGCCAAATTCAACCACTCCAATATTGTGCGCGTTTATCGCTATTTCCGCGCCAACAATACCGGCTACATGGTCCTCCACTTTGAGGAAGGCCAGAGCCTTAAGGGATGGCTCAAAGGACTGGGACGGGCGCCGCGTCAGAAAGAACTCGACGCCATCCTGGCGCCGCTTCTCGACGCCCTGGAACTCATCCACGGTGCCGACTTCCTGCACCGCGACATCGCACCTGACAACATCATCATCCGCAAGTCCGGCGATCCGGTGCTGATCGATTTCGGCTCGGCGCGCGGTGAGATCGCCTCGCATACCAAGACCGTGTCGGCGCTGGTGAAGCCCGGCTATAGCCCTTACGAGCAATACGCCGAGACGAGCCGCCAGCAGGGTGCCTGGACGGACATTTACGCGCTTGGCGGCACGCTCTACCACGCGATCACCGGCAAGCGACCGCCCGATTCCCCCTCGCGCATGGTCAAGGACGAGCTGATATCGGCGCGCGAAGCGGCCCTCAGCTCCTACCGCATCGGATTCCTGAAGGCGATCGATAAGGCCCTGGCATTGGGTGTCGAGGCGCGTCCGCAGTCGATCGCAGCCTGGCGCCACGATCTGTTTGCGCCGGACCCTGCACGCACGAGTTGGCTCGGGCGGACGTCCCGCCGCGGCAAAAATAGTCCAGCTGAAATAGAGCCCGTTCCGACCGTCGCCGCCGCGGCCCCAGCCCCTTCCCCACCGGCGCCCCAACCGCCGCCTCCGGCCGCGGCGCCCACCGAGGCCCTCGCTCGCGCGCTCGCACCCGTCCCCGCCGAGTTGCCGACGCCGAAAGGCGGGGTGCTAGATTTCCTCGAGGGCTTGCGCAAGAAGCCGGGCGGCGAGGCAAAGCCAACGCCATCACCAGCGGCTGCCGCCGCGACGGTAAAGATCGAGGCGCCGGCGCCCGTCGCACCCATCAAGAAGAAGTCCCAGGCAAAGAAGCCGATCCCCAAGGAGCGGGCCCTTGTCGTCGTCAAGACGCCGGTGCGCGCCCGCCCGCGGCGCCTGAAGGGCAGCCGCCCGAGCCTGATGCCGCTTCTCTTCAAGCTCCTCGTCGGCGTCGGTGTGGCGAGCGCCGCGGTCGCCATGCAGGATCGCTTCCCACAGTTGGAAAGCCGTGGAGCGAGCATCACCACCGGCACGACGACCGCGCTCGAGTCGTTGCCGCGCGCCCCGACGCCGACAGCGCCTATTGCGGAAATTGCCGCGCACCGCGGCTCCGTATCCGGCGCTGCCTATAGCGATGATGGGCGCCAGATCGTCACCACGGGTGCCGACGGCACCATGAAGTTGTGGGACGCTGCAGGTCACACTCTCGTTCGCACCATCGAGTTGGATGACGGGCCGGCCACCGCCCTGGCTCTCAGCGGTCGGCGCGCCCTCACGGGGCACGCCAACGGTAAAGTTGTTCTTTGGGACATCGATCGCGCCGAGAAGATCGCCACGGTACAGCGCAACGAAGCGAAGATCTGGGCCGTAGCCTTCGCCGGCGATCCCGACCGCTTTGCCACTGCCAGTCATGATTGGCAGGTGACTGTTTGGGATGCGCGCCAGACCGCGGCCCCGTTGCAGATCTTCGAAGGGCACTCAAATGCCGTGCAGGCGCTCGCCTTTGCGCCCCAGCGGATGCTGCTCGCCTCCGGCGGAGCCGACAAGACCGTCCGCCTATGGAATCTCGACACCTTGAGCCTGAAGCGCAGCTACTCGGGCCCCCGTGATTTCGTCACTGCGCTTGCCTTTTCGCGCAACGGCAAGCAACTCGCGGCTGGCGCCCTCGACGGCCGCATCCACCTTTGGTCGGTGGCATCGTCGCGGCGCTTGCGGGCTCTCAGTGGCCATAGGGGCCGCGTCGCCGAGGTGGCGTTCTCGCCATCGGGCGATCAACTGGCATCGGCCGGCGAGGACGGGACGGTGCGGCTCTGGGATCTCCCGGGTGGACGCATCGCGCGCGCGCTCCCAGGCCACGTTGGAGGCGCCACGGCCGTGGCCTTCGCCCCGGATGGCCGCTATCTCGCCTCCGCTGGAGTGGATGGGCGTCTGCGCTTGTGGGCACTTCCGATCGGCCCCATCGCTCGCGAATAGCCACACCTTTTCAACGTATTTGTCGACCTAGCGTTTGCGGCTATGCACAGCTTGCCGCGCGGGACCGCGGGCCGCAGCCGTTTGTCTCGACGCCGTCGTCGAAGCGCGCCACAATGGACTTCGATCAGCAATAAGAAACCGAGCGGTAGGTGCCATGGACTTCGACGCAGTTCTGTTGGCCCGCATCCAGTTCGCCTTCACGATCTCGTTTCACATCATCTTCCCCAGCTTCACGATTGGCTTAGCGGCCTTCATCGCCACGCTGCTCGTCCGCTGGCGCTTTACCGGGCGCGATCACCTGTATCGATTGGCCCGCTTCTGGACGAAGATCTTCGCCGTATCCTTCGCGATGGGCGTCGTATCGGGCATCGTGCTGTCCTATCAGTTCGGCACCAACTGGAGTAATTTCTCCGTTGTCGTCGGCAACGTACTAGGCCCGCTCCTCGGCTATGAGGTTCTGACGGCCTTCTTCCTCGAGGCGACATTCCTCGGCATCATGCTTTTCGGCTGGAACCGCGTGCCGCCGAACATCCATGTCCTGGCGGCTGTTCTGGTTGCCGTTGGCACATCGCTGTCCGCCTTCTGGATTCTGTCCGCCAACAGCTGGATGCAAACGCCGGCCGGCCATGAGGTGCGCGACGGCATTGCCTATCCCGTGGATTGGATCGCCGTGATCTTCAATCCGAGCTTCCCCTACCGCTTCGCCCACATGTTCACCGCCGCGTATCTCACCACGTCGCTGGTGGTTTTGGCTGTGGGCGCCCGCTATCTCGTCAAAGGCCGCTTCCTCGAGGAGGCCAAGACGATGATGCACATGGGCCTCGGCATGGTGGCGATACTCGCGCCGCTGCAGATCTTTATCGGCGACCAGCACGGGCTCAACACGCTGAAGCATCAGCCGGCGAAAATCGCAGCCATTGAAGCCCACTGGGATGGCTCGGAGCCCGCGCCCCTGGTGCTGTTCGCCATCCCCAACTCGGCCGAGGAACGCAACGATTTCGAGATTTCCATTCCCAACGGCGCGAGTTGGATCCTCACCCATGAAGCCGACGGCCTGTTCGCCGGCCTGAAGCAGTTCAAGCCTGACGACCGCCCGCCGATCTTCCCGGTATTCCTTGCCTTCCGCCTCATGGTCGGGCTCGGCGTGCTGATGCTTGGGATCGGTTTCGTCGGCGCCTGGCTGTGGTTCCGTGGCCGATTGTTTGAGACCAAGTGGTACTTGAATTGGACGCAGTACGCTTGGCCACTTGGCTTCATAGCCATCCTCTCCGGGTGGTACGTCACCGAGGTCGGACGCCAGCCCTGGATCGCGACCGGCATATTGCGAACCGCCGATGCTGCCTCACCGGTCGCCTTCGGCGCCGTGTTGATCGGCCTCATACTGTTCATCGTGGTCTACGGCATCGTCTTCTCGATGGGCATCTTCTACATAAATCGTCTCATCGAGTATGGGCCTCAGGGTGCCGCGGCGCAGCCGTCCGAAGGCGTGCCCTCGCGTCCGCTTGCGGCAGCGGAATCGGCCGCGCACGACGCCATCGAGGGGACCTGAGCCATGGACTCGATCCACTATTGGTTGCCTGTGGTGTGGGCTGCGATCATCGGCGTCGCCGTCGTCATGTACGTCATTCTTGACGGCTTCGATCTCGGTCTCGGCATTCTCTTTCCGTTTACGCCCGAAGAATCGCGTCGCGACGTGATGATGAATTCCGTCGCGCCGTTCTGGGACGGCAATGAGACCTGGCTCGTCCTCGGCGGAGGCGGATTGTTCGTCGCCTTCCCGCTCGCCTACGCCGTGCTCATGCCCGCACTCTATCTGCCGATCATCTTGATGTTGTTGGGCCTGATCTTCCGCGGCGTCGCCTTCGAGTTCCGCTGGACGGCCAAGCCGAAACACCAGTTCTGGGACAACGCCTTCGCCTGGGGATCGATCGTCGCCACCTTCATGCAGGGCGTCGTGCTCGGCGGTTTCCTCCAGGGCATCCATGTCGAGAACCGGCAGTTCGCCGGCGGAGCGCTCGATTGGTTCGCGCCGTTCCCGCTTTTCACCGGCTTCGCTCTCGTCGCGGGTTATGCCTTGCTCGGCACGACATGGCTGGTGATGAAAACGGAAGGTGAGCTGGCTGCCAACGCGCGCCGCTGGGCGCAGCATCTGCTGCTCGTGGTGCTGGCCACCATGGTCATCATCAGCCTGTGGACACCGCTCGCCTTTGATCGGATCGCCGTGCGCTGGTTCTCCTGGCCGAATTTGCTTTATCTCTCGCCGGTGCCGCTGCTCGCCGCTGCAGCGGCCTTCGCTTGCTGGCACGGGCTGCGCACCGGGCGCGACGTGGTTCCGTTCCTGGCTGCGGTGGCAATGTTTCTGCTCGGCTTTATCGGGCTCGCCATTTCCAACGTGCCTTACCTCATCCCCCCGACGCTGACCTTCTGGGACACGGCCGCGGTGCCCGAATCGCAGATATTCATGCTCGTTGGCGTGCTTCTCATGCTCCCCATGATCCTCGGCTACACGGTGTTCGTTTATTGGACATTCCGCGGCAAGGTGCGCGAAGGCGAGGGTTACCACTAGAATCCCAGCTTGCTGTCGACGACGACAGGCTCTGCCATCATCTCGCAACTGTTGGCT
>JBAZYB010000182.1:0-8075 GCA_041659545.1 Hyphomicrobium sp.
AGCTACGACCCCGGCCGCAAATAGAGCCGACGTCCCGCCCGCATCGCCTCGAAGTCGGCTCGCCTTGCAGCGCTGCTAGGCGCCGGGCTTGCCGAGGCTCAAAAGCACGCGGTACGCGGTGACGGCAAACAGGAATACGGCGACGCCCAGGGTGATCCAATCGAGCTTGCCCGCCGATCCGTTCAGCACTTTCGCCAAGTAGATGAACGTAAAGACGCCGAACACCAGCAGGTAGGCGAGTTGGGCGATTGGGACGCGCGGTGGAGCGGGCTTGGTCATTGCTTCACGATAGCCAATCAGCGGTTTTCTAAGCTGTGCCGAGACTACCGTGCAGCTTTCCGCATGTCATCAACGGCGCGCAAGCGCGCGCCGGCCAGCTTCAATGCGAACCGGATCTATTGAGCGGCTTCGCGGTCGGGTTTGACCGTCGCAATCGCAACGACCTCGCTCCCCGCCAACGTCAACGCGATCTCGCCGCGCTTCAATCGCAGCGCATCCTCGCCGAAGAGGCGCCGCCGCCACCCCTTGAGGGCAGGGATGTCAGGTTCATTTTCGGTGGCGATGCGCTCCAGATCGTCCGATCCGGCGATCAGCTTCGGTGCCACGCGATTGCGCGCAGCGGAAGCCTTGAGCAGCACGCGCAGCAGCTCCATCAGCGCCGACGATTCGGCTGACAGCTGCGCCCCGCGCGCAATGGCCGGCACGGTCTTCATGTCACGGTCGAGGCCGCGTTTCACGGCCTCCACGATCTCACGTGCCCGCGCCGAACGTGAGAAGCCCTCGCTCAGCGTGCGCAGGTGGCTGAGTTGCTCCGTGGAGGTCGGCGCCTGATTGGCGATGTCGTAAAGGGCATCGTCGCGTAGAACCCGTGAGCGTGGCACGTCCTGCGCCTGGGCAAGCCTCTCACGCCAGGCGGCAAGCTCCATCAGCACCGACAGCGACTTGCGGTTTTTCACGCGCAGCTTCAGGCGTTGCCAGGCTTCTTCGGGATGCTGCTCGTAGGTCTTGCGGTCCGTGAGGATGCTCATCTCCTCACTGAGCCATTCAGCCCGACCTGCCTTGTCGATGTCGGCCCGCAGTTGAGCGTAGACGTCGCGCAGGTGCGTCACGTCGCCGAGCGCGTATTCGAGCTGCTTGTCCGACAACGGCCGCCGGCTCCAGTCGGTGAAGCGCGAAGACTTGTCGAGGTCCGCTCCGGTGAGGTTCTTCACCAGATTGACGTACGAAACGCTCTCGCCGAAGCCGCACACCATGGCGGCGACCTGCGTGTCGAAGACGGGGCGCGGCACCAGTCCGGCGCGCGCATACACGATCTCGATGTCCTGACGGGCGGCGTGGAATACCTTCATCACCCGTTCCTCAGCCATCAGCTGCCAGAACGGATTGAGATCGATGCCCGGTGCCATGGGGTCGATGATCAGCGCCTCTTCGGGGGAGGCAATCTGGATCAAGCAGAGCTGCGGCCAGAACGTCTGCTCGCGCAGAAATTCCGTGTCGACGGTGACGAAGTCATGCGTCGATAAGCGCCCTATGGCTTGGGAAAGGTCTTGGGAGGTGGTGACGATACGCATGTGTGGCGCGGTATAGCGCATCGAATCTCATTTGTCGCGGGGTTAGCTACGCGGTTCTGGGCACGCCTGCTGGCGGCTCGGCTGGCTCGGCGCCGGACCAAAGTGCCGGCCGGCGCGACTCGCCGCGCTGACCTCAAGGGGGCTCCACCGCCGCTGACGGGCCCCGGGGCCCGCCGTGGCCACGCACTCTCATCCTCGTCTTTGGCCCATGTCGAGGTGATTGGCCGGCTCAGGAGAGGCCTTGCCGGAGGCCGACGAGAGCTCCCAGAGACCGTGGCCGGCCGCCCGCGCTGTGCGGCCCACTGAAGCGGTCGGCGACGGTGCGTGTGCCGAGCAACGCGCAAAGCCCCCCGGTCTGCACAGGTCCATAAGCGCAAATCAGTTCGCCTTATCGGCTGCCCAAAGAAAAACTATTTTACAATGGCTCTAAACAAGCGCTCTGCCAAACACCGACGAGGCACTCGGGAGTCCAGGAATGACCAATAAGCCGACCACAACCCTCACCACCACCGCCGGCGCGCCGATCGCCGATAATCAGAATTCGCAGACCGCCGGCCCGCTCGGCCCGGTCCTGATGCAGGATTACCAGCTCCTAGAAAAGCTAGCCCACCAGAACCGCGAGCGTATCCCCGAGCGCACCGTGCATGCCAAGGGCTGGGGCGCCTTCGGCACGCTGACCGTCACCGGCGACATCTCCAAGTACACCAAGGCCAAGTGCCTGCAGCCGGGTGCCAAGACCGAGATGCTGGCCCGCTTCTCGACCGTCGCCGGCGAGCTAGGCGCCGCCGATGCCGAGCGCGATGTGCGCGGCTTCGCCCTCAAGTTCTACACCGACGAAGGCAACTGGGACCTCGTCGGCAACAACACGCCGGTGTTCTTCATCCGCGACCCCTACAAGTTCCCCGACTTCATCCACACCCAGAAGCGTCACCCCAAGACCAACATGCGCTCGCCGACGGCCATGTGGGACTTCTGGTCCCTGTCGCCGGAGAGCCTGCATCAGGTCACCATCCTCATGTCGGATCGGGGCCTGCCGACCGACGTGCGCCATATCAATGGCTACGGCTCGCACACCTACGCGCTCCTCAACGAGGCGGGCGAGCGCTACTGGGTGAAGTTTCACTTCAAGACCATGCAGGGCCACAAGCACTGGACCAACGGGGAAGCCACCGAGATCGTCGGCCACACGCGCGAGTCGACGCAGGAGGATCTCTTCACCGCCATAGAGCGCGGTGAGTTCCCCAAGTGGAAGATGCAGGTCCAGATCATGCCGGAAGCCGACGTCGGCAAGCGTTGGTACAACCCGTTCGACCTCACAAAGGTCTGGCCGCACGCCGACTATCCGATGATCGACGTCGGTATCCTCGAGCTCAATCGCAATCCGGAGAACTACTTCGCCGAGATCGAGCAGGCAGCGTTCTCGCCCTCGAACATCATCCCGGGGCTCGGCTTCTCGCCCGACAAGATGCTTCAGGCACGCATCTTCTCCTACGCCGACGCGCACCGTTATCGGCTCGGCACGCACTACGAGCACCTGCCGGTGAACGCCGCCCGCTGTCCGGTGCACCACTATCACAAGGATGGTCCGATGCGGTTCTTCCCGCAGATGACCGGCAATACCGACGCCTATTACGAGCCGAACTCGGTGTCCGGATCCGCCAAGCAGGACGAGAGCTTCGCTGAGCCGGCCCTCAAGCTCACTGGCGATGCGGACCGCTACAACCATCGCGATGGCAATGACGACTACCGGCAGGTAACGGCGCTGTTCGAATTGTTCGACGCCGGACAGAAGGCTCGCCTCTTCTGCAACATTGCCGAAGCTATGTGGGGCATTCCTGACGAGATCGCCGAGCGCCAGCTTGCCCACTTCAAGAAGGTGCACCCCGAGTACGAAGCCGGCGTGCGCGCCGCGCGCGAGAAGATGACCCGCGCCAAGGCATCCGAGACCGCTCAGCAGCAGAAGATGCCGCAAGGCGCCGAGGCCGCCGAGTAATGAGAAAGCCGCGGGCGCGCCTCCGGGCAGGCCCGCGGCCCTCGCTCGAATGCAACGCACGGGCGAGGCCAGCCAGTATCAAGGAGTAGGAAGACGCATGGTAACAGTAGCTCTCAAACCCGCATCCAGCAGCGCCAGCATCGTTGGCGAGTTCGTCATCGAGGCTCGGCTCGAAGTGCTCAACGATGAGCTCCGCGCCCGAGGGCTCGATGCAAACCGCATTATCACCGTTTTCGAGATGCCGGCTCAGCCGGTGGCCAATGGCCGTCCCGCCCGCTACCGGGTGCTCTACCGGCAGCCCTGAGCGACATAAACAGCCACGCGCGGCGCACCAAGCTCAGGCCGTACCCGGCTCAATTGCGCAGCGCCTGTCTTGTCGCCGATTGCGCCTCGAACGGATCAGCGCCCGACCCGTCCAATGGGTTGCTGTCGCATACGGATTTTATCGGCAGAACGTGCCGTTTTGCGCCAACAATTGGCGCGAACTTAGGGACGCACCGCACTGAATTTTAAGCAAATTGGCGGCAATTTGTACGGGTCTTTCAAGCGCCCATTAAGCGCGCCCGCACCCTGTAGCCGAGGACTTTGTCATGCGTATTCGCCCGCTCCTGCCGCTATTATTATCAACTATTGCCATGCCGGCACTGGCTGGCGATTACAGCTCCTGCGTCACTGCTGTTGACACCGTCAGCTGCGTGATCGATGCCGCAGAGTTCTCGCGCGATCGCAACGCCGAGATTGAGGCCTCGATCGCGCGTGTGGAGCGTGTACGGGCCCGCGAGTACGCTACCAGCGTCACGCACTGCAAATCACGCTTCTCGCGCACGCCGCGCTGCCTCGCCGAGCGCGCAAATCGTTTCGCTGCCCATCAGAACGCCCTCATCACCGCATCGATCGCCCGCGTTCAGTGGAACCGCGCCTATCAGGCGGCACGCCGCGCTGAGTTTGCCGCTTCCGTAGCCGCAATCGAAGCCGAGCAGATCCGCCGCCTCGAGATCCGACAGAATGACCTGATCAACGCTTCGATCGGTGCTGCAAACGCCGAACGCCAGCGCCGCTTCGCCGCCCAGCAGAATGCACTCGCGACCGCCTCGGTTGAGCGCGTTGTCGCCGAACGCCGTCGGCAGCTGGCCCAGCAGCTTGCACCGTGCACATCTTCTGACGATGCCCGCGCCCGCTGCGTTGCCCAGCGTCAGGCTAGCTTCGTCGCCCGCCAGAATGCACTCGTCGCTGCCTCGCTCCAGCGCGTGCAGGCGGAGCGTGAGCGCGTCTTTGCCGCTGCCCGCAACGCCGAGAGCGCACGTTCTACCGCCGCTGCTGAGCGCAATCGCGCTGCCATCCGCCTGGCCGCCTACGTCGCATCAACCTCGCACTGCGCTCGCAATACGGCGAGCCCGCGCTGCACCCAGGAGCGCGCTCGTGAGCTGCAGGCCAGTCTGACCCACTGCAAGTCCGCGCTTGACGCCAGCCTCCGTTGCCAGGCAGAGCGCGAGCATGGCTTCCAGGTTGCCCGCAATACTGAGATCGACCGCTCCCTTTCGACAGTCGCCGCTGCACGCGCCCGTGGCGAGCTTGATGCCGCCGTTGCCGCCGCATCCGGCAGCGCCACCTCAAACACCGGTGTTTCGCCGCTCGAGACCGGCGCCATCGGCATTCCTCCGCTTCCCAAGCCTAGCACTCTGGATCTGAACCGCCCTTCGCTCCGTAGCATCTCGGCCGATCCGTGCCGCATCACCACGACGCCGCTGCAGCCCGTGCACTTCAAGCGCGGCACGCAGATTGAGGCCGACAATCAGCCCGAGCTGAACCGTATCGCCAGCGCCGCGCAGACCTGCCCAGGCATGCGCATTGAGGTGCACGGCTATACCGACGGCGGGGCGCACTTCAGCAATCGCAGCCTCTCGCAGGCTCGTGCGCAGGCCGTTGCCGATTATCTCATCGCCTCGGGCGTTTCACCGAACCGGGTCGCTGCCATCGGTCGTGGCGGCCACGCCCCGACGCTCCCCTATAGCGAAGGGTTTGATTCCGCGACCGCCGGTCGTGCCGAGTTCGTCATCCACGATCCGAGCATGGATGCCGCTGCACGCCGCGTGATGTGGGATCTCGCCGAGCTGCTGGACCCGACCTATATCCCGGCCGTCGCCAACCTCAGCCCCTGAGGACCATTTACGAGACTACCGGCTCCGAGGGTTGCCACCGCCGATCGCTGCCGCACGCCAAGAAGGGTCCCTAATGGGGCCCTTTTTGCGTTTTCTGATGCGTTGCCCGTGATTTGGGCGCCGTGTGCGACCCCCATGTTGTTGAAAATGCCCAGATCGCATGGACAACTAGCCGGTGGGCGGCCACATGATCGAGGGGCGCCGGGCGACGGCGAATGAGACGGGGTAGACGAGCAGCATGCACCCTGCCGGGATCGTGCTTACGGCAGAAAGACCGGAGGCGACGAGCGCGCATCTTGCGAGCTTGCGTCAACGCGATCGTGTGTTCTGGGCTGGCTTCGCCGCCGCTCTCCTCGCCCACGCTATGCTTATCATCGGCATAGGCTCGGCACGCCAGCGCACGCTGGGCACGCCCGATGGCGCCAATGACGCCATCGCCGTCGAGATCGTCGACGGCGCGACTTTGAAAGACAGCATGGAGCCGCCGTCGCCGGCCACGACCCCTCCTGGCCAGCAGCCGCAGCAGACGGCAGCGCTCCCCGAGCAGCAGCCCGCCCAACCGCCTCCCGAACCACAGGTCGAACCCGAGCCCCCGACCGAGGCTGTCCCGCCCCCGCCCACGCCTGAGACGGCGCAGCCGGCCGAGACGCCTCCGGCCGAAAAGGAGGCTGCCAAGCCGCCCGCCGACACACTGCCGGCTGTCGACGAGGCCCCGCCTGCTGACGCTGACCAAAAGCCGCCAACGAAGGAAGCCGCTCAACCCGAGCCGCCGAAACCTGAAGTCCCCAAGGTCGAGACCAACAAGCCGCCGGCCAAGAAAGTCGCAAAGCAGCCGCCTAAGAAGCGCACCCAGACGTCGGCGCTCGATCTCTCGGTGCCCTACTCGTCCGAGGGTTCCAGTTCCGATGCAGGCAGCGGCTCCGCTGTTCAGCGTCCGCCGGGCATCACCCGCTCTGGTGAGAACGACGAGTTCGCCCGCAACGTCGTGCGCGCCCTGCAGCGTTCGATGCCGCGCGAGCGCGCTCACGGTCGTGTGACGGTGCGCATCGTCCTGACAGAAAATGGCTCGCGCGCCGACGTGAAGCTTCTGGCGAGCGGCGGCGACCCGGACCTGGATTTCAATGTGATGTTTGCGGCGCGGCAGACCGCCTATCCTTTCCCGCCCAAGAAGTCGACCGTGCTCGACCGCACCTTCACAGTCACCTACATCTACCGCTGAGCACGCGCGCCGTACTGTCCGGCGACGCCATCACCTTCCACACAACCGATGGAGCGCAACGCATGGACCTCGCCTTCGCAACGGTGCTCGTCACGGTCGGGCAGTTGCTCATGGGAGGCCTGTTTGTGTGGGCCGGCCTCAATCACTTCGGACCGGCCGGCGAGAAGCTCATTCCGATACTCGCCGCGCGCGGCATACCGCAGCCACGGCGCGCACTCTACGCAGCGAGCAGCTTCGAAGCCGTTTGCGGAGCCTGCCTCATGCTCGGCATTGCCGTTGCGCCGGTGGCGATTGCACTTGTCGTCTTCACGATCGCTGTCTCAGTGCTGTTGGTAAATTTCTGGGATATGCCGGAGGGAGACGCGCGCGAAATGCTCAAGACCGTATGGGCGTCAAACAGCGCGATTGTTGGCGGATTGCTCGTCACCGCGGCCGGCGCACTGTAACCAGCGGCGGCGCTGTTTGGCTGGGTGCAGCGCCAAATCCAAATGCAACCTCTCGGCTGCAAGCGCGTTTCCCTGGCACCACTGCTAAGGAGGAACGCAATGAACAAATCAATCATAATCGCCCTCGCCGCCGCTGCTGCTATCGCAGCGGGCCCAGCATTTGCTGCCGATGCCGCGAACGACGCCTCGTCGGACAGCAAGAAGATGGACGGCACGATGCAGTCCGAGAGTTCAATGAATCCCACGGCTGGTAACGGCGCCCCGGCAGACGTTAAGCCGGGTACCGAAACGTCCGACCGCACACCTCAGAAAGACACCAAGACGCCTCTGACTCAGGTCGACAGATCCAAGTCCGGCGAAACGTCGGATCGCACGCCCAGCAACGACTAATCTTCCAGGATTAGTCGCCGCTATGCGCCCTCGGGGATCCGCCATGTGGCGAGATGCTCGGGGGCGCAGGCGTTTTTCTCGACCGGTCATGGAGCAGAGAATCTGCAGTTTGCAGCATATGACCGGCCGCGTTCCCGAGGGAACGCATCAGGCCACCGCGCGTTCTTCCCTCGTGTCCAATGTGGAGGTTTATACCAATGAATTGGGATCGTGTTGAAGGCAACTGGAAGCAGTTCACCGGTAAGGTGAAGGAGCAGTGGGGCAAGCTCACTGACGACGACCTCACCCAGATCAATG
>JBAZYB010000183.1:0-8028 GCA_041659545.1 Hyphomicrobium sp.
TTTTCGGGCAATTAGCCGCGATGTGATGGGGAAAGGCAGAAGTTAGGCACAGGGTTGCCGAGACCTTTGAGCATCGGGCTTCACAGCCGCGCTTTTTGTGTTATAAGCCGCGCCTCGAAGCCGCTCAGCTACGAGCGGCTTTTCTCTTCGCCACTCCGATCTGGATATGGCGAACAGCTCCCACAGATGATGTTAGATCGCTGTCTTGGGAGTTTTCTTCGGTGACGCGGGGTGGAGCAGCCCGGTAGCTCGTCAGGCTCATAACCTGAAGGTCGCAGGTTCAAATCCTGCCCCCGCAACCAACCGAAGTCCTATCGACACAATTCACCGATTTGGTACTCACGCGGTCCGCCAGCGGGCCCGACGTGACGGCGCGCCTTGCGCGGCGCCCCAGGTGTGCGCTCAGCGGTGAAGCAGTTGGTAGTTGATGAACAGCATCACCACCAGCGCCCCGGCGAGGAAAGCCAGATACAGGACGGCGAGCCTGTAATATTCGACCCTTGAAATGCTGGTCGCGCCAAGAGTTGGATGCTCGCCGACGTACGCCCCACCGATGACCGTTGCATCCTCGCGCACGTCCTCGATGACGGACGGCTGCTGCCGGGGATTATTTCCCTGCACCGCAATCCAAATCGTCTTGAACGGCGTGACGATGAAGTCCCAGACGCAGTACGCAAAGGCGACAGGCGGCGAATATCTCGAAAATCGGTGCCCCACGCTGGTCTGGCCAAATACTTTTGCGTTGGCGATGTTCTTTGCCAGGAAGAACGCCGACCAGACGATCAGAACATCGAAGCACCAGCCCGGGATCGGCGGCCATCCAGCGGGCCACACCATCGCCACGAGATCCGCGAAGGGCGCCCTGACCGTCGCCCGATAGAACGCGATGATGTTCTGGAAGAAACCCGCCCACCGCACGAAGCCGTCGACGATGCTGGCGATGCCGGTGACGTTCAGCAGGACCGACAGCAACAACCAAAATGAATTGAGCGGCCACTTGTTGGCCTTACTCGCCGTCGCATCCATGACCAGTCCCCTCGATGCGAGCTCCATACGCGTAGCAATGAATAACCCTAGCGCCGATAGACCGCGCGGTCACTGCTGCACACGCCCGCAACCATCAGTTCTGGCGCCCGGGACAAAACAGTCCACGCGGACCTTCGACCCACACGACGACGAGGAATGCCGAAATACCGAGGCCAAGATAGCCGAGCGCCAACGGCAGCACCGTGCTGTCGAACATATGTCCGATCAAGCCGCCCGTCAGCGCACCGACACCTGTTGATGCAAACCCGACCAGGGACGAGGCCATGCCGGCATTGTCGCCCTGCGGCTCCATGGCCAGCGCATTGAAGTTCGGCGCGATCAATCCGAACAGGAAGAACAACGGCATCATCATTGCGATGAACAGCAAAAGGCCCACCAAGTCGAGCAGAACAGCTGCAACAAGCAGCGCCGATACGAGAATGAATCCGACGAGCGCCGCCTGCGACAGGAGCCGCATGCCGAAGCGGGCCACGAGCATCGCATTGGTGATCGAGGCAGCTGCGATCATGATGGCGGTGGCGCCAAAGGCGATGGGGAAGAGATCGCCGATGCGAAACACGTCGACGAACACCTGCTGCGCGCTGCTGACGTAGCTCAGCACGGAGCCGAACACCAAGCCGCTCGCCAAGCCATAGCCTATCGTCTGCCGGGTCTGCAGCACATAACGCGTTGCCTCGCCGAGCGGCAGCGGCGGAGCGGCGTCTGCCGACTTCGTGTCTGGCAGGCGCAGCCCTGACCACAGCGCAAGAACGATGCCGGCCAGCAGGAGAAAATCGAACACGAGCCGCCACGAGCCGACCTGCAGCAGGCCCAGACCGATGGAGGGCGCGAGAACCGGAAGGATGATGAAGACGGCCATGACAAACGACATCACGCGTGCCATCTCGCGGCCCACGTAGCGGTCGCGCACCAGCGCAACGGCTATGACACGTGGGGCGGCAGCGCCGAGCCCCTGCACCGTGCGCGCCAAGAGCATCAGAGTGAAACTTGAAGCGATAGTGGCGAGCAGCGAGCCACCGATGAAAATCGCCATGCCCGCAAGCAGCACGGGTTTTCGGCCGTAGAGATCCGACAGCCGTCCGTAGACGAGTTGACCGAGCGAAAATCCCACCATGTAGATGACGATGATGATCTGCCGGTCGTTGGCGTTGGCAAGACCCAGCGCCTCACCGATCTGCGGCAGCGCGGGCAGCATGACGTCGACCGACAGAGCCGTCAGCGCCATCATGGCCGCGGTGAGAATAATGAACTCGACGCGCGACATTGCTCCGCCGGAAGATTGAGGGTGCGTGGCGAAATGGCGGTCGCGCTCGGGTGCGTTCATCGTCACACTCTTCTCGTTGGGGGACGCCGGCCGCGAACCGGCGTGGCGGGGGCTTGGCCCGTAGGCCTTCACGCGGGCCAAATCGTGACCCCGGATGCGATAAGTCTCCTCGCCCTAAGACCTTTTCCTGCCACGAGCGTGCCCAGAATGCACGCACAATGCACGGCAACCGGGATGCAACAGGTAAGCAGATATGCTGTCCCAACGACAAATCATCCGCGCACGTTATTCGACGCTGCGCTATAGCATTAGTCATTGTCTATTCATGAAGATTCGGAGCCGACCGGCCGTGCCAAAAAGCATTTCCAGCACCAATTCCCTATGCCGCCCGACCTCACTGCCAGCGTTGCTCTCTGCCGCCGCCGCCCTCGCGGCGTTGCTGGCCGGCGGGATCTTCGTCACCACCCAACCGGCGTCGGCCCAACAAGGCTTCGGGAACTTTTTCACGTACCAGAAGCAGCGGCCCAAACGCACCGCCAAGAGAAGGGCTCCAAAAGCTGAGCCCGCACAGGCGGACGCCAAGTCAGACAGCGCCAAGTCCGACGGCAAAAAGCAAGCCGAGACGAAGAGCGGCCCAACGCAGCCCGTTTACGTCGTCGTCTCGCTCGCCGATCAGCACGCCACCGTCTACGACCGCAACGGCTACGTGACCCGCACGCGCATCTCCACCGGCCAGGCTGGCCACCGCACGCCCACCGGCCTTTTCACCATCATCGGCAAGAGCCGCTACCATCGCTCCAACATCTACAGCGGCGCACCCATGCCGTTCATGCAGCGTATCACCTGGTCGGGCGTCGCGATGCACGCTGGCGTCGTACCGGGATATCCCGCTTCGCACGGTTGCATTCGCCTGCCATCCGGCTTTGCGCCGCAGCTTTATAAAATGACTGAGATGGGCGCGCGTGTCGTTGTATCGCCACGCGATGTGCAGCCAGTCGAGTTCTCGCACCCGTTCTTGCCGCTGCCGAAAATGCAGCTGGCCCCTGAGATGCCGCAGACGCAGCAGGCCGCAACGGCCGCAGCCGTCGAACTCGCAAGCACAGCCTCTTCTGCTTCGACGGCAAACGAAGCCGCCCCGAACACCGCAAGCACCCAGGCGAACAGTCGCGATCCTCTCAACCCGATCGCCTACGCAACGGCCCTTAAAAAGCGCGCCCAGGCCGATAAGTCGGCAAGCGAGCAATCCGCCAAGACAGCCCTCGAGGCAGCGCAGGCGGCTGGTGCCGAGGCGCGTCAGGCAGCCGACGACCTCGCCAAGGCGACGGCCGCCCTCACTGCCGCCGAAGCCAGCCTTGCGGCTCTCGATCAGATGTCCACGGGCAGCACGGCAGGCTTGCAGCCGGCCTCCGTCACACCTGCAGCAACGGACGCCAGCCCCGAGCGCGCAACGGCCGAGGCCGAGGTCAAGCGCGTCCGTTCTGCGCTCGCTGAAGCTCAGGTGCATGAAGCCGAGAAATCGGCCGCCGCCTTTGCCGCCGTCAACGCTTGGAAGAGTGCCGCCGCTGCTGCCGAAGCCGCCAGCGACCTCGTCGACGAAGCGGACCGCCGGCGCCAGCGGGTCTCCGTTCTCATCAGCCGCAAGGAAGGCCGCGTCTTTATCCGCCAGGATTGGAAGGAGGTGTGGGAAGCGCCCGTCACCATCCGCGATCCTGACCGCCCCATCGGCACGCACGTCTACTCGGCCATCGACGCCGCCGCGGATGGATCATCGATGCGCTGGATTTCGATCTCTATGCCGCCGGAATCGGCAGCCTCCGGGACGCGTCGCGGCAACGACAGCACTGAGAAGGAACCGGCCGTGACGGCCGAGACGGCGGCCGGGGCCCTCGACCGCATCGAACTCTCCGACGCGGCGCGTGAACGGATTGCCGAGCTTCTGTGGACCGGCGGCTCGCTGATCGTCTCCGATCAGCCGCGCAGCCCCGAGATGAGCGAAGACGCCACTGACTTCATCGTTCTGACGCGCTGATCCTCGCCTCGCGGCGTCTCAAAGCCCGTTCCGGCTGGCATCGCAGACGGGCAGGGAGCACCCGCCGCCAACGCGATTAGTTACTGCCGCCGCACGAATTCAACTCGGTGAGGATAACGCGACGTTAGAGCTTGCCCGGCTAGTCTCCGCTGTTGATCAACTGCGCCAGAGCTGACCGTGCCCCAATTTGGAAGATTCAGCCGCGTGGGGTTTGCCTCGGATCGGCCCCTGCACCGGGAGCCCGAAGAGCACACCCTGCTCCCCGACTCCAGCATGCCCATGCTGGAGGCGCTGGTCTGTGAGGTACACTCCGCTGCGCTCCTCACCGCCACCATCGCCGGCGCCATCAATGACTTCAAACGCCAGGGCGGATCCCATAGCGACGCCGCTCTGAGGCCATACGTTCCCGGTGAGCCGGCGATCGTCTCGGTGCTCCGCAATGGCATGCTCGAAACCGACCTCAATGCCGACACGGTTCGCCTGATCACCCAGTACTTCGACGAGCTGGCGCCGGCACGTCTGGCGCTCGACCGCTATTTCCTCGACGCCCATCAGATCGGCGAGGACCGCGCCGCAGCCCTGCACCTACTGGGCCTTTCCACGGCCTGGCGCCGCGCATGCCAGGGCGCGCTGCTCGCCGTACGCCAGCTGCATGCCGAGCTGCAACAGCTACCGGCCCAATACACCAGCAACTCAAAGCTGCTGAACAACCTGCTGCAGGACGCGATCATGGGCGGCACGCCCTGCCTTGACGCCGACGGCAATATCGAGCTTCCCGACCTTCCCCAGCGTCGCCAGTCAGCCCGCCGCACCGTTTGCCAGCCCTGCCAGCTCACCTACAATCGTGTGACCGCGCAGGCCTTCGTCCGCGACGTCTCGCCGGGCGGCTTCGGACTGGAGCGCGTGCCCCAGCTTGTGCCAAAAACCGTGGTCCAGATTGAGCTGCCAAGTGGCCGGCGCTTTACGGGCGTGGTCGCCTGGTGCAGTGGCTCGTCCGCCGGCATCCGCTTCACCCGCGCCCTGCTACCCAACGACCCCCTGCTCTCCGGCTGAACGCGCGCATGATCCCGCGCCCGCGCCGATTTGCCGGACCACGCCTTGTATGGCAGCCTCCTGCTATTGGCGGCGCCCGCAAAGAAGGCGCAGCGGAGGAGACCACGTGGCTACGGCACACTCAGCGCAGGGCAACTGCGGCATCCGCGTTGCGGCAAGCGCACTGCCGTCGACGCATGAAGCGGTGCGCGAGTTGAAGGCGGCCCTCGCCAGCGAAGACATCCAGCACATCGTCGTATTTTTCGCCATCGATCACGATGCCCAGCTTCTTGCGCGTGAGCTGGGAGCGGCGTTTCCAGGCATCCCCGTATCGGGCTGCACCACGGCCGGCGAGATCGGCCCTACCGGCATGATGCAGGGTGGTCTGCTGATCATTGCCTTCCCGCGCCAAGGCTTCCGCGTCCATAGTGAGCTGATCACCGACATCGATCACTCCGGTGTGGAGCGCGCCACCGACGCCGTACGCCGCCTGAAGTCGCAAGTCGCCACGGCGTCGGGCCGCCTGCATCGCGACAACGTCTTCGCGCTCCTGCTCGTCGATGGACTATCCAACGCCGAGGAGAACATCGTCGCCGCCATCCATTGGGAGATCGACGACATCGACCTGATCGGCGGATCGGCCGGCGACGGCATCTGCTTTGAACGCACTGTCATGATCCACGATGGCCGCGTTGCTCCGCGCGCTGCTGTCCTGATGATGGTCGAGAGCGACTTTCCGTTCCGGATATTCAAGACGCAGAACTTCGAGCCCACCGGCATCAAGCTCGTCGTCACCGCCGCCGACACGGAAAACCGCATCGTCCACGAGCTGAACGCCGAACCGGCCGCGCGCGAGTACGCGGCCGCCATCGGACTGCGCCCCGACGAGCTCGGTCCATTCAGCTTTGCCTCCTACCCGCTCGTGGTGAAGGTGGGCGGTGACTACTACTGCCGCTCGATCCGCAACATGAACACTGACGGAAGTCTGTCGTTCTTTTGCGCTATCGACGAAGGTCTTGTGTTCACCGTCGCCAGACCGCGCGATATTCTCAGCGCCACGGAGGCAGCCTTGCAGGAGGTCGATGCGGCACTCGGCGGCGTCGATCTGGTCGTCGGGTTCGACTGCATCTTGCGTCGGCTTGACGCTGAATCGCGCCAGATCCGCCATCAGCTGGATGCTCTTTACAGGAAGTATTCCGTGGCCGGTTTTCACACCTACGGTGAGCAGTTCAACGCCATGCACCTGAACCAGACGCTCACAGGCATCGCTTTCGGACGCCGCGCGGAGGCCTAGCCGGTGGAATCTCTGTTCGATCCGCACTTGCCATCCATGACGCCAAAGGAGATGCAGCGCCGGCTGCTGAAGCTGCAGAAGATCAACGCCGCGCTTATGCAGCGCGTCGAGCGCTCCATGGATCAGCAGGCGAATGCCTATTCACTGTTCCAGACGGCCATCACCCTCGAAAGCCAGGTGCGCCTGCGCACCGAGGAGCTGACCAACGCGCTCGCCCGCATCGAGCGCACCAACGATGAACTGCTCGCCGCACGCGATACATCCGAGCGCGCCAATCGCTTCAAGACCCGCTTCTTTACCGCCGTCGGCCACGATCTCCTACAGCCTCTGCACGCAGCGCGCCTATCGGCCAGCGCGCTCGCTGAAGCCAACCGCACCAACCCGCAGCGGGTAATTGCCGAGCGCATCGAGCACGCCCTCACCACCATCGAGGAGATTCTGAAATCGATCCTCGATATCTCCAAGCTCGAAGCCGGCGTGACGACGCCGACGCTCCGCCCCATCGCTCTCGACGATCTGTTTTCCTCACTCGCCCTCGACATCGAGCCTCAGGCCAAGGAGAAAGGCCTTACGCTGACCTGGCGACGCAGCGGCCTGGCCGTCATCTCTGATCCGCTGATGCTGCGCCGGATCCTGCAGAACCTTCTCGCCAATGCGGTTCAGTACACAGGGAAGGGCGGCATCCTTCTCCTGGCCCGCCGTCGCGGCGACACGGCGCGCATCGAGGTCTGGGACACAGGGGCGGGGATCGGCGAGGCCGACCGCGAGATGATCTTCGAGGAATTCCAGCGCGGCGCCGCCACCGACCGCCCGACCATCGGCGGCTTCGGCCTCGGCCTCTCCATCGTACAGCGCATGGCCGAAGCACTTGGCCATCCGTTGGACCTGTGCTCGCGCCTCGGCCACGGGACGCGCTTCTCCGTCAGTGCCCCGAGCACGGTCGCCACCGCCGCCGACCGCGTGCCGCTGGCCGGGCCGACGACGTTCAGCCCCATGACGCAAGCCCTCGCCGGCGCCAGGATCATCGTCATCGATAACGACCCGAGCGTCCTCGAGGCGATGCAGACTCTGCTCGAACGGTGGGAGTGCGAGGTGCTGCCAACGCGCAGCCTCGCCGGCCTCGCAACCGCCGGCGCCGACAACTTCCACCCCCACGTCATTCTCGCCGACTATCACCTCGACGAGGGCGCCAGCGGCACCGACGTGATCCGAGCGCTGCGCAGCAAGGCCGGCAGAGCCATTCCCGCTATCGTCATCACTGCCGACCGCGCCGCCGCCGTCGCCGACGCGGTGCGCGCCGTAGGCTGCGAACTGCTGTTGAAACCCGTGAAGCCTGCCGAATTGCGCGCGCTGATGTTGCAC
>JBAZYB010000184.1:0-7985 GCA_041659545.1 Hyphomicrobium sp.
GGGTAAAACCAAGGCTAGGAATGGAACGCCATACAACAGAAGAAGGGCATGTGTTAAAGACCGAGAGAGCGCCTCGCCTGACGTCGGCCCGCCGCTGGAGAAGGCGATCCAAAGAATGATCGCCATGCCAGCTGCCTCAAGACCCTCCAATCGCAAATACGGAAGTTCGCATCCAAGATTTGCGATCAGGCGTGGCAGTCGCTTTTTCCATCACCGCTGACGCTCCCCAAATATCCCTCGTGAACCTTCTCAAATTTGGCCTCCATCTGGCGGAGCGCGATGGGGGCAAGCACCGGCGGAGCGTACTGATCGGGACGAAATGGTGTATCGGTCCAAAGCTGATCGGCCGCCGCAAATAGTGTCTGCGACACCTCCTGCAGATCGACCGACATTCAGCCCCTCCCGCCCCAATTCAGTTACTGGAGACTGCCACGTACTCAGTGCGGAGCGCCACCCTCAGCGCACGGCCAAATGGCAAAGTACAATGCCGCACGCGGCGTCGCGGCGATAAAGCACTACGTTGCCGATGCCCCGGTCCACGGGCAACCTCGCCCGCATGAAGCTGTTGATAACTGTCACACGGGGAGGGGTATAAAGCGGGCATTTGGAGGGGTAAGAAAGCGGTATGTGGATCATATTTTTACGTTAAATTTCAACGCGCTGCGATTGTGTCCGCATCCTAGTCCCCCAGCCAATTAAAACAACGACTTACTGGCTTGCTGTTTCTCCTCCGATGCTGCGGGCGTACCGCGGGCGTACCTTTTGGCGCAGCCGTCAGATTGTCTTCGGGCCTTAGGTAGGCATACCGGAACCGGGGACAATGCCGTTCCAGTGGATCGTACCTCTAGTCAAACGGATCGCGTGACGGATGCCTTCGCTGGCTGGACATGTCTATCGCTTGATGGCGTGGATGCTGCGTTTTTCATGACTGATAACTGCCTTCCTCACACTCCCACCTCAACATCTTCAATCTATCGTTCGGTTGGTCCCATGAGCGGTCATCAGCCCGCCCGTGGTCGGCGCCGCCTGTACGATCGTCGACGAGGTCCGCTCGTGGAGGTGAACCGGCTGTCAGATGTCGATCTTCTCCGCGATCTCACAATCTCAGCCGGGGCGACCGCCGGCCCCGCGCCAGTGTCGCGATCAACGCCCTGCGCAGAAACACAACACGCGCCCCTGCGCTGTCGGCCATGCCTACCTATCGCGGCGACCGATTTCCAGTTATCGACGGCCGGCTGTAGATGAGGCGATTGCTGCCTGACCGGCGGGCCAAGCTGCGCAATTGCAGCACTCGGCCAGTTTGAAATAGATACGGGCTTCGGGTGGCAGTGGCCCGCCGCTCGACCCAATCTAGTATTCTAGCCGGACCGTGCGCATACCCCAAACGGGGTAATGTTGGTCAGCCGTCTCTTTGGCCGATCGGCGGGTCGACCGCGAGTGCCAGACGCACGAGGTCGGCGCGCCTGCCGACACCGGTCTTGGCGTAGATCGCCTTGAACTGCGCTCTTACTGTCCCCTCGGATACGCCGCGCATCGCCGCAATTTCAGCTGCCGATCCCCCGCCCACCCATTAGGCGGCAGACTTCAGCTTCCGTCTCCGACAAGCCATGGACAAGAGCGAGCCTTCGGGTGGATACGGAATGATTGTTGTCGGGATCGATGATGAAGATCAGCGCTCCCGCAAGGTTGCGCTCCAGTTCACCCGTGCTGCCGTCGCGACCGTTACCAGTCGCCGGCCACATACCCCGACGGAGAGATGGGGTACGGCTCTGCAGAACTGGGCCGCTTCTTCGTTGGAGCATTCCGGAAGCTCATTGCAGTCGCCACTGCAGCAAGAGCGGGCGTCGACAGCGGGCGGGTCCGCCTGTCCGATGGGCTCACGACCGCGCATCATCTTCTTCGGTGACTTGGCTCTTGGCTAATGTTCCAAGACGCAGACCTCCGCGGTAGCCATACCGGCTTCCTGCCCGCGCAGGATGGTGATGATCTGCTCTTCTGAAAACCTGCCCTTACGCATCATCCGCCTCCTCTTCGAATCGACGGACACTAGCTCAGCTCGGGCACCCCCTGCTGTGGCAAGGTCACAACGAATACGATGACGCCCCGTTGGGAGGAGAAGGCAATCAATCAGCCACTTGGAGTTCGCCCTTCGTGGCGACGGCTTGACGAACGACTGCCTCGGTGAGGCTGGCTGAGCATAGCTCGATAAAGCGGTAGGCAAAGCCGCGCAGATATCTATCCTTGCGCACAGCATTACGTGAGGTGTTGCGTTCAAACAGATCGTTGGTCGGCAACAGTGCCAATCCGGTATCCCGTTCGGCGTCAAATGCTCGGCCGTCACGTCGAGCAAGCTGAACGGGCGAGATGCCGAGAAAGCGGCCATCGAGGCGAAGTAGTGCAACGCGGCTTCCTATCGTGCCGCCCGAGATAGTTCTGCCTTGGACAGCGGACATTAGCCGAGCGCCAACTCGGCGACGACCGGCGCGTGATAGGAGCCGGCTGAGCGCAGCGATTTGCCAAAACCGACCGCTTCGTCCGCAAGCGCTTCGTTGTGCACTTCGAGCTTCCGGAAATGACCATAGAGCGAGGTACTCGCGAGGATGTGGTCGAGCATCACTGGCCTGCCGGCGTGCAGCGCGCTCCAGCGCCGGTCCTCGGGAAGATATCGATCGAGGAGGACAAGCCCGTGATCAGCGAGGCTGCTCGCCCCCACGTCCTCCTCCGCAGCTCGCACGAGACGAAGCGCCGCCGCGTACTCATCGCAGTTGAAGTCGCCGGCGACCACGAGGAGCCGCGCGGGATCAAACTTTAGCAACGCTTCGACGAGCAGGCGCAGTTCGAGTGCCTGGCCCAGCTGTTTGAGCATCGAGACATAGAACCCCTCTGCCCACCCCTCCACGGAGCGCCATTCGAATGCCGACACCTTCTCGCCCGGGATGGGGCTCGCCAAAGGCGCACGCAGGTGCACATTGATGACCGTCAGTATTTCTCCGCTTGGCAGTTCGATGTCCGTCTGCAGCAGGGGCCGATCAAAATAAGCCGGCCCCCCGGGAATGGCAGCTGATACGGGCGCCGCCACATAGTCGTGTCGCACCTGTCGCTGGCTGACGATCCGATAGCGGGACGCGGTTACGAGGTTGTGCACGTCGGCGGGGCCTCCGCTGGCGCCCGCGCCGTGACAGCGAGATCGAACTCGGCACACGCAGTGCCATGGAGGAGTTCTTTGAGGGCGAGGAGTTCCCGTTGTTTATGCTGCGACACCTTCTGGGCGTTTACCTCCTGCAGGTACAGCACGTCAGCATTCAACCGCTGTACGGCGCGCGCGCGCCGCTGATTGAAAAACGCGAACGCAATAGGGAAATTAGGTTCATGGACATTGAACAGGCCATTGCCGGGCGTCGCAGCGTGCGCGATTACACAGAGGCGGCCGTCGATGAAGCAGTGATCGGCCGTCTTATCGAGACGGCTGTCCTCGCACCTAGTGCGATGAACGAGCAGCCGTTCATACGTTCTCGCCAGACATTTAGGCGAAGGAGCGCAACTTCCTACCGGTGCCGCTCCTCCCTTGGACAGCGCTGCAATCTACTCTATGAGCCGTCCACACACGGCTCGCAGCGCGAGCCCGGTGACGGCTGCCCCCTGAGGCAAGAGCGAACTCTGCAGTTGTGGGTCGAAGGATGTGTCCGCCACGCCGCCAACGGCGCGGACTCAGAAGTGCCGCTTGGTAACCAGCTATCGGTGCGCACTGAGGCGAAGGGGATTACCGCTAGTCCGCAGGCGTTGTAAAGCGCACTAGTTAGATATCGATTTAAGCAGGCTCTGATCGAGCCCGAGTGATCGGCCTGTCGCGAGCGGGCTATCTTGATGGCACTCCCGTTCACGCCGCCGGGGCTTCTGTCCTTCAAGGACCTTAGGCATCTCGTTTCTTCACCTCCTGTTCCGCGATAGCGCGGTTTAGATCGGCGACCGCGGCAACTCTACCGGCCGTCTCTTTCTGCGTGGCGTCTTTGGACCCGCCCTCACCGCCTCCCCTGAAGCCCCGGGAAATCCAGCGGTCCAGCGTAGCCTGGATCTTATCCCGTTTCTCTTTCAGTCTGGCAACTAGCGGCACATCACTACTCCTTGCTTCCACTAACCGTGGCTTGGGTCGGGCCTGTTCGGAGCTGAGTCGACGCCGAAACGTCTCCGACAATAGACTCAGACCTTAGTCTGTCTCCATCTCTTGTAAGATGAACCCGGCATGCGTTCGCCACGAGTTTAGTGGCGGATCCGACGGCGGGTATGGCTGCGGAAGCAGTCGACGCGCCGATACTTGCCGGTGGAGAACGGGGCGTGGTGTCTATTCTCAACCTGATGGAACAGGGGCGCCCGCAACTCGTTGAGTCAGCGTTGCCCCTGAGGCAGCTCGTATCGACGCCGTCGGACGTACCGACGGCGACAAATTCATTGTGAAGGAATTCCAATAATGAAGACTCGCACAACAGCAGCATCGGCTTTGGCACTCGTATCGCTGATGTCCTGCTCAGCCCTCGCTCAGGACAGCACGACGGCACAGACCCCAGCGGCCATCACGACGCCCAACGGCGGTAGGATGGCGACTGATCAGACGTCTGCTTCGGCCCTGCTCAACAAAAGCGTTCTCAACATGGCGAATGAATCGATCGGCGACGTCAACGATGTGATCATCGGTGGAGACGGCCGAGTGTTATCGGTCATCATCGGCGTCGGAGGCTTCCTTGGCATGGGCGAGAAAGCTGTAGCGCTGCCATTCGATCAGCTCACCATCAGCAAGGACAAGAACAACGAGCTCGTGGTGCAAACACAAGCGACGAAAGCCAGCCTTCAAGCGGCGCCGCAATATGTGAAACCCGACGGCCGCACGTGATTCTGCGCGCTGCCTCGAATAATCGAGGCTGCACTCGAACCAGGTATGAAAATGAAACTCAAATACACTTTCGCAGTACTTGCTCTGCTGCTTCCGGTGGGCGCCTACTCCAATGCGACCCTCGCCGCACCGGGCTCGCCAACGCACAGCATTGTAGCGCCGCAGAGCCTATTAAGGGCAGTAGATTATCGCACCTATCGCCACTGTCACCGTCACCACGGCAAGCGTCGCTGCCACGGCGGAAACGCATACCGGTCGCCGGGCATTTACCTCGGCTTCGGCGGCGGACGACATCACTACCGCGGCCACCGACATATGAAACACCATGGCGGTGGCAACCACCCCACCGGTCATCACCGTCGCTGATCATTCAGTTGTCGAGCCACCCGCGGCGAGCCGCAGCGGGTGGCTTTTTAAACTCACGGCGTCCGCAAGGGCTGCCAATTGTGATGCACATCAGTAGAGGGGGTAAACGAGGTCAGGGTGCGCGCGGGAACACTCAAAGGTATGAAGTCTCCGCTCGATTGCATCGAAAATGCGCGAGCGACCACACTCGCTCATTCTTCACAGTGGACGCTTGGGCGATCTTGTCTTCTTCGGCTCCGAGATGCCGGCATCAGCCTCTTTCGCCAAGCGCGCGGCCCTCAGCCGCGCGGTCTTCGCTAGAACGGCAACCCTTTTTGCCTCGTGTTCACGCATGGCCTGAGCAGCATCTTGCGCGCGGCTCTCTTTCGCTGCAGCAGCAGAGCTTTGGAGCACTCTTGTATTTGAGGCAATTGGCAACGGCTCATCTCACTGTGTGGGAGGCAATCTACCAGACGCAAAACCTGCGACTGGCTCAGTGGCGGGGGTCGGCCACACGACCTTGATCGGACCGTGCGTTGCTGAGCTGGGGACTGGGAATTCCATCGGCGCTCCTTGCGTACTGGTCAACGGGCTCGCGCCGAGCTTCGTTCCATCATTGGTGCCGGCGTGGGTAACAAGATATGGTCGGGTGGACACTGGGCAAACAAGATACCCGCCAGGCAGCAGTGCAAGTCGTCGGATCTTCTGCCCATCCATTCACCACGGCAGCCGAGCAGGCCCATCCTGCATTCCTACTCTTTTCCGGCGCCATCAATGTCGACCTCGACAGAGCTTTGTGAAGGTCGTTCTGATCTCGTCCGTTCAAATGAAGTACGGAGTCTCGCCCGTGCATTGACCGCCGACACTGACGCATCCAGCTCTAGCCGCCGCTGGCCAAGGCGCCTCAGCTCGGTGGTGGTTGAGATTGCGCATTCTTCTATTTGCGACCGCGTCGCGGCGTCCAGGCGCCCTGCGAGCGTTCTGTGCATTTGTTGAACCGCTTCCTCAACGATACGAAATTCATCGCCGACGCGTCGCTGCTCCACGAGCAGCGGTCCAATTTCCATTTCAACTATCATCCTTGAGACGCAGCCCCGCAGTGCACATTGCAAAGCCCGGCCAACTTTGAGGCCGGGCTCTCTATTTCTCAGTGCTCACGTGGTGCCCCATGCACCGGTGTCAGTTGGTCGCGACGTTACCTTTGACATCCACGCCGACCATCATCTTCTTGCCGTCTTTGACCGCCGAACCACGCCAACCGCCATTCTCGCCCTTCGTCAACTCGGAGATATTGACGTACCCGAGCCGCGCGAGGTGCATGCGAGCTTGCTGTTCGGTGAATAGATTGCCTCGAGCGGTTGAAGGCCCATCACCCATCGATGCACTATCCGCGGGAGTGCGGTCAGAGGTGCCCTGCACAGTCTGGCCGGCGTCTGCGCCAGCGGCACCGCTACGGTTCGCACCTTCGGTGCGGTCGGGGGACGGATCGCCAGGCGTGCGATCCGACGTCTTACCCTGCTCTGGCGAGGTCGGCGTCTCAGCGGACGCAATCCCAATACCAGCTCCACTGACAGCAAACACGGCAGCGGCCACTACAATAGCTTTGAACATTTTATCTCTCCTTTGGGGAATTCGAGATCCGAACTCCCAACGAGGGGAACATTTCCGCAGCTGATAGGTTCCGGCGCACATCGTCGCTACGCGTGAGCGTTGGCTCGGCCTCCGTTGGATTTGCCGTCGTCGAGGATCAGTCGTTCCATCGCAGCGACCAGAGCTCCGTCGGCGGCGGGCTTCGACATATAGAGCGCGCCTTCTCCTCCATCCCGAGCCAGGTCGTAGCCGCTATAGACTATGAACGGGATACCCCTTTCCCTGAGTCGCTCGTAGAGCTGTGAGCTATTACCGTCGCCCAATGCGTGGTCCAGAATCGCGCCGGAGAGCCCGTCATATTCGACAAGGATGAGAGCCTGCTTGAGCGCGTTCGTCGACGTCAACGCGGCGCCTGTTCCTTCGAACGCTAGGGTGATGTCCATGACGATCAGGGGTTCGTCCTCGATGATGAGGATCGAGCGCCCCTCCAGTGACGGGCGTGCCATTCGCAATGTCCGATGGCGCGGCTAAGCGCAAACTGCCAGAGGCAGTACGACCTTGAGCGGTCGCTTATGTCCCGAGCGTCGATCAATCCTCAAACGCGCAGCAATACTGATGACCGACCGGGGAGGCGAAGCCCGCTGAGCTGGAGCGGGCTCGGTGCTGCGTGAGTTAGTTCAAACTAGCACCGTCCTCAGCGGTCACCTAACGACTTCTCAAAAAGGCCTAAGGGGAGAATAAAACGCAGCCAAAATCGCTATCGAGATAGCCGTGGCGAGGATCAGCGGTAACCATGGTTTTATGTCAAGCTCTTCGCCTGAATGTCGCTTGATTGCAGCACTGAAATGGGCTTTGGGTGTCATCAAGGCCAATGGCGCGTCGCCAAACACTTCCTTTGAACCTGCGCTCCACGGTTCTCGACATGTCGACTCCAGGATCAGCCTGCGAACGTGCTGCGTCCGAGCATCGAGCTGGGCAAAATCCATCGACTGAAAATAGCAGCCACAGAGCCAGCGCCACGTCCCCTTGCGCGACCCCGCTACGGGCACGGCCCCCACACCTATCCCGGCCGCCGAACAGGCATGAGCCCGATCGAGGCGGCGGCCGTGGCCATCGACATCCACAACGAGGCGTCGGCATGGAACAAGGCGCTGCTCGACAACTC
>JBAZYB010000185.1:0-7915 GCA_041659545.1 Hyphomicrobium sp.
CGCTCGGGTCCGCAAGCATGCCGCATGCGCGCTCAGCGCGCTGAGCTTCTGCGCAATATCGTCGTGAAGTTCGCGTGCGATGTGACGCCGTTCCTGCTCCTGAGTATCGACGAGGCGGCGCGCGAGTTCGGCACTCTGGGACGTGGCTTTGCTCAGGTCTTCGGTCAGCGCGTTGAAGACCTCGCTGATACGATTGAGTTCTGCCAGCCTGAACGACGGCAGACGGCCCGTTAGGTCGCCACGCCCGAGGCGAGTCAAGCCGGATACGATCTCTTTGGTCGGCCGGAGCGCCCGGTCGATGACGAAGTATATGACAACGCATAGAGCCGTGACGAGGGCTGCAGCAAAGCCGACGAGTGGAGCGACGCTGCCCCAGGCCCGCGCGGCCGTCGCGACGGGGTCGTAATTGACGACGACCGAGGCTTGCGCCACCCCGCGATGGACGAGCGGCCGCTCGGCCGTCAGGCTGCCGCTCGTCAGCGCCTTATTGATAAGCAGAAACCACCCAGGCGTGCTGAGCGATGCCGTATCGATGCCGGCACAGCTCGATCGGCGAACCGATCCGTCGAAGCCGCGATACTCGACGCATTGACCCGGTTGCAGTGAGAGTGCCGCAATGAGGTCCCAATCGGGGAAGCGTTCGGGGATGTCGGTCGACCTGTCGATGCGCGAAAGCTGCAGGTTGAGCTGGCGGCTTACAACATCGACCAGCTCCTCATTCTGCCGCATGGCCTCGCGTCCAGTGCCGTAGACCGCAAGCGCCGACCCGACGAGGAGGCACGCCAGCGCCACCAACGTGATCCGCCTCACAAGGAGCCACTTCAGGTCCATAACGCACCTCGCCTGAAAACTCGCATCACGCTACGGGGCGCGGCCCGGACTGTGAAGTAGCCTTGCCGATCGTCAGGAAAATTTCCTGCCACCCTGGGTGGGAATCTCCGTTGTTGGATTGGCGCCTGCGGCCAATCCTACCGGCCTCAAACACGAGGTGGACGGAGACTTGAGCATGCATTGGCTCTCGGCAGCCAGCCCCGATCGGGTACTTCGATTTGTGGCTGCCCAGCCTTCTGGGAAGGCCCTGATCCTGATGATGGCTGTCGCAGGATCGATGTTCCTATTCGCCGTTGCCCTTTCGATTGGCGCCCAACGCCATGAGGCGAAGGCCGAGGACCTGCTCCAGAGCCTGCAAGCCTCGGCGCGCTGCGCGTCCAGCTTCAGCAAGCCGGAGCTTTGAGCGCCGCCCGCCGCACCGCGAGCAATAAAATCAGAAGGAGGAAGTCATGAAGTATGCATTCGTCATTGCTGCGCTCGTCGCGCTCACGAGCTCGGCCGTTGCGCATGACACCGGCGACGGGCATCCGCTACAGGAGATACAGTCGAAGGATTTGACGTATCGGGATGACCCGGCGTTCGCCAAAGGCGGTCAAACCGTGGTTCTCGTCGGCGATCCGAAGAAGCCCGGATTGTTCATTCTTCGCCTGAAGATGGATCCTCACTTCGTCGTGCTGCCACATACGCATCCGGTGTTTGAAACCGTCACCGTGCTGAAGGGAACGATGGGAAGCGGAATGGGCGAAAAAACCGATCTGACCAAAGGCAAGCTCTTAGGCCCAGGCTCGGTGCTCGCGCTGCCGGCGGGCCATCCCCATTATGTATGGGCCGGGGACGAGGAGGTCATTCTCCAGGTCGTTGCCAATGGGCCGTTCGACATCAATTACATCAACCCCGACGACGATCCGCGATTGAAGAAGTAGAGGCACGTTCCGCGTTCGCTGCATGGCTGTCGGGTACATTGAACGAGCTTTGCATGCCAGTGAGGTCCATCGCCGCCCAGCGGCGGATCTCTTTGGCATGAGGCCGCGCGGCATGGAGCGCGAACGAGTGGATCCTCGTCTGTGCCCTCAGCGTCGACCGATCGAGTGGATGCTGTCACGCGCCACGAGGGCTATCCGCCATCCCGTTTGTGGGACATCATCATGGTACCATTCTGTCCTCTCGACACAGGATCTGACGCAGACTTTCAAGTTCGAGGAATTGATCCGCCTGACGGCGCAATTCATCCGCGAGCACCGCGGGCTCGCCGCGGAGCGTGGAAATTACGCTTACGCGCTTGCCCCTTTGTTGTACCGCAGCAACCAGCGGGCAAAGTTCGCGGTCGCCCGTGAATAGGATCAGGTGATCGAGACTGTCAGCCAATTGCATGGCGTCCACGGCTATCTCAACTCTGAGATTCCCAGCATGCTCGACGTTACTCCGCATAGCTTTCGCGACCACCGTAAAGCCGTTGTAGCTCAACCAATCGAGCAACGGCCGCACCGTGCACACGTTTTGCTCACGCACCACCGTCGCATAGTAGGTGGCTCTGATCACCCTTCCGTGCTGGCGAAAGAGCATCAAGATACGCTTGTAGTCGATAACGAGATTCACCAACTTCGCCGCCTGTTGCAGGCTGGCGCCATCGATGAATACGCCAATGCGCTCGTCCCTCAAGCTCATGGCCGCCGCTTTCATATGAGGTTCAACACCGCAGCGAAAGCTTAGTCGGCGAAGTTTGCTAGGGTTGGTCCATAAGTTTCCGAATATTTCCGCGGGGTGGGTTTTGTGGCGAAAGATTGCTGCCATAGCGAGCGACCCGAGTGCCGGCGCTAAGGCTGCGCTGGAAGCGTCAAGATCACCTTGAGGCCGCCGAGCGTCGACTGATCGAGGCGGATGCTGCCACCATAGAGCTGCGCGAGATCGCGGACGATCGGCAGCCCCAGGCCCGAGCCGCCCGCCTTGCTGTCCCACTGCTCGCCGATGTTGAAAACGACGCTCCATGCTTCAGGTGGCAGCCCGGGACCGTCGTCCTCGACGATGACAGTAACGAAATCGCGCTTGCCGTCTGCACCCAGGCGCAGCAGCACTGTCGAGCTTGCGTGTTTGCAGGCGTTGTCGATGATGTTCGCCAGCATTTCGTTGAGATCCTGCGTCTCGCAGGCGACCTTCACATCCGCGGGTATCTCGTTTTCGATGCGCAGGGCGCGGTCGATATGCAGGCGTTCCAGCGCCCGCACCACCGACGCGGTCGTATCGGTGAGCGACGAAATCGTGCCGGGTCGCATGCGCGAGGCGGCAGCGCGCGCGCGAGCGATCTGGTAGTCGATCTGACCCTGCATGCGCCGGCATTGATCCAGCATGACCGCTGCCGACTGGCTCTCGCCCTTTTGTGACAGCCTATGGGCCTCATCCACGAGGATCGCCAGCGGGGTCTTGAGGCCGTGCGCGATGTTGCCGGCCTGGGCGCGTGCCCGCTGCATCTGCTCCTCCGATGCCGCGATGTGGGTGTTGAGATCGTCTATGAGCGGTTGAACCTCGTCGGGAAACCGCCCGCGCATATCCGGCGTGACGCCTGACCTGTAATCAGCGAACGCAGCACGCAGGCGGCCAATGGGCGCTATCGCATAGATCAGCAATAGCCCCGCCACGACAATCATCAACAGTGAGAAGATGCCAAGCGACCAGAGCAACGTCTTGTTGAACTCGGCAAGCACCTCGTTGAGGAGGCGCCTGTCCGTGCCTAGGATGATGCGGATCGGCTCCTTTTCGCCGTTGAGCCAACGCAGCCGCTCCGCGATCAGTAGCTCGCCGGTTGGCCCGGCGATGGAGTGATTGTGCACCTGCGTGTCGCTGCCCCCGTCGACGGGCACCTTGAGCATTGGCCCTTCGAGCGAGTTGGAGCGTGCGGCAATCTCACCGTTCCGTTGCACCTCCCAGTAGTAGCCCGACAGCGGGATCGAAAATCGCGGATCGCTCAGCGCCCGCTGGACCTCGACCTTGCCCCGCCCGTCGATGGCGATAAGGCCCTCGACCTCGTCGAGATGCTCTTGGATCTCGTGACTGAACTGCCCGACCAGGAAGTTCTTGAACTCCGCCGACAGCACGATGCCGGCCACAGCCACGCCGAGGACGACCCACACTGCGGCGACCGTTATCAATCTGGCCCTGAGGCTGTGCATCGAGAGGGAAGCCTTCCTGCCTAATCCATCCGGTAGCCGAGCCCGCGCACTGTCGTAATGACGTCGCGTCCCAGCTTGCGCCGCAGGCGGCTCACGTAGACTTCGATGGTGTTGGACTCCGCTGACTCCTCCAGCGCGTAGAGGTGCTCGGTAAGCTCGCTTTGTGGAACGACGCGGCCGACCCGGTGCATGAAATAGCTCAGCATACGCAACTCCGAGGCCGTGAGCTCCACCGCTTGGCCGTCGGCACTGGCCTTGCCGGCGACTGTATCGAGGGTGATGCCCTTGTGCGTCAGCAGCGGTGTTGAAGCGCCTGCCCTGCGGCGGATCAAGGCCCGCAGCCGCGCCACGACCTCCGGGATATGGAACGGCTTTGTGATGTAATCGTCGGCCCCCGCATTGAGCCCCTCGACCTTCTCCGTCCAGGTGCCGCGCGCGGTGAGTATCAGCACCGGCATGTCGCGCTTCTCGCGGCGCCATTTGCGCAAGACCTCCAGGCCTTCCATGTTGGGAAGACCCAGATCGAGGATCGCCACGTCGAACTGATCGTGCGCGCCCATCGCGTGCCCGTCTTCGCCGTTGGCAGCCCGATCGACAATGAAGCCATCGCCGCGCAGGCCTTTGACCAGCCTCGCAGCAATATCCTCGTCATCCTCGACCAAAAGCACGCGAATAGCCAACCTCCACAGCGCCGTTTCCAGGACCCCTACGGCCCTTAGCTGAAAGCCACCTGAAAAGCGCTGAACCAGGCTGCGACACGTCGGACCGATGTGCCGCACCGCCTTTTCAGGTTGGTTTCAGGTGCACGTGGGAAACGCCATAGCCACAGATGGAGGTTATGGCGGATGTCTTTATGCAGGGTTCTTACAGGGTCGCTCGCGCTCCTTTGCGGGGCATATTTGCCGGCGGCCGCCTCCGAGATCGCCGTTTCGCCCGACCAGATTGCCGGGCTTGAGATCAGGCTGGAGCAAATACGTCCGGCGACCGACGAAGCCATCGCTCTTCTGCCCGGGACAATCATTCCCCCAATGAATAGCCGCATGGCGGTGCCGGCGCCATTCTCGGGAACCGTGGTGACGGTCGAGGTGCTCCCGGGCGAGGTGATCGAAAAGGGCCGCGCGCTGATGACCATCGCCAGCCGCGAGCTCGTCGAGACGCTGTCGCAGCTGCGCCAGGCCGAGGCCAATCTCAGTGCCGCCACCGCCGTTGCCGAGCGCTACCGCACGCTCGCCGACAAGAACATCGCCTCGCCGACGCGCGCAGCCGAGACGCAAGCTCAGGCGGAAGGTTTGCGCGCCGTCGTAGAGGAGCACAAGCGGCTCGTGTCGCTCGGCAACATCAAGAGCAACGCGGACGGCAGCTACACGCTCGTCGCGCAGCGGACCGGCCGGGTCGTGGAATCCAACGTCGGACCGGGAGCGACGATCGAGGCCATGGCACCGGCGGTCGTCGTCGACACCAGCGACGAGCTATGGGTCGAGGCGCAGCTTCCCGCCGCGCTCATCGGCAAGGTACGACCCGGCGATGCCATCCATATTGGCGATGCGACCGTCGGCAGGGTGCTCTCGGTTGGTCACACGCTCGATCCTAAAACCCGCTCGGCGAAGCTCACCGGGACGATACCTGCCTCCTCGGGATACGTCGCCGGACAGATGGTGACACTCAGCATCCATCGCGAGGCTGCTGTTGGCGGCCTCACAGTACCGGCGCAGTCAGTTGTCTGGCTCGCCGGCAAACCGAGCGTGTTCTTGCGTACACAAGGCGGCTTCACCGTCCTGCCGGTGACGCTCAAGGGCAAGACGTTGCACGGAGCGACTGTGGAAGGCGCACTTTCGCCCGGCCAGGAGGTGGCTGTATCCGGCCTGGCGCAGCTCGAGAACATGATCGGCGCGGAGTAAACAATGCTAAGGCGGATCATCGAGTTCTCGCTCACACAGCGGGCCTTCATTCTGCTCTGCTCGGCGCTGGTCGCCGCCGCAGGCGTCTACGCCTTCCTGCGCATTCCCATCGACGCCTTCCCCGATATCTCGGCCGTGCAGGTCAAGATCATCATGAAGGCGCCGGGAATGACTCCGGAGGAAGTCGAGACGCGCGTCATCACGCCGATCGAACTGGAGCTGCTTGGCATCCCCAACCAGACGATCCTGCGCTCCTCGGCCAAGTACGCGATTGCAGACATCACCATCGATTTTCAGGATGGGACCGATATCTACTGGGCGCGCCAGCAGGTGAGCGAGCGGCTTGCCAACTCCGTCGGTGAGCTCCCCCCCAACGTGTCAGGTGGCCTGGCGCCGATCTCCACCCCGCTCTCCGACGTCTTCATGTTCACCATCGAAGGCGGCGACCTCTCGCTGGAGGAGCGGCGCAGTCTGCTTGACTGGACCATCCGGCCGGCACTGCGCACCATTCCCGGCGTCGCCGACGTCAACGCGTTGGGCGGCCTTGTCCGCACCTTCGAGGTCGTCCCCGACAGCGCCGCGCTCGCCAGCACGGGTCTCAGTCTCGCCGACATCAAGGAAGCCATCGCCGCCACCAACCGCAACGACGGCGCCGGACGGCTCTCCGACGGCGAGAAGGCGCTCGTGGTTCGCTCGGAGGGCGCCATCCGCACCCCGGCGGATCTGGAGCAGGTCGTGCTCAAGTCCGAGAACGGCAAGGTGCTGCGCATTCGCGACGTTGCCAGCGTCGGTATCGGCAACCTGACGCGCTATGGCGCCGTCACGAAGGACGGACAGGGCGAGGCCGTGGAAGGCCTCGTGCTGTCGCTGCGCGGCGCCGACGCGAGCGCCGTCGTCAAATCGGTGCGCGAACGCCTCGATGGCCTCAAGCCGAGCCTGCCTGACGGCGTAACGCTGCAACCGTTCTACGACCGCTCCGACCTCATCCAGCGCGCCGTCGGCACCGTGACGAAGGCGTTGCTGGAGGCCACCGTGCTCGTCATCGTCCTGCTGCTGGCATTTCTGGGCAACTTCCGCGCCGCCCTTGTCGTCGCGGTGACTCTGCCGATGGCCGCGCTCGTCACATTCACGATGATGCAGCTGTTTGGCATGTCGGCCAACCTCATGAGCCTCGGCGGACTAGCCATTGCCATCGGCCTGATCGTCGATGCCGCCGTCGTCGTGGTGGAGAATACCGTCGATCGCCTCGACCGCGCGGCGGCCGACACGCGCATCCCGAGATTGCATCAGGTGTACCAGGCCGCCTCCGAGGTCGCAGCTCCCGTCGCCTCCGGTATCCTCATCATCTGCCTCGTATTCCTGCCGCTGTTGTCGCTGCAGGGGCTGGAAGGCAAGCTGTTCTCGCCCGTGGCGCTGACGATCGTCTTCGCGCTCGCCGGTTCACTGGCGTTGTCGCTGACGCTGATCCCCGTGCTGGCGTCGCTCATGTTGAAGGGCAGCGCGCACAAGAGCCCCATCCTGATGCGCGTACTCGAAGCCGGATACCGGCCGTTGCTGCGCTTCTGCCTGGCGCATCCGCTGCCCGTCTACGCGCTAGCCCTCGGCGGTGCGACGGCGATGGTGTTCGCCTACCTCGCCATCGGCAAGACGTTCATGCCGACGATGGATGAGGGCTCGGTCATCATGCAGACCACCAAGCTGCCCTCCATCAACTTAGGCGAGAGCGTCGCCACTGACGTGCGCATCCAAAAACTGCTGCGCGACAAGGTGCCCGAGGTGCAGAACGTGATCGCCCGCGTCGGCTCCGACGAACTGGGTCTCGATCCCATGAGCCCCAACGACACCGATGCCTTTCTGGTGCTGAAGCCGAAAGAGGAGTGGCGCGTTCCCGACAAGGAATGGCTCTTGCAGCAGCTGCGCGCAGCCATGGCAGGAATGCCTGGCATCGAGTTCGCCTTCACGCAGCCAATCGAGATGCGTACTTCCGAAATGCTCACCGGCGCGCGCGGCGACTTGGCGGTC
>JBAZYB010000186.1:0-7839 GCA_041659545.1 Hyphomicrobium sp.
GGGCAAAGGCCAGCGCGGCGCCGTCGCGGATGTGGGGCTCGATGTCCTGCTTGTAGATGTCGGCCTGCAGCTCGTCAGGCGTCAGCATCATGATGACGTCGGCCCACTTGGCGGCGTCGGCCACGCTCATGACCTTGAGGCCGGAGCCTTCTGCCTTCGCGGCCGACGCAGAACCGGGACGCAGCGCAACGGCCACGTCCTTGACGCCGGAGTCACGCAGGTTCAGCGCGTGCGCATGGCCTTGGCTGCCGTAGCCGACGATCGCGACCTTTTTGGCCTTGATGAGGTTGATGTCGGCATCACGATCGTAATAAACGCGCATGGCTTCCTCTGTGGTTCTGTCTTGTGGCGATGTGAAGGATCGGCGCTGCGGCCGCAGCGCGATGGGCGGGTGCCGGCCTTTAAAGCGGGCCGGCGGGCATTTCCGGTAGCTCCTTTAGCTGCTTGCCGCGCCGCGGCCAATGGCGGCGATGCCGGTGCGCGACACTTCGACAAGCCCGAGCTCGGTCATGATCTGGATGAACTCCTCGATTTTCGAGGGCTTTCCGGTGACCTCGAAGACGAAATGCTCGGTCGAGGTGTCGACGACCTTGGCGCGGAAAATCTCGGCAATGCGCAGCGCCTCGATGCGCTTTTCGCCCTTGCCGGAGACTTTGATCAGGGCCAGCTCGCGCTCCAAGGCGACGCCCTCGTCGGTCAGGTCGCGGACGCGGTGAATGGGCACGAGGCGCTCGAGTTGGTGCTTGATCTGCACGATGACGTCGGGGGTGCCGCGGGTGACGATGGTGATGCGCGAAAGGTGCTTTTCGTGCTCCGTCTCGGTCACGGTCAGACTGTCGATGTTGTAGCCGCGGCCAGAGAACAGGCCGATGACGCGGGCGAGCACACCGGGCTCGTTGTCGACAAGCACCGACAGCGTCCGCGATACGACTGCCTGCGCGGCGCCGGGACCCACGTAGTGGCTCTTGGAAAGCGGTTTGACCATGCTCATGGTTTTTTCTCTGGGGCGGTGCCGGGCTGGTCCGTCTGATCGGCTGCGTCGGGCGCGGCTTTCAGCGGCGGGGCTTCGGGGTGCCGCTGCGCGCCCGGGAACAGCGTCTTCAGGAAGATCGGGAATTCCTTGTCGACGTTGCGCTGGAATTGGGCGATTTGCTCTTTGGAGATCTTGTACTGCGCGAATGCCGCTCCGACGCGGCGCGTCATCGTGCGGGCCAACATGTCCGGCGTCGGCGCCCCGAGGCGCTTCAGCGATTCCGGCGACATGCGCGAATAGACCAGCCGCAAAGCCTGAGTCTCGAGATAGTCCTGCGCAATGCAGGCCTCGAAAGCCTTGGTGTACTCCGACGACAAGCTATGCGTGCGGTAGCAGGCATCGATAAACGAGAACGCTTTCGTCGCGCCCTGCGTGCGCTGCAGCACCGCTAGGCGCGTCGCCGCGTCCCTGATGTTCTCGACCTGATCCCAGTCGGGATCGTGGGCCGCCGTCACCGACGTCGTGCTCATGCCTATAAGGGCGGCAAAGCCCAGCGCGATGGGCACGCGCCAGCGCCACGGCCGCTGTTGCGGTCGGTGCGAAGCTGCGTGGGTGTCGCCGGAAAACTGATGCATCAAACCAGGACCTTGCCTTCTGCGCTGATGGCGTTTCCGACTTCCTCGTCGGAGACATCCTCGCCGAGCAGCATCTCGTTGTGGGCCTTGCCCGATGGGATCATCGGGAAGCAATTAGCGAGAGCGGCCACGCGGCAATCGAAGATGACTGGTCCTTTCGTCTCGATCATGGCGCGGATGGCGGCATCGAGTTCGGCCGGATCGTCGCAGCGCATCCCCGTCCAGCCGTAGGCCTCTGCCAGCTTGACGAAGTCGGGCAGGCTCTCGGTGTAGCTGTGCGACAGGCGGTTGCCGTGCAGCAGCTGCTGCCATTGGCGAACCATGCCCATGTACTGGTTATTGAGGATGAACACCTTCACCGGCAGGTCGTACTGCACGGCGGTCGAGCACTCCTGGATATTCATCAGGATCGAGGCGTCGCCGGCGATGTCGATCACCAGCGATTTGGGATGCGCCATCTGTGCACCGATGGCAGCGGGCAGGCCATAGCCCATCGTGCCGAGGCCGCCTGACGTCATCCAGCGGTTCGGCTCATCGAAGTGATAGAACTGGGCCGCCCACATCTGGTGCTGCCCCACCTCGGTGGTGATGTAGGCGTCGCGATCCTTCGTGAGTGCGTACAGCCGCTCGATCGCGTACTGCGGCATGATCACGTCGCGCGATTTCTTGTAGCTGAGCGATTTCTTCGCCCGCCACTGCTCGATCTGCTTCCACCATGCCTTGTGCGCTGGCTTGTCGAGCTGGGGCGCCTTCGACTTCCAGATGCGCAGCATGTCCTCGAGCGTGTAGGCGACATCGCCGACGATGGGGATGTCCACCTTCACGTTCTTGTTGATGGAAGACGGATCGATATCGATCTGGATTTTCAGCGAGCCGGGCGAGAACGCGTCGAGGCGGCCGGTGATGCGGTCGTCGAAGCGCGCCCCAACGGCGATCATCACATCGCAGTCGTGCATGGCGAAGTTGGCCTCGTAAGTGCCGTGCATGCCGAGCATGCCAAGCCACTGCTTGTCGGAGGCCGGATAGGCGCCGAGGCCCATGAGCGTGGAGGTGATCGGATAGCCCGTCAGCCGCACCAGCTCTCGCAGGAGCTGGCTGGCCTTGGGCCCAGAGTTGATTACGCCGCCACCCGTATAGAACAGCGGCTTCTTGGCGCGCGCCATCAGGTCCACGGCATCGCGCACCGAGGTCTGCTCAGGCTTCACGCGCGGCTTGTAGGTCTTGTGGGCGATGTTGGACGGACCGACGTAGTTGCCGGTCGCAAACTGGATGTCCTTGGGGATGTCCACGACCACGGGGCCGGGACGACCGGCTTTGGCGATGTAGAACGCCTCATGCAGGATGCGGGCTAGGTCGTTGACGTTCTTCACCAGCCAGTTGTGCTTGGTGCACGGGCGGGTGATGCCCACCGTATCGCACTCCTGAAACGCATCGTTGCCGATGAGATGCGTCGGCACCTGGCCGGTGATGCACACCAGGGGGATGGAATCCATCAACGCGTCGGTGAGGCCCGTCACGGCATTGGTGGCGCCGGGGCCGGAGGTCACGAGCGCCACGCCCACCTTGCCGGTCGAGCGCGCATAGCCCTCAGCCGCGTGCAAAGCCCCGCCTTCCTGGCGAACCAGGACGTGCTGGACCTTATCTTGCTGGAACAGTTCGTCGTAGATCGGCAGAACCGCGCCGCCTGGATAGCCAAAGATATGCTCGACGCCCTGATCCATCAGCGCCGCGAGCACCATTTCGGCGCCCGTCATCGTGCGTGCCATTACCAACTCCGCTGAGCCAATTCCGCTGGATCGGCGCGTACCTGCGGGACGCTGCCGGACCGACATTTGGCGCGGAACCTAGTGCCACAGCGAGAATGGGTCAATTGGCTGATTGAATAAATAATGCAAGATCTGCGCCTGTTGTTTGCATTTCTTGCGCGCTGATGATCTGCCACGCAATCATATTGCTACGCGTCCAAGTCAGCTGGCGTTTTGCATATTGGCGCGTCTCCGTCTGGCCGGCGGTTATTGCCGCCTCACGAGACAGCTCACCGGCAACGTGACGGAGCAGCGGTCGCACGCCCAGCGCCGTCATGATCGGCGCGTCGGGGGCTAGGCCATGCCGGGAAAGTTGCATGACCTCCTCCAGCCCGCCCTCGTCCATCATCTGCAAGAACCGCGCATCGATGCGCCGATAGAGTTCATCGCGATCGTGGACGACGAGAAGCGGGATGGTGTCGGCCAGTTCGAGCACCGGCTGCCGCGGCGCCTGCTGCCATTCGGCCAAGGAGGTGCCGCTGGAATCGATCACCTCGAGCGCACGCACGATGCGTTGCGTATCGGTGGGCGCCAGGCGCTCGGCCATGACCGGGTCGCGGGCGGCTAGCTCAACGTAAAGAGCGCCAGCGCCTTCCTCAAGCGCGCGGGTGCGCCAGTGAACGCGCACATCCTCAGGCACCGCCGGCATGGGCGACAGCCCTTCGACGAGCGTCTTGAAATAGAGTCCGGTGCCGCCGACGATGATCGGCCGTCGTCCCTCGCGGCTCGCCTGGGTGAGAACACGCGCCACATCGGCGGCGTAGCGGCCAGCCGAGTAGCTCTCGCCACCGGGTACGAAGCCATAAAGCGCGTGCGGGGCGCACGCCATCTCGGCCTCGTCCGGGCGCGCAGTGAGGATGCGCAGTTCCCGATAGACCTGCATAGCATCGGCGTTGATCACGATGCCGTTCAGCGCCTGGGCAAGGCGCAGCGCCAGCGCGGACTTGCCGCTCGCCGTCGGACCGGCAATCAGGATGGGGCGCGTATCGCTCATCCGCGATGCCTAGCGCACCATCTGCCGTTATTCCATTGCCGAAACAGCTAATAATTGACGGTCGTGCGCAGACCGAAGACGGCGGCATTGGGTATGGCAATGCGCAGATCGTCTGGATCGCGCGTATGGCCACCGGGATTCCAGAAATACTGGAAGTCGGGCTGCAACGTGAACCCGGGCATCACCTGTGCCGTATAGCTGAGTTCAAGCATCCCCTCGAAACTGGGGACGATGGGATCACCGATCGCTCTGTAGAATTCGGATACGCGGGAGGACACGCCGGTATAGATGAAGCCGACGCCGAAAGTATCGCGCGGCCGCCAGTCGGACAGGCCGTTAAACGTGGCGCCGATCTCGAAATACTTCTCGATCAGATTTCCTTCCGGCGGCGAGACAATGTAGCTGCCGAATAGCGTGACGCCGCGCGGGTCTCCGGGACCGGGCAGGCGATAGACCATCTGGTCAATGATCGCATAGAATCCGTAGTCCTTCTCAGCCGCCTCGCCTGGGACGCCGACGAGGCCAATACGCAGGCCGTTGTTGCCCACGGCCTCGGGCACGAAGCTGCCGAAGTAACGCCAGGCGCCGAGCTTCAGCGTGCCGGATAGTTCTCCTTCGCCCTGGTTGTATTTGATAGCCGTCTCCGCCAGCAGCAGCGGCGCGGTGAACGGAAACAGCAATCCGTTGGGGTTGCAGCTCTCAGGGGTTTCATCGTCAGGACAGTTCCCCGCGGGATCGCCGTTAAATAGACCGACAAGAAACCCAAGGCTCTCATTGGGTTTGAAGGCCAGGCGCGCCGCCGGAGACGCCATCGGGTACGACGGGCCGCCATCGGGCAGGTTGATGCCCAAGATCGACGGCCAGCCCCAGGAGGAATTCAGGAAGGCTGCGCCGGCCTCGCTGATGACGAATTCAGAGTCGGCCGATAGCTGCCCGATGCGTAAGGATAGATGATCGTCGAGCAGCTTTTGCTCCAAATAGATTTCGAACAAGCGCGTCGACGGCAACGCCTCGATGAAGCTTGCGGGCATCAGGACCCCAAGATCGAGTTCGGAGATGCTCTGGCCGTGGATCTGATAGCTGTTGGCGAAGAACCTCAGCCCCCGCCAGCCGACGGCTTTCTCCAAGTCGATCCCGAGCTCGACATCGAGGCGACCGATATAGTGCGTCCCTTGGGCAAAGCCGCCGACGGGATTGCCCAGCACGTCGCCGGTGTAGTTGATCGCATAGGTCACACCGCGTCCCGCGAGCATGGCGCGCACGCCGCCGGGATCGGCAAACTCCTTGGGGAAATTGGAGGCGATCGAGGGCTCAGGCAGCCCCGGAATGCGGTCGCCGTCCGACTCGGCCGGCTGCGCATGCGCCCAGCAGGTCGATACCGCGAGAACCAAGCAGCCCAAAACGCCGGTGAGCGTGCAGCCTCCACGGGGCCCCATCGTCGCGGCAGGGCGCGTCCACGACATTGCCTAACCGATGCTCCAAACCGCCGGCCGCGCCCAGGAACCCAACCCTCGTCGGCCTGCCACGCGCTTCATTTGCACGATTCGCACGCAACTATTGCGATGCGGACTCCACAGCTGATGCAGGTCATCGACCGGGCTCGCTTTCACGCTTGGGGCCGGACACCACGCGTGTGACCGTCAAACCACGACGTGGGTTTGATTCGTCCCGTTCAGCGACGCACGCCGGGGCGTGTAAGACTTGTCGCGCTTCATCGAAGCCGCTAGCCATCTACAGTTGGTTGTGGCGAGGTAAAGCGTCCACTGTTCAGCTCAGGAGAAGTGCGCATGGCGGAAGAGGCAGTTGTCGCCCAGGCAGGCCCCTACCAAGTCGAACTGTCGGAAGGTAAGGCCTACTTCTATTGCCGATGCGGTCGCTCACAGAAGCAGCCCTTCTGCGACGGCACGCACAACGGCACCGGCATCGAGCCCTTGCGCTTCGTCGTCGACCACACGGGCACCTTCAACATCTGCGGCTGCAAGCAAACCGACGACGAGCCGTTTTGCGATGGATCACACCTGCTTCTATAGATTCAGCGCTGAGGCGACCGGGGGAACGCATGGAATATTTCGTTCAGCAGCTGATCAACGGCCTCTCGCTGGGCTCCATCTACGGGCTCATCGCCATCGGCTACACGATGGTGTTCGGTATCATCGGCATGGTGAACTTCGCCCATGGCGACGTTTTCATGGTTTCGGCGTTCATCGCCCTCATGCTGTTCCTGTTGCTGACGCAGGTTCTCGGTCTCACTGCCATCGGCTTGGCGCTGCTCATCGTACTGGTGCTGGGCATGCTGCTTACCGCGCTGTGGAGCTGGACGATCGAGCGCATCGCCTATCGACCCCTCGCCGGATCATTCCGACTGGCGCCGCTCATCTCGGCGATCGGCATGTCGATCTTTCTGTCCAACTTCGTGCAGGTTGCTCAGGGCCCGCGTAACAAGCCGGTGCCGCCGATGTTGAACGAGACGATCTCGATTCCCGTCGGCAACGGCGCTGCGACGATCTCGGACAAGCAGTTGCTCATCTTCGTCGTGACGGCCGTGCTGCTCGTTGCCTTCTGGATACTGGTGCAGAAGACTAAGCTCGGCCGCGCGCAGCGTGCCTGCGAGCAGGACCGGCGCATGGCAGCTTTGATCGGCATCGACGTCAACCGCACGATCTCGCTCACCTTCGTCATCGGTGGCGCACTCGCGGCCGTCGCCGGCATGATGTTCATGACCTACTACGGCGTCGTCAATTTCAGCGATGGATTTACGCCGGGCGTGAAAGCCTTCACCGCCGCGGTTCTCGGCGGCATCGGCTCCTTGCCGGGCGCGGTGATCGGCGGGCTGCTCATCGGGCTCATCGAAACGATGTGGTCGGCGTATTTCTCCATCGACTACAAGGACGTCGCTGCCTTCTCGATTCTCGCTGTCGTGCTCATCTTCATGCCGTCGGGCCTTCTGGGACGACCTGATGTCGAGAAGGTCTGAGTCATGAGTTCCGGCAGCCAGGGCGCGCTGCCGCCCGACCCTCACTCGATGCGCGCGATTGTCAAAGACGCTGGCCTGTGGGCGCTGGTCGCGCTCGGCCTGAGCTTCCCGCTCATCGCATTTCGCACCGAGCGCGATCTGTCGCTGCGCACGATCATCGAGCCGCGACCGGTGCTCGTGCTGGTGGCCATCGCGTCGGTGTTCGTCGGACGCTTGCTGTGGCGTCTTTATGTGCACCCTAAGCGCCCGCGACGCGTTCTCTTTGCCGCGCTCGATCTCAGCCAGCATCATAAGGTCTGGTTGCCGCGCCTCGGGCTCGGCATCCTGCTGATGTTTCCCTTCCTGGCGCTGATGCTCACCGGGCAAGGCGGCGCCATCAAGTGGATCGATAACTTCGGCGTGCAGATCCTCATCTACGTGATGCTGGCCTGGGGGCTGAACATCGTTGTCGGCCTCGC
>JBAZYB010000187.1:0-7783 GCA_041659545.1 Hyphomicrobium sp.
GGCGGCCATTCGAGTTGTAGCGCGGCCCGCGGACAGGCCGAGCCGTGCCCCGGCGAAACGCGCACCGTCATGTTCTCGCTTGGCGATCCCTCGGCCTCACCCTTAGAAGCGACCGCCCCGCCGCCGGGGGTGTCGGCCCCAACAGGTGCAGTGAGCATGACACCACCCCCCGGCGAGCTCCCTCCGGTAGCGCTGCCGCCGGCGGACGAGCAGCCGACTCCGACCACCGAAACAGGTGCCACCGTTCCTGCGCAAGATAAGCCGAATATGGCCGAGGACCTCGCCAACAAGACCGGGGAGGCCGTCAACAACACGGGCAAAGCGGTCGGCCACGCCGTGAAGAAGTCCTGGGACTGCGTGACGTCACTGTTCGGTGATTGCTAGCGCCCGGCGACTCCGCAGCGCGGAGCCGGCCGCCGGGCGGTTAGTGCCGCGCCAGCCACTCGCGTGCCAGACGCTGCGCGCGCGAGACCTGTATCCGGGTCATCTCACGCGAAATATCGAAGCGATATCGCTTGGCGTCGTCGTTGCCGCGCATCGCTGCGAGATTGAACCATTTGTGTGCTTCGACGAGATCGAGGTCCACATCCCGGCCTACGCAATACCTAAGGCCGAGTTGGAAAAGAGCATCCGGCGTTGAGCCGTAGTCGGTGCTCTCCTCAATTCCGTGCAGCGCTCTTTGTAGTCTTGCCATAACACTCCCGCCCGTACGCTTTACATTGCGGACATCGCCGCTCGAGCTTCAGTGGCAGAGGATGTCAGGCGAGGAATTAGATCCGGTAAATTTCAAGGTATCGGAGTCATGAACGCGTAAGGTTACGGCGCCCCAAATCGGTTCATCGGGGTCGGTTCAGCGCACATCGCAAGCGCGCCTTCACCATTGTGCTTACGCGCCGCTAACCATACCGCATAAAGTCGGATGCATCCCAGCCGCGCGCCCGGAAAGACGCATCAAGGGATGAGGACGATCGATCCCGTTGTCCGGCGAGCTTCGAGGTCACGGTGGGCCTGGGCGACGTCGCGCAGGGCATAGGTCTGCGGCGAGACCTTGATCGCTCCCTTGCCGACCATGTCGAACAGTTCGGCGGCGTTGGCGATAAGATCGACGCGCTTGGCGACATAGGTCATCAAGGTGGGACGCGTCGCGAAGAGCGAACCCTTGGCGGAGAGGATGGTCATGTCGAAGGGTGGTACCGGTCCTGATGCATTGCCGAAGCTCACCCACATGCCCTTCGGCTTCAGACAATCGAGCGACGAAGGAAACGTGTCCTTGCCGATGCCGTCGTAGACGACGTCGCAGCCGGCATCGCCGGTGAGTTCGCGCACACGGGCGACATAGTCCTCGGTGCGATAGTTGATGACATGCGTGCAGCCCGCCGACCTGGCGAGCTCGGCCTTTTCCTCGCTGCTGACTGTGCCGATCATCGTCGCCCCCAGCGCTTTGGCCCACTGGCAGGCGATGAGGCCGACGCCCCCGGCAGCAGCATGGAACAGCAGGACGGTCTCGGCGCTGCAGCGGTAGGTCTCGCGCAGCAGATAGCGCACGGTCATGCCCTGCAGCATGATGGCGGCGGCGGTGATGTCGTCGACGCTGTCGGGCAGCTTGACCAGGCGGTCGGCGGCGATGAGCCGCTCGTCGGCATAGCCGCCCAGGACGTCCGCATAGGCGACCCTGTCGCCAACCTTCAGATCGGTGACACCGGCGCCGAGGGCCTCCACCCTGCCTGCCGCCTCCATGCCGATCACGGCTGGGAAGGCGGCGAGCTTGTACAGCCCGGTCCGGTGATAGACGTCGATGTAGTTGAGCCCGACTGCGGTCTGCCGGATGCGAACCTCTCCGGGGCCCGGATCGCCCACGTCGACCGCCTCCAATTTCAGCACTTCGGGGCCGCCGTGGGCCTGAATGCGGATCACCTGCGTCATGTCCAGAGTCTTTCCTTCTGCACCCGTCCGTTTCGCCTTGACGCGGCCATGGAGGCCTTCTACGGGCTTATGCGGCGCGCCGACAAGGGAGCAAGAATGAATCTCTACCGCCGCCGGAACCTGCCGGTCCTGCTTTTACTTTTTGTCCCTGTTGCGCCGGTCGGTTGTAGTGGTCCCAACGTGACCACCGGAGTGAATTCCGGCCTCACCTGCGTCGATGATTCGAGCGATTGCGTCGCCAGACGTCAGCGCACGCTGCGCTCTCTCGTAGACGACAATGATCGCGCATGGATCAGGGCGCATGCTCCGGCTGAGGCGTACGCCTCGGGCGTCAGGCTCTTTGCGCTGAAAAGCAAGAAGAAAGAGCTCTCTTGCGATGAACTCGCCCACGGCAAAAATGAGGCTGACCGCGCGCCTGGCGTGCTGCGTTCGGCCAACACTCTGACACCGGCACAGGTTTCACGCGGCATCATGCTGGCGAGCGAGGTCTCGCGCGAGCTTGGCGCCGAGATGAAGCGCCGCTGCAGAGGCTGAGCCGATGCATGCTCGGGGTTCCGTTCGTTGCCTTCCCCATCCCCTAACCCGCCTTTGAGGGCCGCCGCATGACCGACAGCTTCGTCGACACCGTGCTTTCTCTGGTGCGCGAGGGGGAAGGGTGGGCCATTCCGATCGCCTTCCTGGTAGCTTTCGGCGAGTCGCTCTGCTTTTTGTCCATCATCTGGCCAGGTTGGGCGATCCTGACCGGACTGGCCTTCCTGCTGGCAGCCAGCGGGGCGGGCCCGGCGATCATCGTCCCGACTATCGTTGCCGCAAGCCTTGGAGGCATCATCGGCTATTCGATCTCGTACTGGGTCGGTTATCGCTTCAAGGACCGGATCGGCAATGTATGGCCGTTCACGACACACCCGACACTCATTCCGCGCGGCGAGGAATTCTTCAACGAGCACGGACTTTGGAGCGTGTTTCTGGGTCACTTCGTCGGCCCGGTGCGAGCGGTCATTCCTGTTGTCGCCGGCATGTTTGCCATGCCGCAAGTTCCGTTCCAGGTCGCCAACATCGCCAGCGCCGTGCTTTGGGCGGTGTGGGTGATCCTGTGGCCGGTGCTGTTCGTGACCTACCAGCAGCCGATCTTCGCCTTCATGCGTGACCATGAAGTGGTGGTCGCCCTGGTGATGTTCACACTGGCATTCGCCAACGGCGCGGCCCTGCCGATGTTGTTCGTCCCCGTGATGGTGCTGTTCGCGTTCGTCGGCGGCGTGCACCTTTATGCCGGCGGATCGTTCTGGATCATCTTCCTGGCCGGTGCGGCAGGCGCGTTCTGCGCCGACCTGTTCTTCTACAAGGCCGGCGCGCGCGCCAAGGGCGACTTCTCCGACGTCTGGTTCGTCAACGATCAGGGTCGTGGGGTGGCGCCAGCACGCAAGCTGGTACGCGAACAGGGCGTGATGAGTGTGATCACCAGCAAGCTGCACGGCATGCGACGGGCTTTGGTGCCCATCGCCGCTGGTGCCGAAGGAGCGCCATTGCCCCCCTATGCCGTGGCGAGTCTCGTCTCGGCGGTGCTCTGGTCGGGCGTACTGTTGCTTCCCGGTCTGGTGGTGCGCGCGTTCGCGGCATAGCCGGTTCAGGCGGCCTTGGAAATCACCGCATAGACGGCGTAGCCACGGTAGAGCGGGCGTTGCTCGACGCTGATGCCGGGCAGTGTCGCAAGCCGATCCAACTCGGCGGCGAAATCGTCGCGCGGCGTGACGGAAAATCGGGCCAGCCAAGCACGCAGCCCCCGCTTGAACCAGCGGGGCAGCCGGTCCTGCTCGCCGAAGTCGACGATCAGCAATTGACCACCCGGGGCGAGAGCGGTCAGCGCCTGCGCGAGGGCCATGCGCCAAGGTGGGATCATCGACAGTGCGTAGGAAATGAAGATGCGCTCGAAGCGCGCGGCCCCAAAGAGCTGTCCGGCGTCAAAGTTGGCCGCATCTGCATGGCCAAGTTGGATGCGCTCCGCGAGGCCGGCGCGCCGCATCGACGTGCGCGCGGTATCGAGCATGGCGTTCGATATGTCGAAGCCGAAGAACTGCGCCTGCGGATAACGGCGCGCAGCGGCGATCAGGTTGCGACCCGTTCCGCACGCGATCTCCAGCACCTTCGCTCCGGGCGGAGGCGCCAGCTCGTCGATTACGCGGTCGCGACCGAGCAGGTAGTACTTGCGCGAAGCGTCATAGACGTACCGCTGGTAGCGGTAGATCGCGTCCATGTGCTGGGCAGCGGAAACGTCCGATTGAGCCACGCGGCGCACCTCAGCCAACAAGCGTGTAGAGGTGGAAGCCGCCATAGATCGACGAGCGATCCTTGAGGGTAAGCTCACGGCACCGCGTCCGATCGTAGGCGAAGCGTGACAGGATCGTTTCGGGTACGCGCCCGGGCAGGATCGTTTCCTCGCCAGCGGTACGGAAGATAACGCGGGCGCCTGGCTTGGCGGTGCGCGAGATCTCGCTCCACAACGCGCCGAGCTGGGCATCGGTCATCCAGTCTTGCGCGTCGAGCAGCACATAGGCGTCATGCGAGGCTGCCGGCTGCGCAGCGAGGTGCTCGGTGAAGGATGCGTGGACGACTGAAACGTCGCCTGAGCGCTTGCGCAGCTTGTTGAAACTGTCGGCCTGCAGATAGGGCGGCAAGGGCGCGCGTGCGTCGTCCGCATAGCGGCGGCCAAATGCCTGCCAGGCAAAATAGTTGTCCTTCAGGTCGAAGTCGCAGGCGAGCCGCTCGAGACGTCCGCGCAGAACGTCGGCCATGCTGGCTTCAGAGCCCTTGAGGGCTGTGAACTGCGAAGGAGGGATTCCCAGTCCGAAAAGCGCTGATGGCTTATCGAGGAGCCAGCGGATGTGCCGCTTGGCGAAGAGCGGCGCCAGTTCCTCATCGAAAATGCGGCGCTGCTCACCGAGGCTCTTGGCCTGCAGAAGGCGGCGCGGATCCTTGCCGTGCAGGCGCGCCAGGATGTGGCCGGCGGCGATGAAGTTGCCGAGGAGACCATGCCGATAAAAGTTCGTACGGAAGTAGTTGATGCGACGGCGACCGATACGATCGCGCGATTCCCAATAGCGGCGCGTCGCGGGATCAAGATGCGGGCGCAGGAAAGCAAAGTAGGCGTCGACGTTCTCCTGCCGGTCTGCGTCGGCAAAGAAGGCGCGGAAAGTATCGTAGTCGGGCAGATGCGCGAGCGCTGCGACCTTCAGCTTATTGAGCGCGACGTGCGCGGGATTGAGGTCGATGGCGGTGACGTCGATGGGCGCCGCGGCAAGGTAGCTCATCACATTGCAGCCGCCCGATGCGATGGCGACGAGCCGTTCGCCTTCGGCAAGGCTTAGAGCCTCGAGGTCGACTGCAGGGTCTTCCCAGATCTGTGGGTAGACGAGGCCGCTGAAGGCGAGCGTAAACAGGCGCTCCTGGATGCCCTGGCGCGAAGTCGCCTTGTGCCGATGTACAGCCTGCCGCAGGCGCTTGTTGCGCTCGCGCCGAAGAGTATCGTCCTCGGCAGCCATGACGTCCTGGGTTGAGGCCATGCGTCCCCGTCTTTCGTTTCTTGCCGCCGCTCACGGGGCATTCTGCAACCTGGAGGGTTCGGCTAAGGGAGTCTTGTTACGGATTTATGTCATCTGGGGCCGCCGGCACTTGCGCCGCAGCCGAAGATGACCTAGACGAGCCGCTCGCGCTTCGAGGGCCGCCGTGGCTCGGGCGCCAAACAATTTCTTGGTGAACCCATGAGCAGCAGCGCCCGCAGCCTCCGTAACGTCGAAACCCGCAAGAAGAAGGCCCGCCGCGCCATCCCGCGTGCCACGGTGACCCGCAATCAGGGCAATACCGGCGCCGGCCGTAAGAGGCTGAAAAAGCAGGCCGGCCTTCGTCGGGGTGCCAAGGTCGCTCAGGCCTAAAGCGAAAATCGGCAGCAATTTCGCACTCGGGGGATCAATTGAGGTCCGCCGCGCGTTATCCATGCAGGATTGTCGCATGGCGCGAGCGGAATTGTGGTCAAGGTTTACCTATTCATAGAGCTTTTGCGCGCTGCCGGCGCCGCGGACGTTGCTGGCAAGTTGCGCGAGCTTGACCTGGGCACGTGCCAGTTCGCCAATATCGTGGCTCTTGCCGACGACAAACTCGTCGCGCAGCTCGATTGCCCGACGGGGGCAGCCGCGAATGCTGTGATCCTCGAAAAGATCTCCCCAGTAGAAGGCGTGGTGCAGACCAACCTGATCGCCGTCGTCCGGCCTGTCGAGCGGTAGCTCTCGGGGCGCGAATGTGGCGGAACGCCCTCCTGCGACCTAGTCGGTGGCTTTTGCAGTCGCCGCCTAAGGCTGCGTAAACCGTTGTTAATCGACACTGACGTGCGCGGTTTATGCATGCGCGCGGCCCCGCTGCGGCCGATGCATAATTATACTTTTGAGAATAAGTAGCCCTCTCACAAAAAATCATGACCGGAACATACGCCCCACAACTGGTCGGCCTGTCGCTCTTTGTCGCCATCGTCGCTTCCTATGTCGCGTTTGCGCTCGCAACGCACATCACGGCGGCGCGCGGCTGGGCGACGGCTTACTGGCTTGCCGGAGGCGCCATTGCGCTCGGCACCGGCATCTGGTCGATGCATTTCATTGGTATGCTGGCATTGAAGTTGCCGATACCGATGGCCTACAGCATTGGGGCGACGGTCGGCTCGCTTGTCATCGCCATCGTTGTTTCGGCGTTCGCGCTGCGGCTCGTCAGTCGAGCGCAATTGACCTTCGCCACGCTGAGCATCGGCGCGATCGCCATGGGCGTGGGCATTTCACTGATGCACTACGTCGGCATGGCGGGGATGGAGGTCTCGCCGGCGATCACCTACAGCCCCGTGCTCGTCAGCGCGTCCGTCGCTCTCGCTATCGCTGCATCGGCGCTCGCGCTGTCGTTGGTATTCAGCGTGCGCGGTCTGGAGCCGGCGAAGGCAATTTGGAGACGTCTGCTTGGCGCCGTCGTCATGGGCGTGGGCATCTGTGCCATGCACTACACGGGGATGGCGGCGGCACATTTCGCGCCCGGCACCATTTGCACCAGTCCCGGATTGGAGGTCGACCAGACCTGGCTGGCCATCGTCGTGGCCGTCGCAACTCTACTCTTCCTCGGCGCGACAATGCTGATCCTGACGATCGATGTTCGCCTCGCCCAGCAGCTCGACGAAGCCAACGCCCGCGTTGCTGCACTGGCCCGCGAAGATCCGCTCACAGGTCTCGCCAATCGGCGGACTTTCCTCGAACATCTCGACGCCGCCTTCAGAAGTCGCGCCCGCGGTGCGCCGGATTTCGCCGTGCTGTTCCTCGATCTCGATGGCTTTAAAGACATCAACGACACGCTTGGGCACGCGGCGGGAGATTGCGTGATCAACGAAGTTGCCGGGCATCTCAGGAATGCGGTGCGTCGTGACGATCTCGTCGCTCGGTTGGGCGGCGATGAGTTCGCGATCCTGCAGCGCAATGTTGCCAGTCCCTCCGACGCCGGCGCACTGGCGGAGAAGATCGGCGCAGCCATCGCGCAGCCGTGCATGATCGCGCACGACGAGGTTTGCGTGACGGCCAGCATAGGCATTGCGCAAGCCGTGGAGAAGACAACCTCGCCTAGCGATCTCATGGTGCAGGCCGACCTGGCGCTTTATCGCGCCAAGGACGAGGGGCGCAATCGCTACTGCTTCCACGACGCGCGCCTAGATCGGCAGGTGCATCTGCGCGCGATGCTGGCGCGAGAAGTGCAAACGGCCATCGAACGCGGTGAGTTGGAGCTGCGGTATCGGCCGCAAGTGCATATCCCTACCGGCAACATAGTCGGTCTTGAAACTCAGGTG
>JBAZYB010000188.1:0-7750 GCA_041659545.1 Hyphomicrobium sp.
CGGCGAGGGCATGAGGTGGTTATCACCTGCGCCGGGGCGCCCCCATCGATACGACGCGGGCATGTCACGGTGGCCGATCCCGACACGGCGCTGCAGGGTGTTTACGACGTTGCGATCAGCAACAACTTCGCCCGCGCGTTCGATGGTGTGAATGCGCCAACCAAGATTGTCTGGACTCACAATCCCGGGTTCTCACAAGCGCATATCAAAGCTGACGCGGTCGCCAAGTGGCGCCACCGCCCGCATCTGGTGCATCTGTCAAAGTATACGCAGTCGCGCTCCTGGTTTCTGCCGCGGGCGGGGCAGACGATCATCCGCCACGGCATGCCCGCGGAGCTGCTTGCCAAGCGCAGCGAAAGGCGGCAGGCGGGCGCTCCCGTCGCCGTATTTGCATCCTATCCGGGGAGAAACCTGCGCAAGGTCATCGCCGCGTGGCGTGATGTTGTGCACCCGAAGGTTCCGCAGGCACGACTTGTCATCGCGGCGGAGGTCGAGGCAAAACACCTCGCCGGTGTGCCTGCGTCGGAGCTTGGGCGACTTAACATCGATGTCGTCGGCGTGCTCGGCTGGTCGGAACTGATGGACCTGATGCGGACGGCGCGCGTGTTCGTGGCGCCGGGGCACTTTCAGGAAACATACAACCTCTTGTCAGTGGAGGCCGCTGCGTGTGGTGTCCCGACCGTGACCATGGGCATCGGTGCGCTGCGCGAGCGTGTCAGCCACGATGTGAATGGATGGATTGCGGGCTCGACGGCCGCTATGGGTGTCGCGATCGCGCGGGTACTGGCCGACGACGAATTGTGGTTGCGCTATCACCGGGCCAGCCTCGTGCATCCAGATCTTGTGAGCTGGGAGGAGCGGGCGGCGGAGTGGGAAGCTTATATCGCCCAGCTCAGCCGTGCGGGCTGATCGCCGGATATTGCCGGTGCGGCAGACGCGCGTAGCGTCTTCACCTCACGGCGATGTTCTCGGCAAAGCGCGTTCCAATTCCCTGGAGACCGAGGCGACGAATGAGCGGACGCAGCCCGAGCATCGAGACGAGGCGGCGTCCGGTGTTGTGAGCCGCGCAGAGGGACCAGGTCACGGGACCGAGGGTCTTGAGATTGAAGACCACGCCTTCCGGGGTATGCAGCGGATTGCCAGTCCAGCAATAGCGCGATGGGATGGGCAGGCCGCGACGCAGACGGGAATGATTGCCCATCTGATGAATTGCCGACTCGAAGTCGCTGGGGGAAATGATGCGCGGCGTGATGCCGTAGATCTCCAGTCCGAAGCGCCAGGGTTGACGGAAATCGGTGTCGACGGGCCAGTAGCGCTTCATCGGCTTGAGGAACTTCTCAGCCCCGGAGTGGCTGACGAGATAGCCGGTGGTGGTTTCGGGGACCCGCGAGTAGCGAACCAGTCGCCTATTGCCGTCGAGTGATGCGACGACCTTGACCGCGCGGCTACTGTCCTTGCAGAGATGAACGATATCCCAGCCCTTGGGTAGGCTCGCAATGACTTCAGCCAGCGTTTCGTTGAGGTCGGCAGGAAGGATGGCGTCATCCTCGAGGATGAGCGCGTGACTGAGGTTGCGCTGAATGATGAGCTGCATGGCAACGAGATGGCTCGCGTAGCAGCCAACCTCGCCTGCCTTCAGTTTTGAATGCAGTGCGTCGCCTTCGAAGAAGAATTGGCGGAACTGCTCGGGCACGTTCAGGCCTTCGACTCCGGCAACGCGCTCAGCCTTGAGCTTTGCCGCGTCGATGTATGTCGTGATCGATTGCCGCCGCTGCGCGTCGCATTCCCTGTTGATGTAGAAAACAGGGAGTTCATCTGCTGCAGGGGACTTGGTAGCGAGCGGGGCAGAAGTGGATACGGCACCGACGCCACTCCCTTCTACGCAGGCCGCATATTCACGCGACATTCACGACTCCGACTTGATACGCGGGCCCGTATTCCCCACGCGAACTTACCATCAAGATTCGACCGATGCGAGCGGGTCTTATGACTTGTAATGACCAATGTGGCCTTCTGCGGGACAGCCGGTTCGGCTTTCTGTGCACAACCGACAGCGAACATTGGATGAGGGCATTTGGGCACTCGTGTGGTCACCGTGCCCGCCGTACCGCTTCGTAACCGGCGGATTTTCTGCGGAGCGGATAGATGCGGCTTTTGACTTCACCATTTTTCACGCCACAAGCGATGCTTTGGAACATCAAGACCCTGGGCCTGGGGTGCTGGCTTCAGTGCTTTCTGTACAATGTTAAGGTTGCCGCTGTCGAGCGTTGCCGGGCAATTGCTGGGATGGACGCGGCGTAGTCCATGCAACATTAGCTGGTGCCTCGACGCTTGCGCGTTGGGGGGCATGCCAGACTAGTTTTTTTCGCTATATGGCACTTCGCCGTCGATGTATGGGCGCACCTTGCGCCATAGGCGGTGATAGTCGTTGGCGTGTTGGCGCTGCTCATCGATGTCATCGGCGATGCGCGAGGCTTCGCGCAGCCGCTCCATCTCGACCAGCGCCTTGTCGACTTCCTCTTTCGTCATGCGAGCCTCCCTCGCCGCGACCTCGGACTCGAACATAGTGTCGAGCCGAAACGTATACAGCGGTTCGCCATAGCTCAACCACGCATCCTTAGAATGACTTTCGCGGTGCCGGGTACGACCGCATGGGCAAAGGTCGGATTGTGCTTTGCGAGCTTGCACACTAAGCAGGCGGCTTCTCAACGACGATGTGGGTGACGTGATGCCGCTGCTCTATTTCAACGTACTCGAAGGCCGGACTGACGCGGAGCTGAAGGCTATGCTCGACGCGGCTCATCGTGCGATGCTGGCGGCGTTCAAGGTCCCCGAGCGAGATCGCTATCAGATCGTCAACGAGCATAAGTCCTCGCGCATGATCGTCGAGGACACGGGGCTTGGAATTCCGCGCAGCGATAAGGTTGTTGTGGTGCAGGTGGTTTCACGTCCGCGTGGCAAGGAGGCGAAACAGGCATTCTACCGTCTTTTGGTGGAGGAGCTTGAGAAAAGTTGCGGCATCGCAGCTACTGACGTGATGGTCTCGATCATCGAAAATACTGACGAAGACTGGTCGTTTGGGCTTGGCCGGGCGCAGTTTCTCGAAGGCGACCTCTAGCGCGAGTGCCGCTCAACGCGGCTTGGGGGCGTGTTCCGCAAGCAGCGAGCGAAGCATCCGCACCACGCGCACTGCCGGTCCGTTCGAGCAGCATTGGATGGAGATGCGCGCGCCCTCGAAGAGCAGGAACACTTCATCGGCAAGTTGATCGGGCTCTTCGTAGCCCGCTTGGCGGAATAGTCCGACGAGACGGTCGCGCTTGCGGGTCTTGTAGTCGTCGATGATCTGGCGGGCGGGATGATCGATCTCGCGTAGCTCCACGGCGGCGTTGGCAACGGCGCAGCCCCTCTCGCCGCAATCGGTGAGGATTTTCTCCACGTACCGCAACCAGCCTTCGAGCTGGGCGTTTGCGTCGCCGGGATGCTCACGTGCCAGCGCGTCCCATACCTCGTCGCCTTCCTTCGCCAGCTCGTTGAGATAGGCGGCGATGAGTTCGTCCTTGGAGCCAAAATGACGATAGAGCGTCATTTTATTTGTCGCAGCGGCGTCGGCGATGCTCTCAACCCCGACGGCACGAATTCCATGCCGATAAAACAGCTGCCGCGCGGCGATGAGAATGCGCTGGCGCGGCGGCGGCGGCGTGACCTCAGCTGGCTGGTTAATGGTGCTTACCATGGCCTCTTGACATAGGGTGTTACCGGTCAGTATACCAGACCGCGTTACCGGTCAGTAACATACAGTGCAGTGCGTGTCATGGCCTTCGGTTCGCACCGCACCAAATCTTCGCGAGCACACCATGCAGTCAGCCAGGACAATCAGCGACACTTTGGAAGCAGACGGCGCCGCAGGTAAGATTCTTTGTCTGACGAGCAGTCCGCGGCGCGATACCTCATACTCCAATTTGGTGGCGATGCGCGTTTTGCGGGAGCTGCGGCAGGTGTATCCCGACGCCACGGTCACGATTCGGGACCTGGCCCGCAACCCCCTTGCACATATCGACGAGGATTTCGTCATTGCGACGCGTTCGGTCGCCGGTGCGCGCACCGAGCGCCAGCGCGCCCAGATCGAGCGGTCGGATGCGCTGGTGGACGAACTGATCGAGGCCGATGTGCTGGTCATTGCCGCTCCGATGGTTAATTTCGGAGTGCCCTCGACGCTCAAGGCCTGGGTCGACCACGTGGTCCGTCCAGATCGCACGTTCCGCTATAGCGGCAATGGTGCGCAGGGACTGTTGAGAGGCCGGCGTGCAATTCTCGTTCTGTCGCGCGGCGGCATCTATTCGGGAGGCCCGCTGCGTGCCTTCGAGCACGATGAGAGCTACCTGCGCTCGGTGCTGGAGTTCATGGGCATCAATGATGTCCAGACAATTCTGATCGAGGGTATGGCGCTTGGTCCCGAGTTTGCAGAGCGAGCGATCGACGCCGCAATGCGACGGGCAGGTGCCGTTGCCGGGGTTCTCGCGGCCGCCTGAGAGCGCGACCGAGACGAGCTGTATCAAATTCGGGAGCGCGATGAGCGCTCCCACAACTGTTCGAACGGACACAATGCCCATCTCGAAGATCAATTTCCGTACGGTTTCCCTGATGATGGTGTCGGCGCTGCTCGCAGGTTGCGGAGAGCAGCAGACGGCTGCGCAGAGCGCGCCGCCGCCGCCGCAGGTCAGCGTCGCCAAGCCGCTCCAAAAGAAAGTGACGGAGCATGACGAATACGTCGGCCGCTTCATTGCGCTCGACTACGTCGAGATCCGCGCGCGCGTGTCAGGCTATCTCGAAAAGATACATTTCAAGGATGGCCAGATCGTGAAGGAGGGGGATCCCCTATTCACTATCGACCGGCGCCCCTTCGAGGCGGCAGTCGAGCAGGCTAAAGCTGCGATCGAGCAGGCGAAGGCCAACTTGGCCTTTGCGGAGAGCGATTTGAAGCGCGGTGAAAGCCTGCGTACCGGCACGACGATCACGCAGCAAGCACTGGACCAGCGCTTGCAGGCATCGCGCGTTGCCGCCGCCGCCGTAACCTCGCAGCAGGCAGCACTGCAGCAGGCCGAACTCGACCTCAGCTTTACGGAGCTGAGTGCGCCGGTGTCGGGCCGCATCGGCGATCGGCGTGTTTCGGTTGGCAACCTGGTATCGGGTGGCGCCTCCGGCACCTCGACGCTGCTGGCGACAATCGCCTCGATCGATCCCATCCGTTTCGAGTTCACCATGGATGAGGCGTCATACTTGCGCTACCTGCGCATGGTGGGCGCGGCGGCGTCGAGCGCAGCGGACCGCGGCATGACTTTGCCCGTGCGGCTCAAGCTCATCGACGAGAAGGACTTTGCCCACGAGGGCAAGATCGACTTCGTCGACAACGCGATCGATCGCTCATCAGGCACCATTCGTGGGCGCGCGGTATTCGGCAACGCCGATGGCAAGCTGACGCCGGGAATGTTCGGGCGCATCCAGCTCGCCACGTCCCAGCCGACGGCGGCGCTGCTCGTTCCTGATGCTGCCATCGCCACGGAACAGGTGCGCAAGTTCGTGTACGTGGTCAACGCCGAGAACGTGGCGACGCCCAAGTATGTCACGTTAGGTCAGCTCGTGGACGGTATGCGTGTGGTGCAGGGACTGGACCCGAATGACTCCGTCATCGTCAACGGCCTGATGCGCGTGCGCCCTGGCGCAAAAGTCACCCCGCAGGAGACGGCAGCCAACGCTGCCGGTGGTGCTCCTAATACGTCCTCTATCCGCACCAACTAGCAGCAGGGTGAAATGCGACTGTCGCACTTCTTCATCGACCGGCCGATCTTTGCCAGCGTCATCTCGGTCGTGTTCATTATTCTGGGTGCGGTGGCGCTGGGGCGTTTGCCCATCGCGCAGTATCCTGAAATCGCCCCGCCGGTGGTCAACATCACCGGACAGTACCCGGGTGCGAGCGCCGAAGTTGTTGCGTCGACGGTCGTTGCTCCGTTGGAGCAGCAGATCAACGGTGTGGAGCGCATGCTCTACATTTCGTCGAACTCGACGGTTGACGGTCGCTTCACGATCTCGGTGACGTTCGATCTGGGAACGGACCTCGATACGGCACAGGTGCAGGTGCAAAATCGCGTTGCGATCGCTCAGCCGCGACTGCCGGCCGACGTACGCAACATCGGTGTGACGGTGGCGAAGGCGTCGCCCGACCTCATGATGGTCGTGCATTTGTATTCGCCCGACCAGTCGCGCGACACGTTGTTCATCTCGAACTACGCGAGCGTCAACGTTGTCGACGTGCTGACCCGTATCCAAGGGATCGGTTCGATCACCGTGTTCGGCAGCCGCGACTATTCCATGCGCGTGTGGCTCGATCCGGATCGGCTGCAGTCGCTCGGTCTGACGGCCAATGATGTGACGGCTGCGCTGCAGAGGCAAAACGTACAGGTCGCTGCCGGCATTCTCAATCAGCCGCCAGTGGAGCAACCGGGCGCCTTCCAGATCTCCGTGCAGACTCTTGGGCGTCTTGCCGACCCGGACCAGTTCGGCGAGATCGTCGTCAAGCAGGGGAACGATTCCGTCGTGCGCCTCAAGGATGTGGCGCGGGTGGAACTCGCTGCGCTCGACTATGGCGTGATCTCCTATCTCGACAAGAATCCTGCCGTGGCGCTAGGCATATTCCAGCTGCCAGGCTCGAATGCGATCGATACGGCGGCCAAGATCAAAACGACGATGGCCGAGCTGTCGAAAGGATTTCCCGAAGGGCTCAAGTACGACATCGTCTACAATCCGACCGACTTCATCCAACAGTCGGTTGACGCCGTCGTGGACACCATCCTCGAGGCGGTGGTGCTCGTCGTGCTCGTTGTCATCGTGTTCCTGCAGACGTGGCGCGCCGCGATCATCCCCATCGTAGCCATTCCGGTGTCGTTGATCGGCACCTTCTTCCTGATGTCGCTATTCGGGTTTTCGCTCAACAACCTGTCTCTGTTCGGCTTGGTGCTGGCTATCGGCATCGTCGTCGATGACGCAATCGTCGTGGTTGAAAACGTCGAACGCAATATGGCGAACGGGCTCAGTCCGCGCGAGGCTGCCTATCGCACGATGGAAGAAGTGGGAGGAGCGCTGATCGCCATCGCGCTGGTGCTCAGTGCCGTGTTCGTGCCATCTGCGTTCATCACAGGCATTTCCGGTCAGTTCTACCAGCAGTTTGCTCTCACCATCGCCGGCGCCACATTCATATCGCTTGTCGTGTCGCTGACGTTGTCGCCGGCGCTATGCGCGCTCTTGCTCAAGCCGCACACGGAAGGGCACCGTAACGCCTGGTACATGTGGCCGGTGCATGCGTTCTTCCGCACGTTCAACTGGAGCTTCGAAAAGTTGTCGGGCGGCTATGGCTGGGTCGTCGGCAAGGTGGTGCGGTTCGCCGTGCTGATGCTCGTCCTTTATGTCGGCATCATCGTCTACGGCATGAACGAATTCCGTAAGACCCCGGTCGGATTCATTCCCGCGGTTGACGGCGGCTACCTCATCACGGTCACGCAGCTTCCACCGGCTTCGTCGCTGGCGCGGACCGATGCGGTGAACAAGCGGTTGGTCGATATGGCGCTGTCGACGCCAGGCGTTGCGCATGCGGTGAACTTCGTTGGCTTCTCGGGTGCTACGCGTACAAACCAGCCCAATGCCGGGGCGGTTTTCGTTACGCTGAAGCCGTTCGAGGAGCGAGCGAAGGATCCCAACC
>JBAZYB010000189.1:0-3953 GCA_041659545.1 Hyphomicrobium sp.
GCGATGGGCGCGTGCGTCCCGGTTGGGACGACATAGTGCTCGCCGACTGGAACGGATTGATGATTGCAGCGCTTACCCGTGCAGCGACCGTCTTTCAGCAGCCGGAGTGGCTGGATCTTGCGAGGCGCGCGTTCGATTTCGTCGTGACGAAGATGACCCGGGAGGGACGGCTTTGGCACAGCTATCGCCACGGACAGGCGAAGGCCCCGGCGACGGCCAGCGATTACGCCAACATGATCTGGGGCGCGCTGCGTCTGTTCGAGGCGACGAACGAGCAGCACTACTTCGACCAGGCCGTCGCTTGGGTGCAGGTGTTGGACAAACACTACTGGGAGGATGTGGGCGGCTACGCGACTTCGGCCGACGATACGCGCGACGTTCTGGTGCGGCTGCGGCCGGGCAACGACGATGCGACCCCGAATGCGAACGCCATCATGCTTGCTAACCTCGTGGCTCTGTCGACCATTAGCGGCGAGACCGGCTACCTCGATCGTGCGACGGCATTACTCGCGGCATTTGCGCCCGAGGTGGGGCGCAACATCGTCGCACATACGGGGCTCCTGGCGAGCACATATGACTTGCTAGCGCCGCAACAAGTCGTAATTGCTGGAGAGAAACTCCCAGGCGCTGAAGCGCTGATGCAGGTCATCAGAAGTATTTCTTTGCCTGGATCTCTGCAGTACGCTTTGAGTGACACGGCGAATGGAACTGCGTTACCGGGCCTACGCGATAAGAAAGCTGTTAACCGGCTTGCAACAGCATATGTGTGCCTTGGTCCGCAATGTTCGCCGCCCCTGACAGAGCCTGAACAGCTTGCCAGGACGCTCAAGGAACAACGAAGTTTGTAAACAAGCTCCAAACCCTTGCGGTGCCATTGTCGTGCGGCACCCTTTTCGTTCAGTTGCCGATGACGTGGACGAGTCCCAACTCCAACTGTGCAAGAGCCACTGAGTTGCTACTGCTCGCACGACGCTTCGATTCGGAGATCTCTTGATGTCAGCACTACGCACGCTGGTGCGCTATGGCTACGCCCCGTTCATGATGCTCGGCCTGATCGGCGCGGCGTATTGGGTCGTCTCGCAGCTCGCCGTGGCGCGTGACAATCCCTGGGCGTATCTGTGGCTGGCACCGCTGCTGGCGCTGGCGTACGGGGTGGCCTTTGCAGCTGAGCGCACGGCGCCGTTCTTCGACGAGTGGAACGACCACCACGAGCACGGCGATGTGCCCACCAGCTTCCTGCATATCCTCGTCTACGAGATGCAGAGCATCAACGGCGTGCTGTTGATCCCGCTGATCGTTTGGCTGTTCCCGTTCGACATCGGCATCTGGCCGACTGAATGGCCGCTGTGGGCGCAGTTCCTCATCGCGTTCGTTGCGTCCGACTTAGCCTTCATGCTCATGCACTACGTCAGCCATCGCTATGCGCCGCTGTGGCGGCTGCATGCGGTGCATCACGGCGTCGGCCGGCTGTACGGGTTCAACGGTGTGATGCGCCATCCCTTGCACCAGGTCATCGACATGGTGGTCGGGAGTATGCCGCTGGTGCTGATGGGTATGCCGATCCCGGTGGCGGTGCTGCTCGGGTTTGCCATTTCCGTGACGCTGATCGTGCAGCACTCGAACGTCGATGCGCGGCTAGGACCGCTGCAGGGGCACCTGTCGATCGGACGCGTGCATCACCTGCATCACGTCAACTGGGGCACCGAGGGAGATTGCAACTTCGGGCTGCTGCTGACCTGCTGGGACAAGATGCTCGGAACCTTCCACGAAAAGCCCCCGCGCGAGATCACGGCCAAGGATCTGGGCGTCGACGAGATCCCGCATTTCCCCAAGGGCTACGTCGAGCAGTTCCTGCTGCCGCTCTACTACAAGCCGGGTGAGGGCGAGCCCCAGCGCTATAAGCAGCCTGAGCCGGCGCCTGAGACGCCGGCCCAAGAGGCGCGCCGCATCGTCGACGCGGCGGAGTAGACGCAACTCGTCGACCTGTGGGAGGCCGACGAGCAATTATCTGGCGCGTCCGCCCTCAGCGAGGCCGAGTATTCCGTCGGTGGCCAGCAGACCGCCAAGGCACAGCAGGACCACGCCGCTTGCGGCCGTCTGCATATCCTTGTCGGCAAGACCGAGGACGACGCTGGCGACCGCGGCAACGATCATGATCACCCCGGTCACGGTACTGAACCAATAGGTCCATGTCGGACGTGCCGCGCGTGCCGAGCGCAGTCTTGCGCCGACAGAGGGTCCAGGACCTGGCAGGCGCTCCAGCCCCGCCGTGAGTTGCGCCTGAGCGTAGATGATCGCGCCAAACAGCATCACAGCAAGTCCGCTGACGAGCGCCCAGCCAAGAGAGGACAAGGCGTGCTCGGGCTGCATGGCGCGTAAGACGAATATGGCGAATGACGTGCCGCCGACGAGCGAGAGAAGCATCAGCCTGCGCAGTCGCTGACGCATGGTGCTTTCACGCGCGGCGGGAAGCGCATAGCCCGGCCCCATCATGCCGCGCGGGTAGACGACGAAATTTCCGCTGTCACTCTTGTGAATCAGCTGGTCGACATACAGGCCGTCGAAGATGCTTTTCAATCCCATGACACCCTTCCTTGAAAGCTGCCGCCGCGCGGCGCATGGGAAGGGAGAGTGGCGCACGCAAGTGCGACCGTCGGTTCCACGTGGAACAGCGCGGGTGAGGGGCGGAATCCAGATCGGGGCGCGAAAACAAAAAAGGGCCGCGGTGAAGCGGCCCTTTCGTATGTCGCCGATGGCTGTGGCCAGCGATCAGGTGTTCATCGAATTGAAGAACTCGCCGTTGGTCTTGGTCGAGCGCAGCTTGTCGATGAGGAACTCGATGCCGTCCATGGTGCCCATCGGATTGAGGATGCGGCGCAGGACGTAGACCTTCTTGAGCTGGTCCTTGGGGACGAGCAGGTCTTCCTTGCGGGTGCCCGAGCGGGCGACGTCGATGGCAGGGAACACGCGCTTGTCGGAGACCTTGCGGTCGAGAATGATTTCCGAGTTACCGGTGCCCTTGAACTCTTCGAAGATGACCTCGTCCATGCGCGAGCCGGTATCGACCAGCGCCGTGGCGATGATGGTCAGCGAGCCACCTTCCTCGATGTTGCGCGCGGCGCCGAAGAAGCGCTTCGGCCGCTGCAGGGCGTTACTGTCGACACCGCCGGTGAGCACCTTGCCGGAGGACGGCACAACCGTGTTGTAGGCACGACCGAGGCGCGTGATGGAATCGAGAAGGATGATCACGTCGCGCTTGTGTTCGACGAGACGCTTGGCCTTTTCGATGACCATCTCCGACACCTGCACATGGCGTGACGGCGGCTCATCGAAGGTGGAGGAGATGACCTCGCCTTTCACCGAGCGCTGCATATCGGTGACTTCCTCGGGGCGCTCGTCGATGAGCAGCACGATGAGGTAGCACTCGGGGTGATTGACGGCGATCGAGTGGGCGATGTTCTGCAGCAGCACCGTCTTGCCGGTACGCGGCGGGGCGACGATGAGACCGCGCTGGCCCTTGCCGATCGGCGCGACGATGTCGATGACGCGCGGGGAGAAATCCTTGACCGTCGGATCTTCGGTCTCGAGCTTCAGCCACTTGGTAGGATAGAGCGGCGTCAGGTTGTCGAAGTTGATCTTGTGCTTCGTCGCTTCGGGGTCTTCGAAGTTGATCTTCGAGACCTTGAGCAGGGCGAAGTAGCGCTCGCCGTCCTTGGGACTGCGGATCTGACCCTCGACCGTATCGCCGGTGCGCAGGGCAAAGCGGCGAATCTGGGAGGGCGAAACGTAGATATCGTCAGGACCGGGCAAATAGTTGGCGTCGGGCGAGCGCAGGAAGCCGAAGCCGTCCTGCAGGACCTCGACGACACCTGTGCCGGTGATTTCGACCTCTTTAGCGGCGAGCTGTTTCAGGGTGGCGAACATCAGCTCCTGCTTGCGCATGGTGCTGCCGT
>JBAZYB010000189.1:3963-7731 GCA_041659545.1 Hyphomicrobium sp.
GAAACTCAGCATCTCCGTGGGAGGTTTGAGTTTCAGGTCTTCGAGCTTCATTTCCGTCATGGAATGCTCCGGATGGCAGCGACTGGTGAGGCGGGATGCTGGAGCCGCGGCCGGAAGGTGGGGGGTTGTTCATTGAACGTGGACGAGGCCACGCGTGGTCTGCCTAGCCCCTTGCTTCAGGGCACCGGCGACCAACTCACAGGCCTGAGCGGCCCCGAGTCGATGCGGAATTGGCAAACTCTATAGCAGATGGAAAAGCCATAGAAAAGCGGCTCTTGCAAAAATTCGTCAGAAGGGCTTGAGCACGACGAGCAGAACGATGGCGATCATCAGGACTGTCGGCACCTCGTTCCACATCCGCCAGGCGCGCTGGGAGACTTTATTGGCATCGGCGCCGAACCGGCGGACCGACGCGGAAAAGAAGCCATGCACGCCGGAAAGGGCCAGAACGAGCGCGATTTTGGCGTGCAGCCAACCGGAGGTGAGGAACCCTCCTTGCCAGACGAGCCAGAGGCCCAGCACCCAAGTGAGGATCATCGCCGGATTGATGATCACCGTGAGCAGGCGGCGCTCCATGACCTTGAAGGTCTCGGACTGTGCCGATCCTACAGGGGCGTCACAGTGGTAGATGAACAGGCGCGGCAGATACAACATCCCCGCCATCCAGGAGATGACGGCGATGATGTGCGCGGCCTTCACCCATAGATAGGCGCCATCGCCGAGCAGAAACCAGATGGCAGCGAGCAAGGCCACGGTGACCACGATGGCGATTGCGGCTCGCGGCGCGGGAGATGTCGCGTGGGGTAATCGCTCCGCCATGGCTCAATCCGCGGCTCCAGACGATCGAACGAGCTCGACGAGGCGGGCGACGTTGTCGGGCGGTGTGTGCGGCACGATGCCATGCCCGAGGTTGAATACGAACGGAACGCCACGGAGGGCTGCGAGATTTTCACGAACCCGCGCATCAAGGGCCGGGCCTCCGGCAGCGAGCAGTAGCGGATCGAGGTTGCCCTGCACGGCCGCGCCAGTCTGTTCGGCGAGCGAGCGCATCTGCTGCAGTGGCATCGCTGTGTCGCATCCCAGTCCCTCGACGCGTGTTTCCCGAACGTATCGTCCGGCGTTGGCGCCAGCTCCCCGCGGAAAGCCGATGATCGGCACGCCGGGGTGGCGCCGTTTCAGCTCTGCGGCGATTCTACGAGTCGGCGCCAGTACCCAGGCGTCGAATTCGCCGTCGGGGAGATTTCCCGCCCAGCTGTCGAAGATTTGCAGCACCTCGGCGCCGGCCTTCGCCTGCCCGTCGAGGTAGTCGATCGAGGCATCGGTGATGATCTCGATCAACCGGGCGAAGGTGTCGCGGTCACGGTAGGCGAGCTGGCGCGCCGCGGCCTGGTCGGAGGAACCCTGGCCGCCGACCATGTAGGTCGCAACTGTCCACGGGGCCCCGCAAAAACCGATCAGCGTCACATCGCGCGGCAAATCTTGGCGCAGGCGCTGGACGGTTTCGTAGACGCGGGAAAATTTATCTCCGGTCGCGGCGAGGTCGAGGCAGGCCAGACCGGCTGCGTCGGTGATCGGATCGAGGCGCGGGCCTTCGCCCTCGACGAAGCGGACCTGCTGGCCGAGGGCATCGGGGACGACGAGGATATCGGAAAACAGGATTGCCGCGTCGAAGCCGTAGCGGCGGATCGGTTGCAGCGTGACCTCGGCGGCGAGCGCTGGCGTGTAGCACAGCTCGAGGAAGCCGCCGACCGACGCGCGCACCTGGCGGTACTCGGGGAGGTAGCGACCTGCCTGGCGCATGAGCCACATCGGTGGTGGCCACAGTGCCTCGCCGGAGAGGACGCTGACGAGCCGCTTTTCGGTGGCGGGTAGGGAGGGGGCCTGTGCGGGAGCACGCATCTGTACTTAAACCAATCTAGAATCTTAGACTCTTATTTTTACTTCTCTTACCCCAGTGGGTTCCGAGGATTAGCATGTTGTCCTAGCCTAATCCTTGGGTCGCGCACAGGGCTGCCGGGCGGGAGGCCTATGTGGTGTGTTGCGTAGGGGCGGAGCCACTAGTGCGGCCAAAGCGTACGGGGATCAAGGTGCTAGCTACGCCGATGGTGCTGCAACGATCGGGGCTGTGCTGTTGAGAGACGTTGGACGGGCGTCAGAGAGAACATCAATGCTCGCGACGGGGATGGGTATCAGGTTGGACTATCCCGCAGCGGTCCTTTGTGGGCAGTTTCGTGGACAAGCGGACATGGGACCGGCAACAGTCGGCCGCGTTGTAGAAGCCCTCTTGATAACCGGTACCTTTTTCAACAGGCCATACCGTCTTAAACAGTGAGGCTCATGTCGAGCGACCTGCCGAGTTTCTTCCATCTGCATCTCGTGTCGGACTCGACCGGCGAGACGCTCACAACCATCGCCAAGGCAGCAGCGGTGCAGTACGCGCTGGTGCGCCCAATCGAGCATGTACATCCGCTGGTGCGAACGTCGCGGCAGATGAAGCGCGTGCTGCAGGAGATCGAGCAGGCGCCGGGTATCGTCCTCTATACGATTACCAATCACGCGCTGTCGGAGGAGCTCGAGCGGCAGTGCTCGGAATTGAAGATCCCGTGCCTGGCGATCCTGCAGCCGATTATGCAGGTTTTCGAGAGCTACCTGGGTGCGCCGCGTACGCCGATCGTCGCTGGCCAGCATGTGCTCGATGCGGATTACTTCAGGCGTATCGACGCATTGAATTTCACCATGGCGCATGACGATGGGCATCTGCCCAATGATCTGAGCGATGCGGACATCATCGTTTTGGGTATCTCGCGGACATCGAAGACACCGACGAGCATCTATCTCGCCCAGCGCGGATACAAGACGGCCAACCTTCCGCTGGTGCCCTCGATTGCGCTGCCTGAGAAACTGACAAAGCCGCATTCGGCTTTCGTCGTCTGCCTCATCGCCAGTCCTGACCGGCTCGCCGAGGTGCGCCGTCATCGGGCGATGATGCTGGCGGATCGCAACCTCGGCGACTACGTGGACCGCGACAGGATTTCGGCCGAGATTGCCTATTCACGTAAGGTCTGCGCGCAGAACGGCTGGCCCGTGATCGATGTGACGCGGCGCTCAGTGGAGGAGTCGGCGGCACAGATATTGAAGCTGCTGCACGACCGCGATGCCGCCGATGGAGAGGTGCATGATGCCAGCGACGGCTAGTTTTTGCCGGGGGTTTCGGGGCCGATGCGCCAGGGGGAAGAGAATCCAGTGATGAGCAGCGGAATTCACGAGATCGTCCTGGGCTCGGGGAGTCGGGCACGGCGGGAGATGCTGGCAGCGGCTGGCGTTCCGTTCACCGTGCAGGCGGCGGATGTCGACGAGCCGAAGATCCGCGAGCAACTGTTCGAGCAGGACGCCAATATTGCGCCCAAGCGTGTCGCCGAGGTGCTGGCCATTGCCAAGGCCGAGGATGTCAGCGGCAAGCGGCGCGGGTCACTGGTCATTGGAGCGGATCAGGTTCTGGCGCTGGATGCCGAGTTGCTGAGCAAGGCGCCGAGCATCGAGGCGGCGCGTTCAGCGCTGCAGCGGGTGCGCGGCCGGACGCACGAGCTGCATTCGGCCGTCGTGCTGGCGGAGGACGGCAAGGTCAACTGGACCCACGTGGCGACGGCGCGGCTGACGATGCGTGATTTTTCCGACGCCTTCCTCGATGATTATCTGTTGCGTGCGGCTGACCGCGTCAGCCAGACGGTCGGTGCGTACGAGTTGGAGGGCCTCGGGGTGCAGTTATTC
>JBAZYB010000190.1:0-7716 GCA_041659545.1 Hyphomicrobium sp.
GAGCGCTCCGATTGGATCATGCGCGTTCTGCGCAGCGCACTGCAGCCGCTGCGCGGCGACAATGCCCCCTCGCACGTTCAGGGTGCCGCGCTCGCCTGCCTCGAAGCTCTCGCCACAGGTGAAACCGATGCGACAGCGCCTGTCACGCTGAGCGGCCCCGCCGAATCGGTCGAGCAAATCGTGCACGCGCTGATCACCGCCAAGGATGGGCGCCGCACACTCGACGACACGCTCGACAAGCTTTACCGCGTCGCCAACCTGACGCGGGATCGCCTGTCCCTCGAAGCTTGGCGCGTGCTGAGCCACTTCCGCCCGGGCGCCGATTGGCGCCGCGCGCTCGACGATTCTCCGCCCGAAGCGCAGCTCGATCTCATTGAGGACGGCCTCGGCTGGCTCGCGGCCTTCAACGGGCTCATCCACGAGAACATGACCCGCAACAAGGGTTGGTCGTTCCTTGACACTGGCCGGCGCATTGAGCGTGCCGGCAACATGAGCGAAGCCATCCTCTGGCTGTTCGGCCGTCCTTTGGCGCGTGACGAGGAGGCCGGCCGCCTCTATTTCCTGCTTGAGGTGGCCGACAGCTTCATCACCTACCGATCACGCTATCGCCTCGATCCGATGCTGCCGCTGGTGCTCGACTTGCTGCTCCTCGACGAGACCAACCCGCGCAGCCTCGCCTATCAGCTGGCCAGCATCTCGCAGCACCTCGCGGGGCTGCCTCAACCCAACCAAGGCGCCAGCCTCACCGACGAGCGGCGCCTCATCTTGTCGATGCTCACCTCGATACGGCTCGCTGACGTCGAGGCGCTGGCCAAGGATCCGACACGTTCGGAACTCCAAGCGGCGGTGCGCAATCAGATGCACCTGCTGCCGCAGCTCACCACCGCCATCGAGCGGCACTACTTCAACCTGCTCGAAGATCAGCCACACCGCGTGCACACGCGGCTGGAGCCCAAGTCATGATCTACGATGTGAGCCATCGCACGATCTACCGCTACTCTGTACCCGTCGTGCAGAGCCAGCACATCGTGCACATGTCGCCCCGCACCGTTGAGCGCCAGCGGATAAAGGGCCATGCCCTTCTCGTCCAGCCGGCCCCCACGATCCGCACCGAGCGCGAGGATTACTTCGGCAATCGCGTCGTCATGTTCGATATCGAGCAGGAGCACAACGAACTCATCGTGCACGCCCACAGCACCATCGGCGTGACCGCCCGGCCGGTGCCCGACTTCTCCGTCTCCACCCCGTGGGACGAGCTTGCCGGGCGCATCGCCAATCCGCGCGCCGGCACCGATCTCGATGTCGCCCGCTATGCCTGCGCTTCCAAGAACACGCGCTCTTCACCCGACATCGCCGCCTACGCGCGCCAGTCGTTTCCAGCGAACCGCCCCGTCCTCGTCGGCGCCTGGGATCTCATCGAACGCATCTATTCGGATTTTACCTTCGATTCCACGGCAACCGACGTTTCGACGCCCATCACCCAGGTCCTGCAGCAGCGGCGCGGCGTATGTCAGGATTTCTCGCATTTGGCCCTGGCGTGCCTGCGCGCCATGCGCCTCTCTGCCCGCTACGTCAGTGGCTACATTCTCACGCAACCGCCGCCCGGAACGCCGCGCCTTGCCGGCGCCGACGCTTCGCACGCCTGGATCTCCGTATGGTCGCCGGAGTTCGGCTGGGTCGACTTCGATCCCACCAACGGCCTGATGCCCCGCGACGAGCACATTACCATCGCCTACGGGCGGGACTACGACGACGTAAGCCCCATCAGCGGCATCCTGCTCGGCGGCAGCGAACATTCCGTCCACGTCGGTGTTGACGTCGTGCCCATCACCTGAGCCGCGCTCAGCCCTGTGCAGCGGCCATCGTTCCGCGGAACCGCCACATCGCGACGAGGAACAGCACCGCGCCAATGCCGGCCATGGCTACGAGCTGCGGCCAGACGACGTCCAGCCCCGCGGCTCGGTAAAGCACCGCCTGCGAGAAGCTTGTGAAATGCGTCGACGGTGCCGCCTGCATGACCTGGCGCAGCAACGTCGGCATCGCTTCCTGCGGCGTGACACCGCCCGACAACATGTTCATGACGACGAAGAACGGTATCGCCAGAAGCCCGAACTGCGGCATCGACCGGGCAAGGGTCGCCAACGCAATACCCAGCGAGCACATCGAGAACAGAAAGATCGCCGCGCCGAAAATAAACAGGCTGATCGATCCGTTGATTGTCACTTGCAACAGCGTTTGCACAACGAGTGTGATCGACAAAAGCGCCGCCGCGACGATAACGAGACCGTTCGCCCAAATCTTGGCCAGCATGATCTCGGCGGGCGTTACCGGCATCACCAGAAGATGCTCGATCGTGCCATGCTCGCGCTCGCGGATGACTGCAGCTCCGGATAGAATGAGCGACAGCATCGTGATATTGCTGACGATCTGCATCACCGCCATGAACCAGCTCGATTCCAGATTGGGATTGAACTTGGCGCGCATCGACAAGCTGACGGGCAGCGTGTTCGAGCCCTCGCTGCGGCTGACATAGTCGGCAAGCTCGCTCTGCAGGATACTCGTTACATAGATCGTGCCATTACCTGCCAACGTCATCGCCGTCGCGTCGACGTCGAGCTGCAAGGTCGGATGGCGTCCGGCAACGACGTCCGCTTGAAAGCGCGGCGGAATCACCACGACAAACGTGTACCGCCCCGAATCCATCGCCGGGTCGATGTCGGCAACTGACGGCAGCAGCGCTGCGGGTTTGAAGTACGGGCGCAGAAATGCATCGCGCAGCCGCCGCGACAGGTCTGTACCATCCTCATCGACGACGGCGATCGACGCATTGCGGACCTCCGTTCTGACGCCCGCCGCGACCGTGTAGATGGCGAACGTGAAGGTGTAGAGGATGAGAATCACCAGCACCGGATCGTAGCGAAGGCTGTAGAGCTCCTTCACGCCAAGCCGATAGATATGCTCGAAGGACGGCATGCCTACGGCTCCTGCTTACGCAACAGAAGGGTCGCTGCGCCGATAAACACGACACAGAACGCCGCAAGGGCGAGATGATCGGCGTAGAGTTCGGAAAATCCGAGCCCCTTATTGAATACGCCAGCACTGATGCGCTGAAAGTAGAGGGATGGAAAGAGCGTGCCAATCAACCGCGCGCCGCCCTCGAGCGACGAGACCGGATACATCATGCCGGAGAAATTCACCGTCGGGATTGTGACGATGATAGCCGAGCCGAAAATGGCGGCGATTTGCGAGCGCACGAACGTCGAGATGACCAGCCCGAAGGAAGTCGCCGCGCCGACAAACAGCACCGCCCCCGAGGCGAGCGCCAGGAAGCTGCCCGTCATGGGCACGCGGAACACCAAGACGATCATCGTCGTCAGCATCGCAAAGCTAATGGCGCCAATGCCGATATAGGGAAGTTGCTTGCCGAGCAGGAACTCCAGCTTGCTTGCCGGCGCCGCATAAAGGTTGATGATCGAGCCCAGCTCTTTCTCGCGCACAATGCCGAGTGCCGTCAGCATGGTGCAGAACATGATGAGCATCATCATCAGCACACCCGGCGAAATGGCATAGATGCTCAGGAACGCCTGATTGTAGCGAAACCGCACCTCGATGTCCGCTGGCGTGAGCAACGGAACACTCCCCGTTTCCCGGCGCGACAGGTCCTCGAGATAATTATTGATCACACCCTGCACGTAGCCGCGCGCCGTCTCGGCCCTGAACGTGTCCGCCCCATCCACCCAGATGCCGATTTCCGGCGCATGCGAGCGCAGCAGGTCGCGGCCAAAGTGGGGCGGCACGGCGATCGCCACCTTGATGTCACCCGAGCGCATCCGCTCATCGATGTCGCCCTCCGAGTTCAGCTTCGGCTGCTCGCTGAAATATCGCGATGCCGAGAACGCTTCACCCAGTGTCGCACTCTCTTGCGATTGATCGCGGTCGAGGATGGCATAGCGAACATCCTCCAAGTCAAAGGAGATGCCGTAGGCCATCGTCACCAGCAAAATGACCGGCCCAAGTAGCGCGAATGCGATGCGGATCGGATCGCGCACGAGCTCCAATGCCTCACGCCGCGCAAATGCCCATATCCGTGCCGGACTGAAGCGCTCGTCCGAATGACGCTCGAATTTCTTCGCCTCTGTCTTGGCGAATGCCGCCTCGGACTTTTCCTCAACGGCATCCTCCGACCCGTCGGCATCCTCCAGATAGTCGATAAAGGCTTCCGACAGCGTCTCCGCCCCCCGCGCTTCGCGCAGCTCAGACGGCGCGCCGATGGCGAGGATGCGCCCGGCGTGCATCAGCGAGATGCGATCGCAGCGCTCCGCCTCGTTCACGAAGTGGGTCGATATGAAGATCGTCACGCCGTCCTTGCGCGACAGCTCGATGAGCAGCGCCCAGAAATTATCACGCGCCACCGGATCGACGCCTGACGTCGGCTCATCGAGAATGAGCATCTCCGGGCTGTGAATGACGGCCACGGCGAGCTGCAACCGCTGCCGCATGCCCAGCGATAGCGCATCGGGCATAGAATCGGCCACCGCTTCGAGGCCGAACCGCGCCAGCATTTCGGCGACGCGCGCCTGCATCGCACCGGCCGGGACATGAAACAGCCGCGCGTGCAGCACCAGGTTCTGCCGCACCGACAGCTCGGTGTAGAGCGAGAACCCCTGCGACATGTAGCCGACGCGCCGGCGGGTCTCCATATCGCCCGCATCGATGGGCCGGCCGAGCAGCGATGCTGTACCCGACGTGGGCTGCAGCAACCCCGTCAGCATCTTCATCGTCGTCGACTTCCCGCAGCCGTTGGAGCCGAGAAAACCGAAGATCTCGCCTTGCTCGATGCGGATGCTGATCCGGTCTACGGCTGTGAAGTCCCCGAAGCGCATGGTCAGGTCGTGCGCCTCGATGGCCGGCGCGCCTTCGCGAGGCACCCGCGGAATGAACGTCAGCTTCTTGTGCCCGAGCCGCTTCTCCTCAGGCAGCAGTTCGACGAACGCCTCTTCCAGAGTATCGCGGCCCGTCATGTTCTTGAGGTCTGCAGCAGAGCCCGTGGCCACCACGCGGCCATCGTCCATGGCGATCAGCGACTGGAATTGCTCCGCTTCCTCCATGTAGGCGGTGGCTGTTAGCACGCTCATGCCTTCGCGCCGGCTGCGGATGCGCCCGATCAGCTCCCAGAACCGCTTGCGCGACAGCGGATCGACGCCGGTCGTCGGCTCGTCGAGCACCAGCAGATCGGGGTCATGAATCAGCGCGCAGCAAAGTGCCAGCTTCTGCTTCATGCCGCCCGACAGCTTGCCGGCCGGGCGGTCCGCAAACGCATCGAGCTGCGTCGAGCGCAAAAGATCGTTGATGCGCCACCGCCGTTCCTCCTCTTCCTGAGCGAACAGGCGCGCAAAGAAATCGACGTTCTCGTAGACCGACAGCGTCGGATAGAGATTGCGGCCAAGACCCTGCGGCATGTATGCGATGCGCGCGCATACGGCGCTGCGGTGGCGCGAATCGCCCATGCTGCCGCCGAGCGCCATCACTTGGCCCGACTGCAGCTTGCGGACGCCTGCCACCAGCGCCTGCGCCGTGGACTTGCCGACGCCGTCGGGGCCGATCAGACCCACCATGCGGCCGGCGGGGATGATCATCGAGACGTTGTCGAGCGCTACGACGCGCCCATAGCGATGCGTCACCGCATGCAATTCGGCAACGGCACAATCGCCAGCGCGCATCTATTCTCTCACGTATCTGCGGGCAGCGACGCGGCGAGGAAGTCGGGCCACTTTGCATTGGGCGAAAGCCGTATGTAGGCGACGCCGGGCACGCCGGTCTTCACCCACGCCGTATACTTTTCGAGGATTTCGACCGGAAGCTGCACCTTCACCCGGAACATCAACTTCTCGCGCTCGCGCTGCGTCTCGACGTACTTGGGCGTGAATTGCGCCTCCGTAGCGACGAACGAGACCGACGCTGGGACGACGTACTGTGGAACCGCATCGAAGATGATGCGTGCTTCCGCACCAATCGGCAGGCGTCCCGCTTCGCTGGTGGGCAGAAACACCGTCATGTAGACGTCGGTCACATCGAGAAGTGTCAGCACCTTCCCGCCCGCCGCCAGCACTTCCCCGGGCAGCGCCAGTCGATACTGCACCCGCCCGGAACGTGGTGCCGTCAGGACGCTGTCGTCGAGATAGGTCTGAATGCGTGCCACGCGCGCCGTCGCCGATTCGATATTCGCCTTCGCCAGATCGATCTGTGCGTGCGCACTGTTGACCGCCGCCTCCGCGCTGATCTTGGCCGAGGTGCGCTGTTCGACGACTTCCTTCGGCGTGTATCCCTTCACCGCCAGCTTCTCGGAACGGTCGAGCTCCTGCTTGGCGAGCGTCAGCTCGCTGTTACGTTGCGCAAGCAGAGCGATGGCCTGATCGAGCTGCCGCTCGGCCTGGCGCGCCTCGGCCTTGGCGTCGTTCATCTGCGCTTCGAGCTCGGCCGTATCCATGATGGCAAGCGTCTGACCCTGCTTGACGCTATCGCCTTCCTTGACCAGCACCTCTTTCAGCCGGCCGGCGAGCTTCGTGGCTACGTCGACCCGCTCCGCCTCGATTCGGCCGTTGGCCATGGCAAAGCCAGGCGGCAGCGACGGCGCCGACAGCTTGCGCCAGACGAGATACCCCCCGCCGACCACAGCGGCCACGAGCAGCGCGCCGATCAACAGAGCTTTCAAGGTCACTCGGGACCCGGGCAGATTCGGGGGCCACTCGGGCATTGTGACTTTCCACTGCATCGGTTGGGGCAAGCGTAAACCCAGCATGTCGTGCAATCCACCCGAAGGATACTGCACTGCAATATGCACACATCACAACGGGCCGAGATTGATTTTGCTCAAGCCCCGACACCGGCGCCAGCAAGGACAATGCCCTTGGCCGAGTCGTGGCTACAGGCCTGCCGGAAGCTTCGAGGCCATCATCTTCTTGCGATCCAGCCTCCGCCCGTCGACGATAAAAGTACCGTCGCCGACCGCGTGAAACGTGCGTTTCTCTTTTCGCTCCGGGTCGATGTGGGCCGCGACGGCTTCCAGCACGACGATATTATGCTTATGGACGACATCCGTGACCTTGCACTCGATGTTGGCGAGGCACTGCCCGATCAAAGGCGCCCTGACGATCTTGCCGGGCAAAGGCGTCAGCCTGAACTTGGCAAACTTGTCGGTATCCGCACCCGAGCAGGTCCCGATCCCCACCACACGATCGAGCAGATCGACAGTGGGAATGGCGACCACGCACTCCCTGGTCTTTTCCAATGCCTCAAAGGAGTAGTTCCACGCACCCGTGGTGATCGCGAACACCGGGGCGAAGTCCAGCACCATCGTCCACGAGATGGTCATCACGTTGTTCTTGGCGCCGTCGTAGGTCGTCACCAGAACCACGGGCCCCGGCTCTATGAGCGTGAACGCCCGGCTCATCTCCAACGCGCGCATCGAACCATCTCTCCAAAGCCATCCGCGCGGTACGTCCGCAGCATCAGCTCGCCGTCGCTTACGGTCAGTTACTCATGCCGTCCAGCAGGTCATTGGAGGAAGGCGCGTACCATCTGAACGGTGGCCGTGGGATTTTCCTCCATGATCCAGTGACCGGACGCCGGAACAATCCCTTCGTGCACGTCGTCGGCTGCAAAGCGCATCACGGTCGCCATCATTGGACCGAACGACTTTTCGCCACCCACCGCAAG
>JBAZYB010000191.1:0-7716 GCA_041659545.1 Hyphomicrobium sp.
GAGCCCCGAATGGACACCGAAGATCCTCGACATCCTCAAGGAGAAGGAAGTCACGGCGACGTTCTTTATCGTTGGCGAGAACGGCGAGGAGAACCCGCGCCTTCTGCAACGCGTCCTCGCCGAGGGCCATGAGATCGGCAACCACACCTTTACGCACCCGAACATCGCCCAGGCTTCGGGCGAGGGTGCGCGGTTGGAGCTCAATGCCACGCAGCGGTTGGTGCAGGCGCTCACCGGCCGCTCGATCCGGCTGTTCCGGCCTCCGTTCTTCGGCGACGCGGAGCCGACGACACCTGAAGAGATTCGCGCTGTCAAAATCGCTCAGTCGCTCGGCTACGCAACCGTCGGCCTGCGCGTCGATCCCGACGATTGGGCCGGCCCATCCGCGGACACCATCGTCGAGCGCATCATGCGGCGCATCGAGGACACAAACCCCGAGACGAGAGGGCAGGTGATCTTGCTGCACGATGCCGGAGGCGACCGCTCGCAAACGGTTGCAGCGCTGCCCCGCATCATCGACGGCCTCAGGGCTAGGGGCCTCGACATCGTTCCCATCTCGCAGCTCGCCGGCTGGACTTACGATCAGGTGATGCCTCCAGTGCCTGCCGAGGACCGCTCGGTGCTCGTCAATTCGTACGTCTTCCTCACCGCGAGCTGGGTGCAGGCGACGCTTCACACTCTCTTTATGTTGGCTATCGGGCTCGGCTTGGCGCGTCTCGGTGTGCTGTGCGGGCTGGCGATCTGGGGGCGCTTTACGTCCAAGCCGTCGCCCGCCCCGGCCAGTGATGGCGTCCTCGTGTCTGTGCTGATCCCCGCCTTCAACGAGGATATGGTCATCGCCGGCTCCGTTGCCCACATCCTCGATAGCCGCAACGTCAAGCTCGAGGTCATCGTCATCGATGACGGTTCGACTGATGGCACGAGCGATATGGTGCGCGACAGGTTCGCCGCCGATCCTCGCGTCACGCTGTTGACGCTGCCCAATGGCGGGAAGGCGCGTGCCATCAACGCCGGTCTCGCCAAAGCCCACGGGGAGATCGTCGTCGCACTCGATGCCGACACGCATTTCGAGCCCGACACGATTGCCCGCCTCGCGCGCTGGTTCGGCGATGAGAAGGTCGGTGCTGTTGCCGGTAACGCCAAGGTCGGCAATCGCATCAATCTCATCACCCGCTGGCAGGCACTCGAGTACATTACCGCGCAGAACCTCGAGCGGCGCGCTCTCGCCGCGCTCGACTGCATCACGGTAGTCCCCGGCGCCGTTGGCGCGTGGCGCCGCTCCGCGCTCATCGAGCTCGGCGGCTTTCCGACCGACACCTTGGCCGAGGACCAGGATCTCACCATCGCCATCCAGAAGGCGGGCTACCGTGCCATCTTCGATGCCGATGCCGTGGCCTGGACCGAGGCGCCCGATACAGTGCGGGGGCTGATGAAGCAGCGCTTCCGCTGGTCGTTCGGCACCCTGCAGTGCCTGTGGAAGCACGCGGACGTCACGCTGCGCCCGCGCTATGGAGCGCTCGGCCTCGTTGCCTTGCCGCAGGCGTGGCTATTCCAGATCGTGCTCGGCCTCGTATCTCCGTTCGTCGACCTGCTGCTGATCTCGCAGCTGATCGCCGTCGCGTCAGACTACCTGCAGCACGGTGACCAGCTCGACACCGGCCATCTGAAGATGACGCTCGTCTACTACGCGATCTTCATCGCCGTTGATCTCGCGACCGCGGTCGTCGCCTTCTCGTTTGAGAAACGTGAGGACTGGCGGCTTCTCTGGTGGCTGGCCTTGCAGCGCTTCGGCTACCGGCAGCTGCTGTACTACGTGCTGACCAAGTCGGTGAGTCACGCCGCCATGGGTCACTTCGTTGGCTGGGGCAAACTCGATCGTAAGGCAACAGTCACCCTGGAGAGCGCGACGAGAGCCCCGGCCCCCGCTGAGTAGAGATCGACCAAAGGCCGATGAGACGCCGACTAGAGGATCGTGACCTCGACATCCGCGTTGGCCACGTCGATCGGTGGCACCAGATTGGGATTGTCGTCGAGTAGGGTGAGCAGCGCGTCGACGCGCCGCGCCGAGGCACGCCAGACCTTGCGGGTGTCGTGGTTGGTCGCGTTCTCCAGCACCGATTTGCGCACCGACAGGAACGCTCGGAGAGACTGGGGTTCGGACGTTTTCTCGACGCTGCCGTACTCTTCCAGCGTGCGCTTCAGGATGCTTGGCAGCGAATCCGGGTCGCTGCCCGCCCCGTGCTGCAGCAGCGTATCGTAAAAGATAGATACGCCGATCGGGCTGCGTACACCGACCGCCGTCGCAGACTCGATTGCCGGCCCGAGGAAAAGAATTGTTGCCTCATCGTCGCAGGCCTCCCCGAGAAGCTTCGATACATGCACTTCATGTCGCCAGACATGCGGAAATTCATCCAGCTCCTGGTCACTCCACTTGACCGGCGGCAACTCGGTTAGAAAGCGCTTCAAAGGCGTATGCGGCACCCGCGCGACATACCGGCCAATCACTTGCGTGACCTCGCTATTGTAGGTGCAGAAACCATACTGCGTGACCGTGTATCCCCGCCCGTCGCCGAGATCTTCGACGTAGGCATAATCGGGCTCGGGCTTGCCGACCTCGAACACGTTGGAGATCGATTTTATCCGCCGCATCAGCGCTTTATCCGGCTCGGCGCCAAGCGGCAGCGGCATACCGTTCACGCGCGATGGATCCGATTTCGTCAATGTTTCGTGTCCCCGGCCGGAGGCGTGAGCAAGCGTCGTCAGCGCTGCGAACGACGATGTGACATGGCTTACGAAGCGCAGGAATTCGCGGCGATTCCTCGGCATCAAAAGTGCCTCCATCGGCATTCACTCTAGCAGGGTAGCTAGAACCAGATAGGTCAACGCAATGTTCATGGGAAGACCGGGCGCCCCCGAGCCGCAGCGGCACGCTGTCCTGTGGACGCGGGGCCGAGGCTTCGCAAACAAATTCGTTTAGTTTACGAGCAGAAGGCAACTGCGAGGCACCTCCATGCGGGCCATATTCGCAGCGTCAGACCCCTGAGCAATGATCAAAAAGCCGGTGCGCCCCAGACCTGTCAGATCGAGCACGACGCAACCGTGGCTTCGGCCGGCCGTTGCCGTCGCCCTCGCGGCGGCGATATTCGCTGTCGACGCCTTCACCCTTCTGGGCATGGCCGTGGCCGTGCTCTACGTATTGGTGGTCCTCATCAGCGCCACCTTCTGCGACCGCCGCCGCGTCGTCTGGATAGCCGTCGGCTGTGCCGCGCTGACTGTGCTGGCATTCGCGGTCTCCCACGGCATCGACTTGGACAGCACGGCCTTTGCGCGATGCCTGATCAGCTTGGCCGCCATCGGCATCACGACGATGCTCGTTCTGCAGAATAAGGGAGCCGAACAAGCGCTGAGGGAGCAAGCCAGTCTTCTCGATGTGACGCACGACGCCATCATCGTGCGCGATCTCGGCGATGTCATTCGCTTCTGGAACAGCGGCGCGGAGCAGCTCTACGGGTGGAGTGCGCGTGAAGCCATCGGGCTTAATCCGCACGCACTCTTGCAAACCGTTTACCCGCTTCCGGTCCACGAAATTATGCGCAGCCTGTATGCGAAGGATAAATGGGAAGGCGAGCTGACGCACACCAAGCGGAACGGCGACGTGGTGGCCGTGTCCAGCCGTTGGTCGCTGCAACGCGACGATCACGGTGAGCCGATCGCCGTTCTGGAAACGAACAACGATATCAGCGAACGGCAACGCGCCGAGAAGGATCTCCGGCGCAGCGAGGCTCATCTCGCTGAGGCCCAGAGGCTGAGCCAAACCGGAAGCTTCGGATGGAATCCGGAGAGCGGCCAGATCACTTGGTCGGCAGAGACGTACCGCATCTTCGAGTACGAACCGACGCTGAAGCCGACGTCGGAGATGATTGTCTCCCGCACCTACCCCGCCGACCGCACATCGGTGCAGCATCTCCTCGTAAACGCTGGAACAGACCGCGAGAACTGGGCAATGAAGCATCGCTTGCTGATGCCCGACGGCCGGGTGAAATACGTCAGCGTCGTTGCCCATGTGGAGCCGACCGGTCTTGGCGGCTTCGACTTTGTTGGCGCCGTCATGGACGTCACAGCTGCACGGCGCGCCGAGGACGATCTACGCCAGGCTCAGGCCAATCTCGCGCACCTGAATCGTGTGAGCACGCTTGGCGAGATGACCGCGTCGATCGCCCATGAGGTAAGCCAGCCGATCGCCGCGATAGTGGCCAGTGCCGGCGCCGGTACCCGGTGGTTGGCGGCGTCCAATATCGACGAGGTGCAGCAGTCGCTGGCGCGTATTTCGCGGGACGGCCACAGGGCCAGCGACGTCATCTCACGCATCCGTGCCCTCGCCATGAAACGGCCTCCCCGCCAGGATCGCGTCCCCATCAATGAGACCATCAGGGAAATTCTGGCGCTCGCCCGCGGCGAGGCCGAGCGCGGCCGTGCCGAAGTGCGAACCGAGCTGGCCGCCGACCTTCCCGATGTGGCTGCCGACCGGGTGCAGATCCAGCAGGTTTTACTCAACCTCATTGTCAATGGGTTTGAGGCGATGAGCAGCGAGACGATCTCGCCCCGTGAGCTCGTCGTATCGTCGAGCGAGGACGCTTCCGGGCATGTTCTGGTCAGCGTGCGCGACAGCGGTCCAGGTCTCGATGACGAGCAACTGGCGCGCGTCTTCGAGGCGTTCTATACGACAAAGTCTCACGGCATCGGAATGGGTCTGGCCATCTGCAGAACCATCATCGAGGCCCATGACGGGCGTCTGTGGGCTGCCCGCAACGAGCCGCGCGGTGCTATTTTTCAGTTCACGCTACCGAGCATCGACGCCAATGCGAGCTGAGGTCATGAGCGAGGAAAAGTCCGTCGTCTACGTCATCGATGACGATCAATCGATCCGAGAGGCCCTGAGCAGCCTGCTGGCGACCGTCGGACTAGAGGTGCATGCCTTTCCGTCCACGCGCGACTTTCTTGCGGTCAAGCGGCCCGACGCCCCGAGCTGTCTCGTCCTTGATGTGCGGCTGCCCGGCGTCAGCGGGCTCGACTTCCAGAGCGAGCTGAACAATTCGGAGATTAACTTCCCGATCATCTTCATCAGCGGCCATGGCGACATCCCCATGACCGTGCGCGCCATCAAGGCGGGCGCTATAGAGTTTCTCACCAAACCGTTTCGCGAGCAGGAGCTGCTCGATGCGGTGCAAACTGGCATCCAGCAAGACCGCCTCCGCCGCGAGCAGGTAGCCGGAATGGCAGGCCTGCGGGAATGCCTCGAAACTCTTACCGCCCGGGAACGCGAGGTCATGGCCCACGTCGTCACGGGGCGAATGAACAAACAGATTGCCGCCGATCTGGGCCTCAGCGAAATCACCGTCAAAGTCCACCGCGGCAGCGTCATGCATAAGATGGGGGCCAAATCCCTCGCCGATCTCGTGCGTATGGCCGACCGGCTGGGTCTGTCGGCCGCCAACCGACGCTGAGCACCTATACCTACGCATAGTCGTCCGCCTCTCAAGGCTAGTCCATCCTGACAATTGGGTCGGGGGCGGCCCCCGCACGTGCAATGTCGCGCGGCGGGCACGCTGCTTATCGTCAAATTCAGGTTGGGGCCGGAATGGACACGAGGCCGATGATTTCGATCGTAGATGATGACGAGTCGGTACGGGACGCGACTGCAAGCTTGATGCGCGCTGCCGGTTACGCCCCAACGGCGTTCAACTGCGCTAGCGACTTTCTGAATTCCCCCCACGTAGAGGCGACCCGGTTCCTGATTGCCGACGTGCAGATGCCCGGCATGTCAGGCATCGAGCTCCACGACCGGCTGATCGATGCCGGGGTCCGCATTCCTACCGTTCTGATTACCGCATACCCCAATGCCAGGATGCGCGCGCACGCGATCCGGACGGGCGTGGTCGCCTATCTCACCAAGCCTTTCGACGAAACCGAGCTTCTACAGTGCATTCAAACCGCCCTGCAGTCGGGCGATACGGGGAGCCCCCAGCCATGAACATCGGAGCAGCAACGTCCGTTGAAAGGTACGTTAGACGCCCATCCTCCTCGCGCAAGGGGCAGGGCATCCGCGGCACCCAGTTCGCTCAGTTGACCGCGTTCGTCGCCGTTGCCGAGCATCGCAGTTTTACGCGCGCCGCGCAGCACCTCGGGCTTTCTACACCATCGCTCAGTCAGGCCATTCGCGGATTGGAAGAGAACTTCGGTGTTCGTCTGCTCAACCGGACCACTCGCAGCGTTGCGCTGACCGAAGCGGGCGAGCAGCTTCTCCAGCACCTCAGCCCGGTGCTTGAAGGCGTCGACAATGCCATCGATGCCGTCAACGCTTACCGCGATACGCCGGGTGGAACACTCCGCCTTACAGTGCACCCGTTGGCTGCCATCACGGTGATCGGCCCTCTGATGGCGCGGTTTTCGAGCGCGTATCCGTCGATCGACCTCGACCTTTCCGTCGACAACGCCTGTCGCGACATCGTCAGCGAGCACTTCGACGCCGGCGTGCATCTGGCCAGCAATATCGCGCAGGATATGATCGCCGTTCCCCTCGGTGGCAATTTCCGCATCGTAACCGTCGCGTCCCCCGAATACCTCGCACGCTATCCGGGCGTCGACAGCCCCCAAGACCTCGCTGCCCACAACTGCGTTCGCTATCGGTGGGACAAGGCTGTCGCCAATACCTGGCGCTTCCTGAGGAATGGTGAGCACGTCGACGTCGGCGTCGAGGGATCGCTGACCGTCAACGACCATGACCTCGCACTACGGTCGGCGCTCGACGGCGTTGGTATCGTACAGCTACCCGAAGCTTCGGTTGCTCCACTCATCACCGACGGAAGGCTGGCCGTAGTGCTGGACGGCTGGCAGCCGAATTGGGGCAGTTTCTACCTCTTCTACCCGAGCCGTCGCCACATCCCCTTCAAGCTACGGACAATGGTCGATTTCCTGCGTAAGGAATCCAAGAGCCTGCCCGCTCGCTAGCGCCACGTAGGGCTGGCGCACGGGTGCAGCCAGGCATCGGCTCAACCCGGAGCCGCAAATCCACTCGGATGGCAGGTAGAAATCACCCTTAAGTCGCGGGGGAGCCTCGGTTGACTGTTACGGGTCGCGCTTCAAGAATGGAAACTGAAAGCAAATTGCGGGCCTGCCCAGTTTCAGGAAATACGCCAGGGTTTCTGCGATGATCGTTTGTTCCTGCACCATGATCTCCGATAGCGACATCGAAGCCGCCCTCCTTGAGATATTGGGCGCGCCCGACGCACCGATTCCGACACCTGGGCTTGTGTTCCGTCACCTTTCCAAGCGAATGAACTGCTGCGGTTGTGCGTCGCTGGCCGTCGACACGATCTACAACAAGGTCGACGCAATGGAGAAGAAGGGTCTGATTACGCCCTGTCTCAGCGCGGCCGCGCGCAGCAAGCTGCTCAAGTTCAGCGCCCGCTGCTCGGGTCAGCCGAGTTGGTCGAAGACGAATGAGCCGGCGGCGCAGGTGACATCCGATGACATGCCCTCGCCCAGACTGAGTGCAGCACCGTGCTGATGGCCTAGCTGCGCTATTCAACGCGGCGGCCTGACATATCGCGCGACCTTTGCCGCCCCAGGGCGTATGCCCGCCTGTCTCCACGCGCCTGCCTCCACGCACCAACGAAAAAGGGCGGCCGTCAGGGCCGCCCTCTTTCATTGTGTTGT
>JBAZYB010000192.1:0-7700 GCA_041659545.1 Hyphomicrobium sp.
GCATTACGTCGCCATGATCGAGGGCGAGCCGCTGCCGTCCGCGTCGCTCCTCCAGGCGGCCATAATGGGAAACGACAGGCGCGCCATGAAGGCCGCGCAATCGGCCGCGATCAAGGCCGCCTCGATCTATTCCGACGCTGACCGCAAGCTGATCGACCAGTTCAACCAGGACCGCAAGGTCGAGGACATGCTTGCCGACTACGGCTACCGCCGCGCCGGCAATCGCTGGAAGAGCCCCAACCAGCACGCCAGCTCGGCCGGCGCCGTCGTGGTGTTCCGGGACGAGAACCGCTGGGTGAGCCACAGCGACAGCGACCACGGTGCCGGCGTTGGCCTGTGGAGCGAGGAGGGCGGCTGCTGCACCGGCGCTCCGTTCGATCTCTTCATGTTCTACGAATGCAGCAATAACTTCAGCACGACGTTGAAGCGGCTGCGCGAGATATACGGAGATGTGAAGTGAGCCCGGCCGTCGAGGACAAGGCACGCTTCGACGGGTACGAAAACGTCACGACCGAGTGCAAGCCCAGGAACGGAAAAATTCTATGACCATCGCCCTCAAGTTCTTTCTTCTTCTCGCCGCCTCGCTTGCGCTGGTCTGCGGCGCGGCGGACGCGCTGCAGCTCGCGATGGTGTCGCCATGAACGATACCCGCCATAAAAACGGCAACTGGAATTTAGGCGCAGCGAATTCCGAGGGTCGCGTGACTTTCGATCAAATCACGGTGGCCGTCCTCATGGACATCCGGGACGAGCTGCAGAAGCTCAATCGGCTCCTGCACTGCCCCGACTTTATGGCGATTCCCAGCAAACTCGACGCAATCCACAAGAAGATCCCTGCGCGCAAGAGGCGAAGCCGCAGCGCGCAGCACGCCAAAACAACCCCAGAGGTAACGCGATGACATCCAAGACCATCCCTACGGAAGAGAGAGTCAGTGACGAAGAGCTGGCGGCAGTGCTTGAGGCCATCGCCGAGACTGGCACACATCCTGTCGGCGGCCGAGACGCCACCGTGCTCATGCTCGCAGCCATAGAGTTGCTGGAATTACGCTCCCAACCCACGCGTGAAGCAATGGCCGATGATATCGAGGAACGGCCCCCCGCTCGATACAACGGCCACTCGGCTGAGGATCTCAGATACGCTATTGAGCGTAACCATTATCATACTCTGGCTAACGCAGTTCCGGCGCTCTTGGCTCGCATCGACGATCTAGAGAATGCCCTTTGGTGCCTGAACATGGCGGCCAAAGAGGGAAACGCAGAGATTGGCGCGGGCCTCCTTGCTTGTGACCCGTCGATGCCGCGCTACCTTGATATTGGATGTAGTCAATGCGGCAAGAAGTTCGGTCCAGGTGATCATGGTTTCTCCGACTGCATAGACCACGACCACCTAAAAGGAAACGATCGATGAGCGATCCCATCGATCTCCGCGAATGCGCGACGGTAGCGGATATTTTGAGCGATGGTCGAGACGTTGTCGATGGTCTACAGTCCGTCGCCCGTCGCTTCGAAAAGAATGGCCTTCGAGGCAGCAGGCTTTTCGGAATGTCTACTACGGCCGCCGACACGATCGCCCGCCAGCGGAGAGAGATCGCCCGCCAGCGGAGAGAGATCGGGAGGCTGCGCGAAAGATTGTCTCGCCTCGCAGATGCCGCCGATAGGGTCGGCATCAAGTATTTCGACACGGACACGATGTGCCCGATGGTCGAGACGATGCAGACCGAGACAAGTCGCGCACGTACCGCCCTCTCCGACACTACGAGGGAGGGGAATCATGGGTGATGGGCCTTACTTGCGGATCACGTTCAAATCGAATGAGCGGCCGTTCTCGATGAACCACGAGCCGTATCCACGCAATCCGACGCGCGAGGGCGCCATAAAGTGGGCGCGCGACATGGCCGAAGGCCTCCACGACTACACTGTGACGCTCTTCATCGACGGGAAGCCAGTCGATTACATGGTTGGTGAAAATCATGGACGATAAGGATTTGGAGCGTCGCCGCAGAGCGGCGCCTTTGCCATCCAAGGCACAGCAGCTCTTGCAACTGGCAGAACAGTGCGAGCGGGAAGAGCCGCACGCGCTCTTGGATGCCGCCATCTATGCCGCGCTGTTCGGGCCGATCGACTTGGTAGACGTGGCTCCGTGCTACACCACTAATCTCCGCGACGCGACGACGCTCGTGCCGGAAGACGACGCCGACACTCCGTGGTTTTGGAGAGTGGGACACGACGGGGAAGGACCTGATCCCAGCAGGTTCAAGGCAGAACTTCTCGCATGCTCCGCTCTCCCCCCGGAGCAAGACACATGACCGAGAGAGTAACAGCCGAGCAGATGGCGGAGTGGAAGGCGCTGGCGGATCGAATCACCGGACCGTGTTCCTGTCACCCAGGTTATCGGGATCGCCAGTTGGTAGCACCAGACTGCATTTTTCACATGGTTAATTCCGATATCGTTGCAGCGCTCGATATCGTGCATTGCGCAGCCGCAGCGCCGATCGTGGCGAAGGGCGAGCGGCTTCGAGAGATAGTGCGCGCGATCGCCACGGCCAAACTTGCCGATGCAGACGGCACCATCGACGCGGATTTGCTGTTCGCCATTCGGGATATCGCCCGCGCAGCACTGTCGGAGGAGCCCTCATGATCGTTGTCATCCTGTGGGCGCACGCCGCGGCCGGCTTCTGGCCGGGGCCCTCCATGGAATGGCGCTGGTATCCAGACATGGAGACCTGTCACAAGGCACAGCCAGGCGTCGAGGACGGCATGCGCTGGCGCGGAATGACGGGCATTATCACAGGCTGCAAGGAGGAACCTCATGAGCGCTCAGGCCAAATTTGAGGCGACGCCGCCGAAGAATATCGAATTTACCCTGACAGCTACCATGTCCCTGGAGCACTGGCTCCAAATCAAGGAAGCGATCGAGAAGGGCGGCGCGGCGACGACCTATGGCCCGACCGGGTGGCTGCATTCGACGATCTGCTCGATGATCACGCAGTCGTTCATCAAGATCAGCGAAAAGAGCGAGTGATTGGCCACTGGCCTTATCTTGGTTGTTCCGCTAAAATAAAACCATGAACCGAGACCCACCGCCGGGACTATACGGACCACCCGACCTGCGCGGCGAGATGTCGGGCACGCAGGACGAGAGCGGCCGCGAGATGACGTTTGCCGAGCTGCACGAACTTTGCAAGCGGGAGATACGGATCTACGACTCAGTCGGGCCGAAAACCCGCATGACGGTGCAGCGCGGCAACGACCCGCACTACAAGCCAATCGAGCCGTTCGCGGGGCTGACGAGGAAGAGAGGCAAACGTGTCTAGGATCAATTATGCTCCTCTCTGGTACTGGATCAAGGAGCGCGAAGCCGTACGTATGCGTAAAGATCGCGGCGACCAGCATCCATGGACCGACGATCAAATCATCGGCGCCTACCGCTTCTGCAACGTGCGTCGGGAAGATGATCGAGGCACGGTCTGGATCCGCGAGAACATCCGCGAGCGCTTCGCTGGCCACCCTCTGCTGTGGCTCATGCTGTGCATCGGCCGTCAGATCAACTGGCCGGACTCGCTTGCCGATCTCATCCAAAACGGCGCATGGCCCGACTACGAGGGCTTCGACCCGAGCGAGATAACCATCGTCCTCAATCGTCGCAAGGATCGCGGAGATAAGGTCTACACGGGCGCCTACATGATCTCGGCGCCGTCAAAAAAGGGCGCCGACAAGCAAGCCTACATCGCACAGGTGGTGATTGGCGCGCTGTGGCAGCGGCGGGAGAACTTCCCGACATGGAATGTCTCGCTGCGCAAGGTCCATGAGTGGATCACGGTGTCCAACGGCTGGGGTGCCTTCATGGCCTACCAGGCGGTCGTCGACATGCGATTCACGCCCATCCTCTCGGACGCGCCCGACGTCGATAGTTGGGCCGCTGCGGGCCCCGGCACGCTCCGTGGTCTCAATCGGCTGCACGGCCGCGCCGTCGACTTCAGTCTCTCCCAAGGACAGGCGCTCGCCGAAATGCGCGCGATCTACAAGATCGTCGAGGCTGAGACCGGCGTGCCGATGGACTTCAGCGACGTGCCAAACATCCTTTGCGAGACGGACAAATATCTGCGGGTGAAGCTCGGCCAGGGCAAGCCGCGGGCGCTATACGTGCCGGGACGAGGTGCCTGATACGTGGCTGATCTCGACACCCGCTGCCTGATCCTGGTGCTCAACATGCTGGGTTCGTCGCACGACGGCGAGAAGCTGGCGGCGCTGGCGCGTGCCGAGGCGATGCTGAAGGCCGCCGGTAAGACGTGGGGCGATCTGGTGGGCAATGGTGGCCGATCAGCTGGTGGTGACCTCGGGACACTCCGGGCCGAGCTGCAGGCCCAGCGTGTGGCGCTGGCGCGCGATCGGGCGACGTTCGAGACCGAGAAGGCGTTGTGGGCTGCCAAGCAGAAGCAGTGGCACGACAGCGTCTCGAAGGACCAGCAGGAGCGCCTAAAGCGGCAGCACGAGGAAGACCTGGCGCGGTGCCGTGCGGCGAGCGAGGCACCTGAGCCGGAGGACGATCCGCGCTATGGGGATGATCCTGACGACGTAGAAATAATTACCGGCGTGGAAGCCCAGAACTGGGAAAACTTCAAAGCCAGGAACTTCGCTGAGGCTGAATGGATCACGGACAATCTTAGCTGGGATTTCGCGGCATCATTGTTCACTCAGGTGAAGACGCGCGGCTCGCTGAGTGCCAAGCAGATGGACGCGATCCGCCGCGGCATCGCGCGCGCTGAAGAGCGGGGCGATGAATGGAAATCTCGTCGTAGACGTTGAACCAAAGGAGAGACCGACATGAGAAAGCTGACCGACCACGTCGTCAGTCCGGTGAACGACAAGCTCGAAATATTTGTCTGCGACGAGCCCGGAGCCGGCGGGGCGCATCACGACTATCGCATCACGCTCAAGGAAGAGGACACCATGGCCATGATCCGCGTGATCTTCCAGAACGGCCCGATCGCCGAGGCCGGCGTCAACGGCGTCACGCACGAGGCGCTGCTGGCGATCCTGATCGATCGGCTGCGGTCGTTCCAGGCGGGGCCGTATCCGTGCGCCGAGAACATGGGCGCGCTTGCATGCCTGCAGCAGGCGCTGGACTGGCTGAAGCAGCGCACCCGCGCCCGCATGGAGCGCGACGTCGAGGGGACGATGAAGCCGTGAGCCGGTTCTGGAACTGGCTGCGCTGGATCACCTTGCCGTCTCGGCATCGTCGAGAGATCGAACAGCTCGATGCCGACGACATGGCCATACGGGCAATAAGAGCCCGGATCGATCGCCAGATGGCAGAGATGGGCATGGATCAGGAGAAATGGTGGGAAGAGCGCGGGCGATATTTGATTGAGGGGAGACAACCATGAACGACTTCACAACCACTATCGATCCCGAACACTACCATGTGCTGCGGGCGAACGCAGACGCCGAGATCCTGGCGTCTCTCACCGTCGACCAGCGGTGCGCTATCCGGCGCCTGTTGTGCCCGCTCTGCGCACTCGGCGCCGGGGTCACGATCGTCTCGACGGCCGACGAGCCTCGACATGACCACACCGTCGACGGGCAGACGACGCAATGCAAAGCGGGGAGGTTCTTCAATGATCTGTACGGACGCGTCGAGATATGGAAGAGCACACAGGAGCGCGGTGTAGCCAAGAATGGCGCGGCCGGTACTCTCGATAGCGCACCCAAAAAAGAGCCTCCAAACACGATGCACGACCAAACGGGTAACGGCTTTGTGGACCGCGGCGGCATCAAACAGGTGCCTGGAGATCGGCCGGGGGAATGGCGCTGGGAAGAATATGGTTCGCTGATCGGCAAGCCAGTGGTGGCGTGGTCGAAGACGACCGGGTGGGGCATCTACAAGGCAGGCGAGGGTGACTACGATCCTCTGAGTGTCGTAAGCATCATTCCGTAAATGAGACCCCCGCTTGATTATCCGTAGAGCGGGCGGTCGCTGCTCTTCCACCCCTGCGGCGTGCCGGCCCACACGCGACCATTGTAGGAGACGTAGCCGATCGCGTAGAAGCTGAAGGCGAAGGTGGCATTGATGAGATCGGCGGTCATTGGTCTGCTCCTTCAATATTCAGTCAGGATGGAGTTAGACGCCGGGCGTCAGCCAGATAACCAGAGCCGCCGCGCGCGAGTGCGGGCGCACTCCGCTTGCGCGACGAGTGGCATTGATCGCCCGGAACCAGCGGTCGAATTCGCGGCTCTCGGAGATAGCGGCAGCTTGGGTGATGGTGATCAACATTTCTAAATCTCCCTTTGCTTCAATCTTTATCCCATGATTGCGCATTCGGCGCAATGATTATTTTGAGAAAAACGCAAAAGAAAACCCTCGGACCAGTGACTGATCCGAGGGTTCTTGCCTTGGCTGGTTGAACCAAGGTAGCGTGGTCGCTCGACGCGTGGCGGCGTTGGTGAGCAACGACGGTGTGCTGATACCACCGATAGTGCCCCAGCTTCGTGCAGCACGCAACCCCATCCGGGAGGATGGGGCAAGTCGAAGCTGTTCTAGCGGGGCATTGCACAATGGCGGCGCGAACAAAGTGGACGGAACAGAACGCCGCGGCGTTCGAGGCCCTGGCGCAGCGGCTGATCGATCGCGCCGGCGACCTCGAGGATCGCTTCCCGCTCGGCGGGCTCACGGCCGCGGATCGCGAGCTGCTGGTCGACGGCTTCGACTGGGACGAGCTCGCCGGCGACGATCTCATACGACGCTGGGCGAAGGCGGTCGGCAGCCGGCCGGATATCCGATCGATCGACAACGCCCACCGCAGCCTGTCGGGCTTCAGGAAGAAGGGCACCGCCAACCGACGGAACCGGATGGCACAAGAAGAGAATGCGCTGGCGGTCGCCGAGGCGTCGATGAAGCGGCGCAACCGACCCTCCGCGCGGGGCCTGCCCGACGGCATCGACCCGCAGGCGATGATCGACAGCGGCTCGCCCAGCCTCATGGCGATGGGTTTCCTGCTCAGGGAGCGACAAGGCCGGCTCTGGTACGACGATTTCCACAAATCGATCTGGTTCGACTGGGGCGGCTCCTTCGACAAAGCCCAGGTGACGCCCTACGAGGCCAAAGACCCTGACCTGAGACGCGTGTCGATGTGGCTTCGGTCGCTCGACAGCGACCTCGGCAGCGCCTCCAAGACAGTCCTCGAGGAAGCGATCTTTGCCGTCGCCGAGATGGATGTGCGCAACGAGCCGGCCGACTGGATGAACGCCCTGGAATGGGATGGCGTCCCCCGCGTCGACGTCCTGTTGGCGCGGATATTCAAGGCGCCGGACACCGCCCTCAACAAGGCGATCGGACGAAACCTGATGATCGGCTTGGCCGCACGCATCCTGAAGCCCGGCATCAAGCTCGACAACATGGTGGTGCTGCGAGGCGGCCAGGGCATCAACAAGTCGACGGCGTGCGACGTCCTGGGCGGCTCATGGTACGCGCAGAGCCACTCGAGCGTCGACAGCAAGGATTTCGTGCAGGAGTTGCGAGGCCTGATGATCCTCGAGGTCGCCGAACTGCATTCGTTCCTGCGGTCGAGCTCGGGCGCCGCGCGCATCAAGGCGATGTTGTCAGTGCGCGAGGACCGCTATCGCAGATCCTACGGTCGCCTCAACGAGAAGTTTCCCCGCACGCTGGTGCTGATCGGCACCACCAATGACCAGACTTTTCAT
>JBAZYB010000193.1:0-7616 GCA_041659545.1 Hyphomicrobium sp.
AAGATTGCTGCTGGAAGTTTACCCCAACGGCAAGCGGACGCACAGCTCAAGACTTAGGAGTTGAGCCTCCAGACCTCAAAATTGAGCGCGGCGGCAAAACTGACCCACAGAAAATAGGGAACGAACAGCAGCGCTGCTGAACGGCGCACCGGCCATGCGAAGACGATGAACGCCAGGACGACCAGCCACAGAGCGCTGATATCCACGAGCGCATGGAAAATCTGCTTTTCGCCGAACATCAGATACGACCAGGCGGCATTGAGCATGAGCTGCAACAGCCATAGCCAGAGCAGCGGACCGAACCCCTGCGCGCGCCACGCGATCCAACCCGCCAGGGCGATCATCACATAGAGGATCGCCCAAACCGGAGCGAATACCGTGTCCGGCGGCGTCCACACCGGCTTCTGCAACGCCGCATAGAATGGCCCCGGCAGGTGCGCCATTCCGCTGTACGCCGCCACCGCGACGAGCGCGAGAAACACGATAAGACTTGCGTACTTGATCACTGGGCCGCCTCAACTTGTACAGAAGTACTCTTGCCGACGACATTCAGCCGCTCGACCGCCGCGCCGAGAATCTGCCCCAGCAGCTCCGAGTACCGCAGCCCGGCAAAGCTCGCCATCAGGTTCACCTTGCCATCCCAGCACCAACCCGGATTGGGATTGACCTCGAGCAGCTTCAGTTCGCCCTTGGCATCGGCGCGGAAGTCGAAGCGCGCGTAGTCGCGGCAGCCTAGGCGCTCGAACAAGCGCGTCGAATGCTCGACGAGCTGCTGCTGCTGCAGCTCCGGCAGCTCCGCCTCGTGATACGAGACCTGAGTCCAATATGGGCTGTCGGGCTCCCACTTCGATTCATAGCCGAGGATCTTCGGCAGCGTCGGATCGAGCTTTGAGAAGTCGACCTCGAGAATCGGCAGCGCCCGCAACCCCTGATCGGGATTGCCGACCAGCGTCACCGAGTATTCCGCGCCGGTCAGATATTCCTGCACGAGGATGGGACGCTTGGGGAACGCAACGCGCAGCCGCTCGAGATAATCGAGCAGCCCCTTCTCGTTGCGCACGACCGCATCCTTGGTGATGCCTTCCGAACTGTCGCCGTAGTTAGGCTTGAGCAGCGCCGGGAACACCGACGGAAGCGTCGCGCCCTGATCGCCGGGGCGAACGTGCGTCTCAAGCGGCACCGGAACATCGAGCGTCATTGCCACCGCACGCACCAGCCCCTTGTCGTAGCAGGCGGCTAGCGCAGCAGGACCTGCGCCCGTGTACGGCAGCTCGAGCGACTCGAGCAGCGCCGGCACGTGCAGTTCCTTGAACGGGTCGTTGTTGAACCCCTCGTCGCACAAGTTGAATATGAGATCGGTGCGCAGCTCCGACAGGTCGCGGTCGAGCGTTGCGTGATTGTCGAGATAGCGGAAATTGTACGCCGGCAGCTCCGACAGCGCGTCCTTCAAACGACGGATGGTGTCGTGATCCTCGGGATTGAACGTGCCGCCCCGCTTCACCGTGTCAGGCAGGCGAGGATCGCCCATGACCACCGTGACGTCGATCTTGTTGACCTTGCCGCGCGGCTTGCGCACCGGCAGCACCGGTGCGTCGGCCGACAGCAGCAGGCGGCGAGCCATCATGCCCAGATCCTGATCGCGATCCGATAATGCCTCAGCGTTACCGTGGTGGCGGACATTGCGGAACCCGGTCTTCTCCAACAATTTTGCGATGCTCTCGCGCGTATAGAGGCGCTCGGCATAGAACTGATCGGCAATGACACCCAGTTCGTCGTGCACGATCACCTCGCGCGAGATCAGCCGCTCGCGATCACTCGATAGCGACCGCTCCCGGCACACGAAGTGGTGCTCGTCGATCCATTCCCACGAACGGCGCTCGAAGTGGTCGGCCATGTACGCGCCATCGGTGATGTCGAGCACGAGCTGACCCGACGGGCGCAGCAGCTTGCCGACCGCCAAAAGCACCTTCTCATCGTCTTGCTTGTTGGAGAAGTATCCGAACGAGTTGCCCATGATGGCAACACAATCGAAGCTCGCTTCCGCCAAGCGTGGGTTCCGCGCGTCGCCTTCCTTGAAGACGACCTGCAGCCGCTCTGCTTGGGCCCGCTTTTTGGCCAATCGCACCAGATAGCGCGACCGGTCTACACCGGTGACGTTCTTATATCCGCGGCGCGCCAGCTCGATGCAGTGGCGGCCCTGGCCGCAGCACAGATCGAGGATATGGCTGTGCGGCTGCACCGCTGCACCCGCGAGGATGAAGTCGACGTCGCGGCGCGTGTTCTCCGCGTTCTCGACGACGTCGCCGTCTGTCTTGACGTAGAGAGCATTGAAGAGCTTGCGCCACCACTCGGCGGGAAGATGTGCTTCGAGATCCGCAACCGGACCGAGGCACGAACGCGGCATTGGGCGCCTTGGGCGCTTCGCCTTGGCAATCGCTGCCATGATGGACGCATGTCCTCAAAAGGCCGCGCTCTGGCTCAGGGCCTTTTTTGCCCCGCGTCAGCCGCCGATCGGCCGAGCAACCAACAGGCCCCAACTGGCCCCAACAGTCGGCGAACTTATTTGCGAATTGCGACTTTGCAAGAGGCAAGTTCTGATTTTCCGCCTCCCGTAGCGCCGCGGCCTGATCACTGTTTGTGTCGACGCAGTAAGGCGATGAAAAACCCGTCCGTAGCATGCCGCGCCGGCGTGAGCTGCAAGGTATCGACGCGACCGTCAGCCGAACGCGGCGCTTCCCCCCCGACCCGGTCCGTCCAGACGTCGGTGTAGGGTTCGACGGCGAAGTCAGAATGCGCGGCTAAGAACGCGTCGACTTGATCTCTATTTTCCTCCGGCAGCACTGAGCACGTCACGTAGACGAGCAAGCCGCCCGGCTTGGTTAGGCTAGCGCCTCGCTCCAGCGCCGCCTGCTGGTTCGCCTGCCGCTCGGCGATGTTCGCCGGCTTCAGCCGCCACTTGGCGTCCGGCTTTCGCCGCCACGTTCCCGAGCCAGTGCATGGAGCATCGACGAGCACAAGGTCGAACCGTGCTCCCAGCGCCATGAGCGCCGCGTCATCTCCGCCGTCCAGCACCTGCACATTGCGCACCCCGGCGCGCTTCAGCCGCTCGAAGATGGGCCGCAGCTGCTTCTTGTCGGAGTCGTAAGCATAGATCTGACCGGTGTTCTGCATGGCCGAAGCCAGAGCCAATGTCTTGCCACCTGCCCCCGCGCACAGATCGAGCACCTGCATGCGCGGACCGGCGCCAGCGAGCAGCGCCGCGATCTGCGAGCCCTCGTCCTGCACCTCGAACCAGCCCTTGCCGTGCGCCGTTTCAGCTTCGAGATGGGGTGCCTTTGCGGCCCCAACAGGTGCCGGCACGCGCACACCGAATGGCGCAAATGGCGTGGCTTCGGCCCCGTAGCGGGCGAGTGCCTTGAGCACCTTTTCCCGCGTCGACTTCAGGGCGTTGACCCTCAGATCCACCGGCGCGCGCATGGCGAAGGCGGCGCCCTCTTCCGCCGCACTGCTGCCAAAGGCACGCTCAAATGAGGCGAGCAGCCACTCAGGAATGTCACCCGCGATGGCCGTTGTGACATCGGCCGGAAGCTCGCCCACGAGCCCCTGCCGTTCATCGTCGCCGAGCGGTGCGAGTGCGTGCTCCGAGCCGTCTGCCGCAAGCCCCACCTCCTCGGCCGTCAATCCGAGCGCGTGCGGAGCAGCGCCCAGAGCAAGCGCCCGCGGGCTGTCGGCTCCCATGCGCGCCGCAATCGAGGCGCGGCGACGCAAGGCGTCGAATACCAGCGTACCAATGGCAGCGCGGTCGCCCGACCCGGCAAACCGATGTGCACGTCCCCAGTTGGCTAGCGCCATGGAGGCCGGCCGGTGGTGATTGAGAATGTCGTCGAGGACTTCGGCAGCCGCCGCGATCCGCGCTCCGGCGCGCATGATCTCAGGCCCCGGTCGCGAGAATGCGGATGGCGAAGATCACCCACATCGCCGCCAGCGAGATGTAGGCCACGCCGAGAGCGCGCGCCCGCTGTTCCACATCATTATTGCCGGTGTGGATGTAGGCATGCACGAACCGCGAGGCGACAAACACCCAGGCGAGGATCACGAACACCAGACTGTTAGTGGAGGTGATGAGGATGAATGCCACGAGCACATAGAACAGCACCGGTAGCTCGAACTGGTTGTTGAAGCAGTTGGCCACCTGCATGGTGCGGGTTGGCCAGTTCGGCTGGCGCAGCGCGACATCCGCCTGCTTCACCGCCCCCGAACGCAACGCCTTCAAGCGCAGATTCCCCATCCACGCCATAAGCGCAAGCGTCAACGCCACCTGGACAAACACGGGCAACAGCAGGCTAGATACGGCCATTGCTGGTCTCCCTCGGGGTCAGACGCTGCCCGGATAATTGGGGCTCTCACGGGTGATCAGAACCCCGTGTGCGTGGCTTTCATGGATGGATGCGGGCGACACGCGGATGAACTTGGCCGTTGCGCGCAGGTCGGCAAGCGTCTTGGCACCAAGATAGCCCATGCCGGCACGTAGGCCGCCAACGAGCTGATGCACGACTCCCTCTGCCGGCCCCTTGTAGGGCACCTGACCTTCGATGCCTTCCGGCACCAGCTTCAAGGTGTCCTTCACCTCCTGCTGGAAATACCGGTCAGCCGAGCCGCGCGCCATGGCGCCGATCGAACCCATGCCGCGGTAAGCCTTGTAGGTGCGGCCCTGATAGAAATAGGTCTCGCCCGGCGCTTCGTCGGTACCGGCCAGCAGCGAGCCGATCATCACGCAGGACGCGCCAGCGGCCATCGCCTTCACCGCATCGCCCGAATACTTGATGCCGCCATCGGCAATGATCGGGACGCCGTGCTTGAAGGCTTCCTCCGCGCAGTCCATCACCGCCGTGAGCTGAGGCACGCCAACGCCGGCCACGATACGCGTCGTGCAGATGGAGCCGGGGCCGATACCAACCTTGATCGCGTCGGCGCCGCAATCGATCAGCGCCTTCGTCGCGTCTGCAGTGGCAACGTTGCCCGCCACGACCTGAACGCGGTTCGATAGCTTCTTGATACGCCTCACCGCTTCCAGCACACGGCTCGAATGGCCGTGCGCGGTGTCGACAACGATCAAATCGCAGCCCGCCGCCATCAGCAGCTCGGTGCGATGGAAGCCATCCTCTCCGACGGTTGTCGCCGCAGCGACGCGCAGCCGCCCCTCGGCATCCTTCGACGCGTGCGGATGCTTCTGCGCCTTCTCGATGTCCTTGACCGTGATGAGGCCGATGCAGTGCTTGTTTTCGTCGACGACCAGGAGCTTCTCGATCCGGTGCTCATGCAGGAGGCGTTTGGCGTCCTCCTGTGAAACCGAGCGCTTGACGGTAATCAGCTTGTCCTTCGTCATCAGCTCACGGACTGGCTGATCGAGGTTGCTGGCAAAGCGCACATCTCGGTTGGTCAAGATGCCGACAAGGCGGCCCTTGCCCGAGCTGTCGTTGGGCTTCTCAACCACAGGAACACCGGAGATTCCGTGTTCAGCCATGATTGCCAGTGCCTCGCGCAGCGAAGCCTCCGGATTGATGGTCACCGGATTGAGGACGATCCCAGACTCGTACTTCTTCACCATCGCCACCTGGCGCGCCTGTTCCTCGGGGGTGAAGTTTCGGTGAATAACACCGATCCCCCCCTCCTGCGCCATGGCGATGGCGAGGCGTGCTTCGGTCACGGTATCCATCGCCGATGAGATAACCGGAATATGCAGGTGGATCGAGCGCGTGAGCTGGGTGCTGACGTCGGCCTGACTCGGCATGATCTCCGATGCGGCAGGCACCAGAAGGACGTCGTCAAACGTCAAGGCGACGTTGGAATCGATCTTGAGCGGGCCATTACGTGCGGCCATCGTGAGGGTTTCTCCTGAGGGCTGGGCGACATGGTTCCGGGCCCAGCGGAAACGATGTCGGCACGGCTATATCACCTGAGTCGTGGCGAGGGAAGCGACGCCCCCTGCGACGGGTTGGGCGGCAGTGGATCGATAGCCGCCGCGTCAGCTTTGCCACTCCAATAGCCGCCAAATTCGGCTCAACCGGCCGGCTTTCAGGCCCGTCGAGCAACGAGCTCCGATGAGCCCACCCCGTCGCGAGGCTGCGGCAGCGCTCCGGATCGCCCCGGGCCCTACACTGCTTTGGGGCACGTCGCTTCGGGTTCCAGCCGTTCAATCGGCTGCGGACCAGGCGCCGAAATCACGCCGAAGCCTTCCGCCCGGACTTTCCGCCAATGCGCCCGCCGCGCACCGTCAGACCTTTGCGCGAGCCTTCTTGTACTTATCGTCCCACTCGGTCAGTTCCTCTTTGAGGTGCTTTGCGAAGCGCTTCGTCGCCTTTCTCAGTTTGTCAGTCCCCGCCCCCTCGGCCTCCCCGAGCGCGGCGAGCAACTGCTCGGCATCCTCGATGGCGCGCAAGGTATCGTGGCGCACCGCCTTTACGTACTCTTTCATGTCGGCCTCCTGAAACGGACTGAACCAATCGAACATATCGGTTCAAGCACTTCATGTCGCCGGCTCGCGCCGGATCATGCTTATTGCCTCCGGCTGCAGATACGATAATCAGAGCGATAATATCGGGTTTCGGTTCCAGCGGCCGGATCGCCAAACGCAAGGATGGTGAACAATGAGCGGACTGCTCGCCCTTCTCGACGATGTGGTGGCCCTGGCCAAGCTGACGGCGGTGACACTGGATGACGCCGCCGGACAGGCCGTCAAGGTGAGTGCCAAAGCCGCTGGCGTCGTCATCGACGACGCAGCAGTGACTCCGCGCTACGTCACCGGCCTTGCCGCACAGCGCGAACTGCCGATCGTCTGGCGCATTGCCGTCGGATCCCTGCGCAACAAGCTGCTCTTCCTTCTACCGGCAGCACTATTGCTCAGCGTGTTCCTGCCCCAGGCCATAACGCCACTTCTCATGCTGGGCGGGCTCTACCTCGCCTTCGAGGGCTACGAGAAGGTGCACCATATGCTCACTGCCAATGGCAACGAAGCGGCCGTGAAGGTCGCAACGGATCTAGCCAAGGGCGACAAGGCTATAGAGGACGAGAAGGTCGCCGGCGCCATCCGTACCGACTTCATCCTCTCGGCGGAGATCATGGCCATCGCATTGGCAGCCATTACGGCGCCCGATCTTGTCACGCGAGCTATCGTTCTCGCTGCCGTCGCTCTCCTGATTACAGCGGGCGTCTACGGCGTGGTAGCCCTGATCGTCCGCGCCGACGACCTGGGCGTCCGCCTTGTTGAGCGCAACGGGGCCATATCAAGGCCCCTCGGCCGCGCGCTCGTCCGTGCCATGCCTCACTTCCTCGAGGCACTCAGCCTGATCGGCATGGTTGCGATGCTGTGGGTCGGCGGCGGAATACTCGTGCATGGCCTGGCCGAGTTCGGCGTCGCGATGCCCGAACACATCATCCACGGTTTGTCTGAGCAGGTGAGCAATGCTCTTCCTCAAGCGGGAGAGGTGACAGCCTGGATCGTCTCCGCCACCGGATTTGCCGTCGTGGGCCTGCTCGCCGGCGCCGTCACTGCCGCCCTGGTTGCCATCGGCCGCGCGCCGTTCCGCAAAACGAAGGCCGAACACTGACCCAGCGTC
>JBAZYB010000194.1:0-7616 GCA_041659545.1 Hyphomicrobium sp.
TGCCGACGGGCTTGGCGTTCCGGTCGCTAGTTTATTGGTGGCTCAATCCTCCCGCGCCCCTGTCGTGCTGCCGCGCGCGCAAGCCAAGATCGCGACCGCGCGCGATGGACGCTTCACCTGGCGCGCATTGTTTCCGCTCGATAGTGTGCGCCGATCCGAGCTCTACGAACTTAGTATTGCCGCCGGGCACCGTGAGGCCGTCCAGCGGCTCGCCGCAGGAACCAACGAGACCATTGTGGCTGTCGAGGGGACGGTCGAATTCACGGCAGGCGGCGAGCCGCCCATTCTCCTGTCGCCGGGCGATGCGGTGCAATTCTATGCCGACGTGCCGCACAGCTATCGAAATACCGGGGCCAACAGAGCCGTTCTGCACGCGCTCGTCATTTACGTCGAGCCGGTTGGGCCCTCGCACCCCCACCCGTTCGCAGTCGAGTGAGAGCGGCGGGAGAACCAAGTTGCGGCGGCCCCCGGCTGGGCTCGCTTTGCAGCCTTGGGAATAAGCAAAGCAGAACTTCATCGTTCGCCATAACAGCGACGACCCGTAGGTTCACCGCATGATAATCATGCGGGAGATTTCAATGCAGTCCGATCTGATTTTGTCGTGGGCCGGGCTGCTGTTGGCGCTCATGGTTTTGACCGCCGTCGTGCTCGCATAGATCGGCTGACAGGGGGAAAGCTGCATGCCGCGGACGCGACAGCATCGGGTGCTGCCAGGATTCGGCCTGTCGCTCGGGTACACGCTCAGCTACTTGTCGCTGATCGTGCTCGTGCCGCTCGCGGCAGTGTTCATGAAAAGTGCCGAGTTGAGCCCAGGGGACTTCTGGCATGCCGTGACCACGCCGCGCGTGCTCGCCTCCTACCGGCTGAGCTTTGGTGCCGCACTGCTTGCCGCGGCCATCAATGTCGTGTTTGGACTGATGCTGGCCTGGGCGCTGGTGCGCTATAACTTTCCCGCCAAGCGGCTCGTTGATGCTCTCGTCGACCTGCCCTTCGCGCTGCCGACAGCCGTGGCCGGTATTGCGCTTGCGGCCATTTACGCCCCTAACGGTTGGCTCGGCCAGCACCTGGTGCCGCTCGGAATCAACGTCGCCTACACCCCGCTCGGCGTGCTTGTCGCGCTCATCTTCATCGGTGTGCCCTTTGTAGTCCGCACGGTTCAGCCCGTGCTCGAGGACCTTGATCTTGAGTTCGAGGAGGCGGCGGCAAGCCTGGGTGCGACTCGCTTGCAGACGATCTGGCGCGTGGTGCTGCCTATGCTGGCTCCGGCATTGCTGACGGGATTTGCCCTGGCGTTCGCCCGCGCCGTCGGCGAGTACGGCTCGGTGATCTTCATCGCCGGCAATATACCGATGGTGTCGGAGATCACACCGCTCATCATCATCACCAAGCTTGAGCAGTACGACTATGTCGGGGCCACTGCCGTGGCGGCGGTGATGCTCGTCGTCTCCTTTGCTCTGCTGCTCGTCATCAACGCGCTGCAGGCTTGGACGGCGCGTTCAAGCGGAAGTCTGCGCTGATGGCCGTTATCGCCCAGTCGACAGGCGGCATGCATAGCCGCGCACTTCGTTTCGAACGCAGCCCCGCCGCGCGCGAGCCGACGTTCGTCAAGTGGCTCACCATCACCGTCGCGCTTGCCTTTTTCGCGACGTTCCTGCTGCTGCCGCTATTGGCGGTCTTCGTCGAGGCCCTGAGCAAGGGCTGGACGACCTATTGGTCGGCGATCGCCACGCCCGACGCTCTGTCCGCTATGCGCTTGACGCTGCTCGCCGCTGCCATCGCCGTGCCGCTCAATCTCACCTTCGGCGTTGCCGCCGCGTGGGCGATCGCCAAGCATGACTATCGTGGCAAGCAGCTGCTGATCACACTCATCGACCTGCCGTTTTCCGTCTCGCCGGTCATCGCCGGGCTCGTCTATGTGCTCGTCTTCGGCGCGCAGGGATGGTTTGGGGGCTGGCTCGCCGAACATGACATCAAAATTATCTTCGCTGTCCCCGGAATCGTTCTGGCAACGGTCTTCGTCACCGTGCCATTCGTTGCCCGTGAGCTCATCCCCCTCATGCAGGCACAAGGGCGCGACGAAGAGGAGGCGGCCCTGGTGCTCGGTGCGTCCGGCTGGCAGATGTTCCGCAAGGTTACGCTGCCCAATATCAAATGGGGTCTGCTCTACGGGGTGATCTTGTGCAACGCCCGCGCCATGGGCGAATTCGGGGCCGTCTCCGTGGTTTCTGGACACATTCGGGGGCAGACCAATACCATGCCGCTGCACGTTGAGATCCTCTACAACGAATACAGTTTTGCTGCGGCTTTTGCCGTGGCGTCACTGCTCGCCCTGCTGGCCCTGGTGACGCTCCTGATTAAGACGATCGTGGAGTGGCGCACGGGCCGCGCGTATCAGCCGCTCGAGGCCCCATGAGCATAGAAGTTCGCAACATAAAAAAAACGTTCGGCAGCTTCGCCGCGCTCTCCGACGTGAGCCTTGAGTTTCCGACCGGCGAACTCGTGGCGCTGCTCGGCCCATCGGGCTGCGGCAAGACCACGCTACTGCGTATCATTGCGGGGCTGGATCATGCGGACGACGGGCAGATTATCCTCGAAGGCGAGGACGCCTCGGGTACGCATGTGCGCGAGCGACAGGTCGGCTTCGTATTCCAGCACTACGCACTCTTCCGCCATATGACCGTGTTCGAGAACGTGGCCTTCGGTTTGCGGGTGAAGCCACGCCGACTGCGGCCCTCCGAAGCCGATATACGACGCAAGGTGAACGAGCTTCTCGAGCTTGTGCAACTCGGCTGGACCGCCGACCGCTATCCCTCACAGCTCTCCGGTGGGCAACGCCAGCGCGTCGCGCTCGCACGCGCGCTTGCGGTCGGCCCGCGCGTGCTTCTTCTCGACGAGCCCTTCGGGGCGCTCGATGCCAAGGTGCGCAAGGAACTGCGCCGTTGGCTGCGGCGCTTGCACGAGGAGCTGCACATCACATCGATCTTCGTGACTCACGACCAGGACGAGGCGGTCGAGCTTGCCGACCGCCTCGTGCTCATGAATCGCGGCAAGGTCGAGCAGACGGGAACGGCCCGCGAGGTCTACGCACATCCGGCGACGCCCTTCGTTCATGCCTTTCTCGGTGCTGTGAACGAATTCAGGGGGACAGTCGACGGCCGCCACCTTCGCGTCGGCCGCGATGTGTTGCCGATTGTCGGAACCGGCCTTGCCGATGGACGCGACGCGGTTGCATTCGCGAGGCCGCACGAGCTGGACATCATCGCCGGGCCTCCGGGAGGGGGGATCGGCGTGCCGGCCACCATCAGCCGTATACTCGACATCGGTGTTGTCGCCCGCGTGGAACTCAATACGCTCAACGAGGCAGACCGCATAAGCGAGCCACAGTTCTACGAAGTCGAGCTGCCCGCGCAACGGCTGGCCGAACTCAACCTCGCCGCCGGCCAGTCCGTGCGCCTCACCAGTTCGCAATTGCGCGTCTTCGATCAAGGAGGCCGCTCGTGAATTTCCAGCAGCTGCGCATTATTCGCGAGACCGTGCGCCGCAACTTCAACCTGACCGAAGTGGCGAACGCGCTCTACACATCTCAGTCGGGCGTCAGCAAGCACATCAAGGACCTCGAGGACGAGCTGGGCGTCGAGATCTTCGTGCGTCGCGGCAAGCGGCTCCTAGGCTTGACGGAGCCCGGTAAGGAGCTCGTCGGCACCGTCGAGCGCATGCTTCTCGACGCCAAGAACATCAAGCGGCTGGCAGAGCAGTTCGCCATGAGCGATCGCGGCGATCTCACTGTGGCGACGACGCACACGCAAGCGCGATACGCGCTTCCTCCCGTTGTTGTCGAATTCAAGAAGGCCTTTCCCAAGGTGCGCCTTATCCTGCACCAGGCGAGCCCCAAGGAGATCGTGACCATGCTGCTCGACGGCACCGCCGACATCGGCGTTGCCACCGAGGCACTGGAAGAGAACGCCGATATCGTCGCGTTTCCGTACTATTCATGGGAGCACGCGGTGATCGTACCTGCAGGGCACGACCTTGAACGCGTCAAACCGCTGACGCTCTCCGCCATCGCCGAATGGCCGATCATCACCTATGACACGGGATTTACGGGCCGCCCGCGCATCGATCAGGCCTTCGCGGCAGCGACACTCGACCCCGACATCGTCATGACGGCGCTCGATGCCGATGTGATCAAGGCCTACGTCGAATTGGGTCTTGGCATTGGGATAGTGGCTTCTATGGCCTACGACAAAAACCGCGACACGACCCTGCGCTTGTTGGATGCCAGCGGGCTATTCGCGCGCAATACCTCGCGTATCGCGGTACGCCAGGGCCGCTACTTGCGCGGCTATGCTTACCGCTTCCTCGAGCTGTGCTCGCCCGATCTCACCGAGTCCGTCGTGCGCTCCAGCGTCACCCCCAAGGGCGAGGCCGAGGTCACGGACTAGAATCCATGGCTTCGTTCTGATGATTGCCTGGCCAGAAAACCGGTCGCATGATAACGGCCGCGGGGCGGTCTCTTCCGAGCTGTGCTCCAACGTAGGACAAATCCAAGCTCGCCTTTAATCGTTAAGCCCGGCAAATCGACAGGAATGCCAATCGGCCCGACTCGATATCCTTTAGGTGCGAGAGGGGCTAGGGTTCGGCTTCAATGGTGGGAGGTCTTGTTGATCGACCGATTGGACGGCCACTCGGTATTGCTCGTGGAAGATGAGCCCTTCATCCTACTCGACGTACAACAGGGATTGGAAGCAGCGGGTGCGCGTGTGCTGCCGGCGTTTTCGGTTCCCGAGGCGCTTGCGCTACTGGCGTCGGAAACCGTAACCGCTTCGGTCCTCGACTTCATGCTCGATGGCGGCACGGCCGACGACTTGTGCCATCAGCTGGTGGAGCGGAAAATTCCCTTCGTCATCTACAGTGGATACTCCGACGTCGAAGGAGAGTGTCGTCGGTGGGAAATCGTCCAAAAGCCGGCTGATCCGGCCGAACTCGTCTTGAAGGTGCTCGCGGTACTGACGGCGAGTGCGCTGGACGGGAAGTGTTGAGCGGCCGTCCGCGACGACACAAGGCGCTCCGACGCCCTGAGAGGCGTCGCCGATCCGAGCGCAAAATCCGCGGCAACTGACAGCCCGCCAGCGGCGCGTCTCATCCGCGCGTGCGTCATTCAGACCGTCCGCCGCGGCCACCTTCTTTCCTACATGACGCTTGGCCCCGCTGCGGGCCCGACAATCACCAACGGGAGATGAGACATGACGACTGACGTGAAAGCAGCAGCCGAGCGCTGGGATGCAGCCTTCAACGGCGGCGACACCGACACCCTGGCCGCCTTTTACGCCGCGGATGCGCGCGTGGTGCCGGCCGGCGGCGCCCCTGTCGTCGGTGCCGGACCGATCGGCAAATTCTTCGCCGAGCTGCTGGCCAATGGATTCAGCGCCCACAAGATCACGGTCGATAACGTGGACGAAAAGGGACCGATCGCCATCGCCACGGGCAAATGGCAGCTGTCCGGTCCAGGCGAGGGCGGAGCCGTGGCCCAGTATGGCGGCAACTGGGTCAATGTCCTGGAGCGCACCGACGCCGGCTGGCGCATCCTCCTCCACACCTGGAACTGATTTGACCTCTATCAACGGCGCTGCTTCGCCAATCGTCGCCAAGGGCAAAGGCGCTGTTGCGCAGACCGACCGGCTGCGTTAACACCGGAAGGCCCGCTGTTGCGCTGCACAAGGCTGCGTAACAGCGGTTCCGACCGCCTCTCGAGCCCACCAGGCACGCCCCAGGCAAGCTCTCATGGATCAGCTTTTCTACGACTATCTGCCCATCGCCATTTTTATTGGCGTCGCCCTGTTCATCGGCATGGCGCTGATGGCGATTCCTTTCCTGATCGCGGTCAACAACCCCGATCCGGAAAAGGTCTCGGCGTATGAGTGCGGCTTCGATGCCTTCGACGACGCGCGCATGAAGTTCGACGTGCGCTTCTACCTCGTCGCCATCCTGTTCATCATCTTCGACCTTGAGGTGGCCTTCCTGTTCCCCTGGGCGGTGGCCTTCGGTGAGATCGGCCTCTTCGGTTTCTGGGCGATGATGATCTTCCTCGCGGTGCTGACCGTCGGCTTCATCTACGAGTGGCGCAAGGGAGCGCTCGAATGGGATTGATCACGCCGACGAAACCCGAGCTGCAGTCCGGTGGCATCCTCGTCAAACCCGGCGAGGAGGGGTTCACCCAGATCTCTTCCCAGCTGGCCGACAAGGGCTTCCTGGTGACGACCACGGACGACCTCATCAACTGGGCGCGCACCGGCTCGCTCATGTGGATGACGTTCGGTCTGGCCTGCTGCGCCGTCGAAATGATGCAGGCGTCAATGCCGCGCTACGACCTGGAGCGCTTCGGCTTTGCCCCGCGCGCCTCGCCGCGCCAATCGGACGTGATGATCGTCGCCGGCACCCTGACCAACAAGATGGCCCCTGCACTGCGCAAGGTCTACGACCAGATGCCCGAGCCGCGTTACGTCATCTCCATGGGCAGCTGCGCCAATGGCGGCGGCTATTATCACTACTCTTACGCGGTCGTGCGCGGCTGCGACCGCATCGTGCCCGTGGATGTCTACGTACCGGGCTGCCCGCCGACCGCGGAGGCACTGGTCTATGGCGTGTTGTTGCTGCAGCGGAAGATCCGCCGCACCGGAACCATTGAACGCTAATTGTCCCAGGCAGGTGCCCATGCGTCCCAGCCAACTGCCCAGGTTTATATGTATGTCGCTGGCGCTCCTGCTCGCTGCCGGCGGTCCGCTGAGTGCCTCCGATATCCCGAGCTTGGTTGGTACTTGGATCGGCAAGACCGATAGCATTGGCGACGTATTCGGGCTGCGCACACGCGAACGCACCGTACACATCACCGAGCAGACTGATCGGCGCTTTCGCGGCTATTTCGTCTATGAGGCCGGCCGCAAGGACTTTTTCGGCATCGTCTTTCCCGATGACGTCAGCTTTGCTTGGGTGTCTCCGACGAGCAAGGGCGAGGTCCACGGCCGCATCCTAACGGCTGGTCACATCGCCGCCTGCTACATTGAGGCCGGTGACCAGGCAACGGCGGGATGCTCGGATCTGACCCGTACCGACACGAAACCCTGACGCATCGGCATGCAAAACCATCCTGCCATGCCGACGCTCCAGAACGACTGCTGAAACAAGCGAGTAATGCGGATCGTGCGGCGCAATTTGATATTCGCTGTTGGCGATACGGAGCCGTCGCACCTCAGGTGGGCCGAGCAATGTCCCTCGCGCAACTGGGACATCGTCCTCAGCTACTTCGGGCCGCCGGGGGAGGCGCCCGCCGAGCACTATGAGGGCGTGGCCCCGCAGGGCCGCGGATTGAAATGGGGTGCAGTCTGCGCCTATTTCACCCAGAACCAAGCGCTGCTCGATGCCTACGACTACGTCTGGTTTCCCGACGACGACATCGTGTGCGACCCGCAGGATATCAATCGGCTATTCGATTATATGCGCCAGTTCGACCTGGAAATTGGCCAGCCGGCACTGACGATGCAGAGCTACTTCTCTCACCTCATGACGCTGCAGCAGCCCGAGTACGTGATGCGGCGCACGAACTTTGTCGAGGTGATGAT
>JBAZYB010000195.1:0-7615 GCA_041659545.1 Hyphomicrobium sp.
AGTCGAGGGATCGACCTTCGAGCTCGGCTCGGTATTCAAGACAATGACCATCGCCATGGCAATCGACGCGGCCATCGCCACCCCGGAGACGATCGTCGATGTGCGCAAGGAGCTTGCCGCCGGCCGCTTTACGATCAAGGACCTGCACCCCCTGCGCCGGCCTCTGACCGTTGCGGAGATTTTCCTCCACTCCTCCAACGTTGGCTCGGCGATGCTGGCGCTCCAGGCCGGGCAAAAGCAGTTCCAGGATTTCCTCCGTCGCATGCGCCTGCTCGATCCGATGCGCACCGAGGTTGGCCCCATAGCCCCGCCACAGTTGCCGCAGCGCTGGGGCGAGGTCGAAACGATGACCATCGCCTATGGCCACGGCATCGCGGTTGCTCCCCTGCAATTCGCCGCCGCCGCCGCCGGTGTCGTCAACGGTGGCCACCAGGTGACCCCGACATTCATCAAGCGCCCGCTCGACGCCGTCACGGCCGAAATCCCGCTGATCAGCGCGGCGACGAGTGAAAAGATGCGCGTGCTTCTGCGTCGCAACGTCGCCGAGAAGATAGGAACCGGAAAGCGGGCCGAGGTCGGTGGTTACCAGGTCGGCGGCAAGACCGGCACGGCCGAGATGCCGGGCGCCGGAGGCTACCGAGAGAAAGCCGTTATTTCCTCGTTCCTTGCCGCATTCCCCATGGATCGGCCGCGCTATATTGTCTTCGTGCTTTTGTTCGAGCCTAAGGGGACGTCGGAGTCCAATGGCGAGGTCCTGGCCTCACTCAACGCCGCCCCCACCGCTGGGCGCATAATCGCGCGTATTGGCCCGCTACTCGGCATGCTTCCGACGCAGGCCGCTGCAACCGGAGCACGAAGTGTTGCGTTTGACGCTTTCGCGCCTGCAAAATATGAAACTCGGTGATCTGCGCCCACCGATGCGTAAGCCTAGGCGTTGAGTTCCACAGCAGCACCAGGAGAACCATGCTTCTCTCCTCGCTCATCGGAGCCGACGCCATGGCACCGCCAGGTGCCGGGAACGTCGAAGTCTCAGGCATCACGTCCGACAGCCGTAACGTGCGGCCAGGATATGTCTTCGCCGCCATCGCCGGCAGCAAGGCGGACGGATCACGCTTCATCGCTGACGCCGTGTCGAAGGGCGCTGTAGCGATCCTCGCGGCGCTCGAAGCCGAAGTGGCGGCCGTTGGGGATGTTCCTGTCGTCCGCGCCACTGAGCCGCGGCGGGCGCTGGCACTCATGGCAGCTCGCTTCTACGGTCTCCTCCAGCCGCAGACGACTGTCGCCGTCACCGGAACCAGTGGCAAAACCTCCGTCGCCGATTTTACTCGGCAGATCTATGGTTCCCTGGGCCATCAGGCGGCCTCGCTTGGCACCATCGGCGTCATCAAGGGGGACTCGGCTGTCTACGGATCGCTGACGACTCCAGATCCGGTATCGCTCCACAAGACAATGGCCGAGCTCGCCGCTGAAGGCATCACGCACCTCGCCTTCGAGGCATCCTCCCACGGACTCGATCAGCATCGGCTTGACGGGGTGCTTCTGAAGGCGGCCGCCTTCACCAACCTTGGTCGCGATCATCTCGACTACCACCCGACCGTCGAAGATTATCTCAGGGCGAAGCTGCGCCTCTTCACCGAGCTGCTGCCCGAGGACGGCACCGCGGTGATCTTCGTCGACGCCGAGGGCGCCGACCGAGCCGTCGAAGCCGCCGAGGATGCAGGGCGCCGCGTCTTCACGGTCGGGCGGACCGGCGAGGGGCTAAAGCTGGAGCGTCTCGTGCGCGAGGGCTTTGCGCAGCGCATGTCGGTAGCCCATGAGGGCCGCATCTTTGATATCCGCCTGCCCCTGCTCGGTGAATACCAGGCAGCCAACGCGCTCGTTGCAGCCGGGCTTGCCATCGCCACCGGCGAGGTGGCGGGGCGTGTATTGCCGGCGTTGCAAACCCTCAAGGGCGTCAAGGGACGCCTGGAGATTATTGGGGAGGTTCGCGGCGGTCTTGCCGCCGTCGACTATGCCCACAAGCCCGAGGCGCTGGCTGCTGTGCTCGATGCGCTGCGTCCGTTCGCAACCGGCAAGCTCATCTGTGTCATGGGCTGTGGCGGCGACCGCGACAAGGGCAAGCGGCCCATCATGGGGGCCATCGCCGTCGAGAAGGCCGACGTGGTGATTGTCACCGACGACAACCCGCGCACCGAAAGGCCTGAGGCGATCCGCGCTGAGATCCTCGCCGCGGCACCCGGCGCCCAGGAGATCGGCGACCGCGCCGAAGCCATTGCCGCCGGTGTCGCGATGCTAGGTCCGGGTGACGTCCTGGTTGTCGCCGGCAAAGGCCATGAAACGGGGCAAATCGTCGGCGACAAGGTGCTGCCATTCTCCGATCACGAAGAAATCCGTAAAGCACTGGAGCTCGGCTGAGCATGACGGCGGCCTTGTGGACGTGGGACAACCTTGTGCCGGCCGCCATTGGCGTGGCCGATGGCACGCCGAGTGTGCCGATTACCGGTTTCTCGATCGACACGCGCTCACTCCAGCTCGGCGAGGTGTTCGTTGCCGTGCGTGACGTGCGCGACGGCCACGACTTCGTGCTCGAAGCCTTCCGCAAGGGCGCCGCCGCTGCTGTCGTGTCGACGGAATATAAGCGCGTCCCGGAAGATGGGGCGCTTTTGCGCGTCTCCGAGCCGTTGCAGGGTTTGCGCGCCATTGCCGCTGCCGCACGCCGTCGCACCGACGCCCGCATCGTCGCCGTCACCGGCAGTGTCGGCAAGACCGGCACGAAGGAAGCCCTGCGTGCGTGCCTTTCGCGCCTGGCGCCGACCCATGCGGCGGAGAAATCCTTCAACAATCACTGGGGCGTACCGCTGACACTGGCGCGCATGCCGGCGCAAGTTCGCTATGGCGTCTTCGAGATCGGCATGAACCACGCAGGCGAGATCACTCCGCTCACCGCGCTGGTTCGCCCGCATGTCGCCATCGTCACGACCGTCGAGCCGGTGCACCTGGAATTTTTCGGCACGACGGAGAAGATCGCCGAGGCCAAGGCGGAGATCTTCTCCGGCTTGGAGCCGGGCGGCGTCGCCGTCCTCAACCGCGACAACGCCCATTATTCACTTTTGGAACGCCGAGCCCGGGAGCATGGTGCGCGCGTTGTTTCCTTCGGTCGCCATGAAAGCGCCGATGTCCGCCCCGAAGTGTTCATCCTCGAAGCCGACGGCACGGACATTGCAGTCGACGTTGGCGGTCGGCGCATCACCTACCGTGTCGGCGCTCCGGGGGCGCACATTGCTCAGAACTCACTTGCTGTCATCGCCGCGCTCGACGCGTTGGGCGCCGACGTCGCGAACGCCGTTTCAGCGCTCGGCGAGCTGCGCGCCACCAAGGGCCGCGGCGAGCGGCGCGAGATTGTCGTTCCGGGCGGCTCTATCCTTGTCATCGACGAGAGCTACAATGCCAACCCGGCTTCCATGCGCTCTGCGCTGGCTGCCATGGCGACAGTTCCGCGCGCCCGCTATACGCGCCGCATCGCCGTTCTGGGCGATATGCTCGAGCTGGGCGAGGGATCGGGCCGACTGCACGCCGCGCTCAACGAGCCCGTTGACGCGGCCGAGGTCGATCTGGTCTTTGCCAGTGGGGAGAACATGCGGTGCCTCTTCGAGGCGCTGCCGGGGGATCGGCGCGGCGCCTGGGCGCCGACGTCGGAAGGAATTGCCGAGGCATTGGGGGATACCGTGCGCGCAGGCGATGTGGTGATGGTGAAGGGATCGCTCGGCTCGCGCATGGCGCCGCTCGTGGATTTGCTCCTGATGAAGGGCGAACCCCAGCAGGCGTCGGCCTCGGCCGGCCAGTGACAGATGGCGAAGCGCCATTCGGAGAGTTGAATGCTTTATGAGCTCGTGAATTTCAGCGACCAGATCGGTGTGCTGAACGTCTTCAAGTACATCACCTTCCGCACCGGGGGCGCCATCTTCACCGCGCTTCTCTTCGTCATGCTCTTTGGTCCTGGGATCATCGATCTGCTGCGCGTCAAGCAGGGCAAGGGCCAGCCAATCCGCGACGACGGACCAAAGACCCACCTCGCCAAGGTCGGCACGCCGACCATGGGTGGCCTCATGATCCTTGCTGGCGTAACCGTAGCGACCCTGCTTTGGGCCAATCTTGCCAACCCCTACATCTGGATCGTGCTCGGCGTCACGCTCGGCTACGGCGCCATTGGCTTCTACGACGACTACCTGAAGGTCACCCGCCGTACGTCGTCTGGCTTTTCAAGCCGCATGCGCTTGGGCCTTGAGCTGCTCATCGCCGCCATCGCTACCGGCTTCGTTATGTACTTGGGGCCGCCGGAGATCAGCCAGGTTCTGACCCTGCCGTTCTTCAAGAACCTCGTTCTCGATCTCGGGCTCTTCTTCATTCTCGTCGGCGTGCTCACCATCGCTGGCGCGGGGAATGCGGTGAACCTCACCGACGGCCTCGATGGCCTCGCCATCGTTCCAGTGATGATCGCTGCCGCCACGTTCGGCCTAATCTCCTACCTGATCGGCAACGCCAAGTTTGCCGGCTACCTGCAGGTCCACTATGTCGCCGGCACCGGCGAACTGTCGGTGATTTGCGGCGCGCTGATCGGCGCTGGCCTCGGCTTCCTCTGGTTCAATGCGCCGCCGGCCATGATCTTCATGGGCGACACTGGCTCGCTGGCCCTTGGCGGCGCTTTGGGTGCCATCGCGGTCGCCACGAAGCATGAGGTCGTGCTCGCCATCGTTGGCGGCCTGTTCGTCCTCGAGACCCTTTCGGTGATCATCCAGGTGGCCTCCTACAAGGCAACCGGGAAGCGTGTCTTCCGAATGGCGCCTCTGCACCACCACTACGAGCAGCAGGGCTGGCAGGAATCGACCGTCGTTGTGCGCTTTTGGATCATTTCCGTGATCCTCGCTCTCGTCGGCCTCGCCACGCTGAAGCTGCGCTAGGCGACCCAAATCGGCTCCAGTTGCGTTAGATTCGGCCCATGATTCGCATCACATCCCTCGCCGGCAAGCGGGTCGCGGTCTTCGGGCTGGGCGCATCCGGTATCGCCACCGCCAAGGCGCTGGTCGCCGGCGGCGCCGACGTCGTCGCCAGCGACGACAGCGAAGCTGGGCTCAAGGCTGCAGCAGAGGCGGGCCTCGCCACCGCCAACCTCAAGGAGGCAAATTGGGCGGTGTTCTACGTCCTCGTTGTCGCTCCTGGAGTGCCGCTCACCCATCCCGAGCCGCACTGGGCAGTGCACGCGGCCAAGCTCGCTGGCGTTCAAGTGATCGGCGATCTGGAGCTTTTCTGCCGCGAGCGGCGCGCGCAAAGCTTTGACGTGCCGCTTATCTGCATCACTGGGACCAACGGCAAGTCGACCACCACCGCACTCACCGCCCATATCCTCAAGGAAGCGGGACGCGATACGCAGGTGGGCGGCAACATCGGCACCGCGATGTTGTCGCTGGAGCCGTTTGCGCCCGGACGTCACTACGTGATCGAGTGCTCGTCATACCAGGTTGATCTCGCCCCGAGCATCGATCCCTCGGTCGGCGTGCTGCTCAATGTGACGCCCGATCATCTCGACCGCCACGGCACCATCGAGAACTACGCTGCCGTAAAGGCGAGCCTCGTCTACGGAGCGCAGAAGGCGGTCGTCGGCGTCGATGATCGATATTGCCGCGCTATTGCCGCCAAGCTGCTGGCGACGAAGGGCGCCGACAACGTGCTCCGCATCTCCGCCACGCCCGGCGCCGACTGCGATGTCGGTATGGATGCCAGCAAGGTTGTCCTGCACGGTCACGGAAGCGAAATCGAGATCGCCGATCTCGCCGGCATTGGTTCGCTCCGCGGCGGCCACAACGGGGAAAACGCCTGCGCCGCCAGCGCCGCGCTACTCTCGCTGCCCGATCCCGTCCCCGCAGCCGATATCGCCCGCGGCCTGCGCTCCTTCCCCGGGCTTGCACACCGAATGGAAGAACTCGGCCGCGTTGGAACAACACTGTTCGTCAACGACAGTAAGGCCACTAACGCAGATTCGGTCGAGAAGGCGCTCACCTCCTTCCCCGGCAACATATTCTGGATCCTCGGCGGCAAGTCCAAGGCTGGGGGTATCACTTCCCTGACGCCGTACTTCGACCGCGTGGAGAAAGCCTACCTGATCGGCGAGGCGACGGAGGAGTTTGCGGCCGCACTCGATGGCAAGGTCACCTTCGAGCGTTGCGGCACACTTGACACCGCGACAGCCGCCGCTGCACGCGACGCAGCTGCGATGAATGGCGGCGAGCCGGTGGTGCTGCTCTCGCCCGCCTGCGCCTCGTTCGATCAGTTCCGCAACTTCGAGGTGCGCGGCGATCACTTCCGCGCCCTCGTCGCCGCGCTTCCCGGCATTGAGCTGAAGCGAGGCGCCGCATGATGCCGCTCTCGCACTTCGCGCCGAACGCTACGCAGCGCGCGGCCGGCTCCCCGCAGGGCAGTCGCCGGCGCCAAAAAACATTCCTCACATGAGGCTGTCGCGCGCCGATCGCAGCCGCGTCGCCGACTGGTGGTTCACGGTCGATCACGTGCTCGTCGGCGCCATCTTCGCGCTCGTCGGCGCGGGGCTCGTGCTATCGCTCGCTGCCAGTCCTGCCGTGGCCATCCGCAAGGGTTTGCCGACCTACTACTTCGTCGAGCGGCATCTGTTGTTTTCTGCCCTGGGCGTTGTGTGCATGCTGGCCGTTTCGTTGTTGACCCCGCGCGGCGTACGGCGCATGGCCCTCGGCCTCTTCGGGCTTTCTGTCGCCGGCATGATCGGCGTGCATTTCTTCGGACCGGAAATCAACGGCGCGCGTCGCTGGCTGTCGATTGCCGGCCACTCGATCCAGCCGTCGGAGTTCGCCAAGCCCGGGTTCGTCGTCGTCTCCGCGTGGCTGTTCGCTGAAAGCCAGCGCCGCGCCGATATGCCGGCGCTACCCCTCGCCATCCTCGTTGGCGTCTGCTTCACCGGGCTGCTGATTTCAGAGCCCGACATCGGCCAGACGCTGCTCGTCTCGGCGGTCTGGGGGACACTCTACTTTCTTTCCGGACAGGCGCTGCTCGGCGCCGGCATCATCGCCGTGTGCGGCGCCATGGGGCTTGCCTTCGCCTACTCCAGCTTCGATCACGTGCACTATCGCATCGACAAGTTCTTCGCCCCGACGCCGGGCGACAACTCGCAGGTCGACCGCGCCATCAAGTCGTTCTCCGAAGGCGGCTTTCTCGGGCGCGGCCCCGGCGAGGGAACGATCAAGACGGTGCTTCCCGACGCGCACACGGACTTCATCTTCGCCGTCGTCGCCGAGGAGTACGGCGTGGTCGCTTGCCTTGTCCTGCTCGGCCTCTTCGCTTTCATCGTCATGCGCGCTCTCATTGCAGCCGCCCAGGAGAAGGACGCTGCGACGCGGCTATCGATCCAGGGGCTGGCGCTACTGTTCGGTTTGCAGGCGTTGATTAATATGGGCGTCAACGTCGGCTTGCTACCGGCCAAGGGCATCACCTTGCCGTTCATTTCCTCCGGAGGTTCCTCCATGATCGCCGTGTCGATCACGCTCGGCATGCTGCTGGCATTGACGCGCCATCGCCCGCATGTGGCCCGCGT
>JBAZYB010000196.1:0-7600 GCA_041659545.1 Hyphomicrobium sp.
GCGACCGGAGCCAGCGTCGGCACGGCGAAGTCGGCAGCTTCGAGGCCCCAGTCGTTGGCCTTGCCGAACTCGGCAATGAGGGCGCGGCCCTTGTCGTTGAGGCCCGTCTTGGCCACCCACATAGGCGCAAAGGCCTGCGTCGCGTAGTAGGCCGAGAGTGCCGCACGGTCCTGCGCTTCGCCCTCATCGGCGCGAACTCTGACCGCGAGTTTTTGTTGCAGCGCTTGCCCGATGGGATCCTGAGGTGCGGTCGCCGGGGCGACAGCCGGCGCGGCGGCAGGCAAGGACTCGGCGGCGGCGAGGCGCTTGGCACCCATCTGACTGTCAGCCTGCTGAGCTGAAGCAGCAGACACGAGGGCGAGGCCCGAAACAACGCCCACAGCCAACGAACGCCAACGCATACTATCTACTCCCACCAGTCCTAAGCCTCGGCACGCTAGCCGAGCCGCCGTGCACATGCCACCGACGATGACCGCCTGCGGCTCATGGGCGCGAACCCTGCACGGCCACTGTTGCGTAATTGCGACGTCATGCGGGTTGACGCGATCAGTCGCACGCCTGCGCCCCCGCGCCCAATGGGCGCCGGGCAGCAACCGGGAGCGGGGCGGTCCTGGCCCTCACAATGGATCGTGTTGGATGCGGCCATCGCCGCCCCACTCGGACTGGCGCACCGACCGACCGCCTTCCCCGGATCGCATCCCTGCCCGGGGCCCACCGACATTTTCGCGTCGGCGACAGTGGATCATGGGGCTAGCTTATGGCCCCGGCGCACTCCAGCCGGCCCATCTCAGTGCAAGTCCGCCAGCGCACGTCTGCACCCCGGGTCGTCGAGAAAGGCTGGCGCAATTGTCGGCGCGATCAAAGCGACGGGGATAAGCTCCACCAACGCTCGCTAATCGGATGAAGCCGCCGGCTTCGACTTCCAAAGGCGAATGGTGGCAATCGAGGCCTGCGTGTATCCGGGAGGATCCGTGTCGCCGCCGAAGGCGGCCTTGCTGGTCATCGTATTCGTCGTCAAAAGCCCGCCAGTATACGGGGCTGGCAGTCCGCTCAGAACGAGCTGACACCGGACTGGGAAGAGTCCGGCTTCCGGGAAGTTCACCTTGAGCGCGAGGCACTCGCCGTTGCCGCGAAATGCGATCTCGCCCAGCTTGATCTCGGCAAAGAAGTTCTGCCGCGCAGGTTCGCTCGTCGGGCCAAAACAACCGCGCAACTCGGCGGCGCGAGAAACCTTCGTGTCGACGACTTTTCCGTCCTCAGGCTGCGCCTGCAGGCTCCAGAATGAGAAGAAGCGCTCGGCGTCTTTCGGGAAAGGCTTAAATCCCGTCTTGTCGGACGAGCACCAGTCGGCGACCGGTTCGCGCGGCTCGCGGATGCTGCGCAGAACATAGATGTCTTCGAGCGCGACCTCCGGCCCGGCTGCGGCGACCTTGCCGGAGGGAGCCGCGCCCACGCATAGCAGCATGACTGCGCCAAGCGCTCGATGACGGGCGGACCGCATCAGTTGCTTCCCTGACGGGCGCCGGGACCCAGAACAAAAAACCAATGGCAGAAGAGACCGATCCCCCAGCCGAGCAACACCCACTGAACCCAATAGGGCCGCCCAACCAAAAGATTGATGATCAAGAGCAGTGCAATGCTTGGGGCAAAAACCATCGCATGGATACGGAAGCCAAGTTTCTTCTCAGCCGGCGTGCCTTGCTTCATGATGCTCTCCGAGGCGCATTGAGTTGACGTTCGCTTGGCGACCTGCCGGGCCGCCGTCATCGCGGCAGCCAGCCGATCGCGTGTGCGTGCAGGCTCTGAATGTAGAGACGGTCCGCGGTCTCCGTCGCGCCGGTGGTCTGCGGATAGGCCCCGCTCGGATCCTGCAAGTCTTCCACGACGCGACCGTCCTCGTCGATGGCGAAGACATGCCCGTAGGCCTTCGGAAGCGGCCATAGAAAGTGCGGTAGCCTCAGTATCACCCTGCGGAGGAACGGCTTCGGGGCGATCCCGTCCGCCGCCGGATTGCGCGGCATTGCGAACCCGACCCAGATGCGGCCGTCGCGTCCACGCATCAGGTTGTCGGGATAGCCCGGCAGGTTGTCGAGCAGCACCGCGGCCTGCGGCGAGCCGCTGCGCACATCAAGGTTCTCCGCGCGGCCATCGATCTTCCAGATACGGTAGCCGCCCGTCTCGTTGACGAAGAGCGTATGTCCGTCGGAGGACAGGGCGATCCCGTTGGCGAATGCCAAGCCCTGCGCGACGATGCGGGTTTTCCCGGTTGCCGGATCATAAGCGAGCACACGGCCCGTCGCCGAGTGTTCCATCATGTCGAGCAGGCTCGCTCCCAGCGATCCACCCCATTGCGCAGGAGAAAAGCGCGTAGACGCGTCCGTGAAATAGATTGTCCCATCCGGGGCGACGACAACGGCGTCAGCGTAGCGGATCGGATCATCGGGGGTCACGTGATCGGCCAGCACGGCCACCTGCCGGTCCGGGGCGATGGCCAACAAGCCCTTGTAGGCGTCGGCAGCGATCAGGTGTCCCTTCGCATCGAAGTCGAATCCAAGGACACGCCCGCCCGTGTTGGCGAAGACCTCCTGCTTGCCGCCGTCCGCGTCCATGCGCAGCACGTTGCCGCTTTCCACCGCAGCATAGACCTTGCCGTCAGGCCCGCTCATGATGTGCTCGGGGCCTGCCTCGCCGCCGAGATCGATCATGCGCAGATCCGCCAGCTTAGTGTTCGCTGCGTGCTCACCCGTATAGCCCGGCGGCATCGGCGCCTGCCATGCCACCGGATCGGCGGGGACCGGCCAAAGGAAGAGATACGCGGCCGTACCCGCCAGCACGAGCACGACGACGCCAGCGGTCTTGAGAACAATGGATCGCCCCACGCGCTAGTCCCCCATTTCCGCAACGATACCCCGCGGATGCGAACATGGCGACATTCCCATTGACCCGGCAGATAGCGGATGAGGCCACGCACCACTCCATGGCCCTCAGCCAACCTTGGTTGGCCGCCATCGAAAACTGCTTTCCCGCGCGCAACTGACTGCGGCGTCGCCGGGCGCCCCCCGAAAGTTCATCGTCCCAGGCAATGTTGGCCTAATCATCATTCCACAGCGGATGTAGCCGTAATCGAAGCCGGGTGGTAACGATCCTTCATGACCTCTGGTGACGAAGAGTTCCGGCTGGCGGCGGAGAACCTCGACCTGCGTCGCTTGCTGGCACAGGCAGGCCTCGACGCGGCAGAGCATGAGGTCGCCCAGAAATTGCAGCGCATCATGGTGGAGGAGCTCCACCACCGCGTGAAAAACATTCTGGCCACGGCTCAGGCGATCGCATCTCAGAGTCTTAGGGCCGCTCAGACCATCGAGGAAGGCCGCAACGCTATAGAAAATCGCCTGCAAGCCCTCGGCCGCGTTCATGATCTGCTGTTGCGAACTAACTGGTCCAAGGCGAAAATGGTAGACATCTTAAGGGCCGGAATCGCGCCCTTCGAAACGCCCGATGCACCTCAGATCGCGATGCGCAGCTTGGATATCGATGTGGCGCCGCCAGCCGCCCTTCCGCTCGCCATGGTACTCAATGAACTCTGCACGAACGCCCTAAAGTACGGAGCCCTTTCGCGCCCCACTGGTCGCGTCGATATCGTAGTCACAGCGCCTCTCGACACGACCTTCCTTCTGGTCTGGGCCGAAAGCGGCGGACCAACTGTGCAGGAGCCTATCCGTCGCAGCTTTGGCTCGAAGCTTATCGAGCACGCCTTCGTGGCCCAGCTTAGGGGTAAGGCGCGTCTCGAGTTCGATCCGCGCGGGGTCCGCTACGAGCTTGAAGTTCCCCTGGCCGTACTGGATGGGCAATCACATTGAGACTTAGTTGGTCGCGCGACCTGCAAGCTGGCAGCTACATTCGGCGCATGCGCAATCGGTGACAGACCGGCACCCGCCCGGCTGTTCGAACGACGCGCGCCGCCGCTCCAGTTGACGACTTCGACAATTGACCCTTGGACGCAATTGGGCTGCCATCGAAAACTGCTATCGCACGTGCTTGTAGCGCCGGCGGCCGGCTCCCCACAGGGGAGTCGCCGGCGCGCAAAACGACAACGCCGCGCTGCCCGAGGGCCGCGCGGCGCGTCTCACAAGCCAGGAGCTGCTTGCCCTACCGGTTAGGCACGCGGCTCGAGGCCGTATTCCTGCATCTTGCGATAAAGGGTGGAGCGGCCGATCTTCAAACGCTTGGCCACTTCCGTCATGTGTCCGCGATAGCGGCCGAGCGCGAGACGGATCATATCGGCCTCGATCTCGTCGAGCGGCCGGATGTCGCCCGCTTCGGTGACAACGGGGATGCCGAGCGCACTGTCGCCACCACCGGCGCGGATTTCCATCGTCTGCGGAATGATCGCCTCGGCACCCAGAACCGCGGGGCCCCTGAAGATCTGCTTGGCTACCGGAGCGGGGGCTGCCGGCACGCCCGTATCGAAGCCCTCGACGTGGGCGGCGATCTGCGGGAACTCGGCAACCGTCAGCTGGGCACCATCTGCGAGCACCACGGCACGGAACACCGCGTTCTCCAGCTGGCGCACATTGCCAGGCCAGGGGTAGGTCTTCAGCAGGCGCAGCGCATCGTCGCTGATGCCGTTGATGCGCTTGCCTTCCTCGGCCGCAAAGCGCGCCATAAAGTGCTGTGCGAGTTCGGCGACGTCACCCAGGCGCTCACGCAGCGGCGGCACCCAGACCGGGAAGACGTTGAGGCGGTAGTAGAGATCCTCGCGGAACTTACCATCTCGAACCAGCTGGATCATGTTGCGGTTGGTCGCCGAGATCAGGCGGAAGTTGACGTTCACCGGCTTCTTGGAACCAACAGGGTCGATCTCGCCTTCTTGCAGAGCGCGCAGCAGCTTCACCTGCGCATCGAGCGGCAGCTCGCCGACCTCATCGAGGAACAGTGTGCCGCCATCGGCCTCTTGAAACTTGCCGATGCGCTTGTCGGTGGCGCCGGTAAAGGAGCCCTTCTCATGACCGAACAGCGTCGACTCGACGAGGTTCTCCGGAATCGCACCGCAGTTGACGACGATAAACGGCTTTCCGGACCGCTCCGACTCACCTTGGATGGCGCGAGCAATCAGCTCCTTGCCGACACCCGACTCTCCTTCGATGAGCACCGGAATGTTCGACACCGCGGCACGCTTGCCGAGCGACACGACGCGCTCCATGCCTTCGCCGCGCACGACGAGATCGGCAAAGCTGAGCCGTCCCTCGACCTTCTTCTTAATGCGCGTGATTTCGCCGGCCAAGGCTTCGATCTTGAGCGCGCTCTTGATCGAAACGTCCAGACGCTCCGGCGACACCGGCTTGACGACGAAGTCGACGGCACCAGCGCGCATGGCGTTGATGGCAGCTTCAATCGAGCCGTGTGCGGTTTGCACGATGATGGGAGGAACGCCGGGCTTGCCGGACAGCTTCTCGAGCACGCCCATTCCGTCGACGCCGCCCATCACAAGATCGAGAAGCACCAGGGAAATATCGGCGCCCTCTGGACCTTCGAGTATCTGCAGGGCTTGCTCGCCCGAACCGGCGGTCTTAGTACCAAACCCCAGACGCTTGACGGTCTCTTCGAGAATACGACGCTGGGTGGGATCGTCATCGACGATAAGTAAACTCTTGACCATGAGGCACTCGAACTCGACGTAAAAACTGACTACCCCGGTCGACTACCCGAATTGCTCCAGGATTGGACACTCGGCCACCGGTGGCTCACTCAACAAAGGCAAGAGTGCCCAACAAGGGTAAACAAGCTGTTGCGAGAGAGCCCAGGTTGAGCCTTTTTTGGGCAGAGCGAGTCCGCGGTGCCACGTTGAGTGTCTCGTCCCGAGGCACTGCAAAACCCCTGAACCACTCAGATATCGGAGCTTATGATGCGATTTAGCGCCTCGAAACTGCGGGTTGAATTAAATGCGCAGGACAGCGCCGCCGCCAACGCCGAAGCAGCGCTCGGCCCCATGCCGGAGTGGAACTTGGGCGATCTTTACCCTTCGCCCACGTCGCCGCAAATCGCCGCCGACATCTCCAAAGCTGCTGCAGAGGCAAAGCGTCTCAAGGAGGCCTACCACGGCAAACTTGCTTCTCTCGACGGCGCCGGCCTCGCGCAGGCGATCGAGGATTTCGAACGTTTCGTCGAGCTGACGGGACGGCTCGGCTCGTTCGCCGGCCTGCACTACGCGGGCAATCAGGCCGATCCTCAGCGTGCGAAGTTCTACGGCGACATCGCCGAGCAGCTGACCGCGATCTCCACCGACATCATCTTTTTCGAGCTTGAGCTCAACCAGATCGATGACAAAGCGCTCGACGCAGCGATGCACAACGAGCGTCTCGCGCGCTACAAGCCGTGGATCCTCAACGTGCGCAAGGAGAAGCCCTACCAGCTCGAAGAGAAGCTGGAGCGTCTCTTCCACGAGAAAAGCCAGACATCGGCCGGCGCTTTCAATCGCCTGTTCAACGAGACGATTGCCGCGCTGCGTTTTCCTGTTGCCGGCGAAGCCGAGCCGCTAGCGCTGGAGCGCACGCTCAACCTGTTGTCCAACCCCGACCCGAAGAAGCGCCAGGCCGCTGCCGAAGCACTGGCCACGGTATTCAAGGACAACGTGCGCCTCTTCACGCTGATCACCAACACGCTCTCCAAGGACAAAGAGATTTCCGACCGCTGGCGTGGATTCAAGGACGTCGCCTCGGCGCGCCATCTCGCCAACCAGGTGGAACCGGAAGTCGTCGACGCGCTCGTCTCCAGCGTGCGTGCTGCTTATCCGCGACTGTCGCACCGCTATTACGCCATGAAGGCGAAATGGCTCGGCCAGGATCGCTTGGCACACTGGGACCGCAACGCGCCGCTGCCTGATCGCCCCGAGCGTACGTTCCAGTGGCAGGAAGCGCAGCGCCTCGTTCTCGGCGCCTATCATGACTTCGCCCCGCAGATGGCCGATGTCGCTGGCGAGTTCTTCGACAAGAACTGGATCGACGCACCGGCGCGCCCCGGAAAGGCACCGGGCGCCTTCGCAGCAGCCACCGTTCCCTCAGTGCATCCCTACGTGCTGCTCAACTATCTGGGTAAGCCGCGCGACGTGATGACGCTGGCGCACGAGCTCGGCCACGGCGTGCATCAGATGCTGGCGCGCCCGCAAGGTGCCTTGCTGGCTTCGACACCGCTGACTCTGGCCGAAACCGCTTCGGTATTCGGTGAGATGCTCACCTTCAAGGCGCTGCTCAAGCAGACGACAGAGCCGCGCGAACGCAAGGCGCTGATCGCCGGCAAAGTCGAAGACATGCTCAACACGGTCGTGCGCCAGATCGCGTTCTATACCTTTGAGCGCAAGCTGCATGAGGCACGCCGTCAGGGCGAGTTGACGCCGGAGCAGCTCGGGGCCATCTGGATGGAAGTCCAGGCCGAGAGCCTCGGTCCGGCGATCGAGCTGAAGCCCGGATACGAGGTTTTCTGGGCCTACGTTCCCCACTTCATTCACTCGCCATTCTACGTCTACGCGTATGCGTTCGGCGATTGCCTCGTGAATTCGCTATACGGCCTCTACCAAGAGGCGCACCCGGGCTTCGTGACCAAGTAC
>JBAZYB010000197.1:0-7555 GCA_041659545.1 Hyphomicrobium sp.
ATGCGGTAGGTGCTGGAGCCGAGGTACAGCGCGCGCACGCCGAGCGGGTTCATCCGATGGCCACCGGGGACCCAAGTGGGCAGACGCGGATTTTCGCGCAGCATGTCGGGGGTGGGGCGCCAGGATGGATTGACGCGCTTGTCGGTGACCTTGGTGATGCCCTGCCAGCGATCTTCCTCGCGCGGGATGGCGATGGGATAGCTGATTGCCTCGCCGGGGCGGGCGATGAGATAGAGCCGGCGGTCGCCGAAGCTGACGATGATCTGCCCCCCCGTGTAGCGCGCGTTGAAGGGCACGATCTGGCGGCCGCTGCCGTCCCTATCCTCTTTGCCGCCCCAATCCCAGAAGAGCTGCGCGGAGGCCGGTTGGCTTTGTGCGGCGAGACAAACGAGTGCGAATGCCGCGCCAATCATCGCCGGTCGCTGGGAGCGTGCCATGGTCCAACCCGTCTATTTTCCGGATAGCTCTCGATCCTCCGTGTGAGAACACTGTGGCAGCATCACGGTCGCAATAAGCGTCAGACGAGGCAGGCGGATAGGATCTTGAAACCATATCGAAATTTTTGACCCGCTTGCCGGGCGGCACAGCGGGCTAAGGGCATATATTTGCGGTCTCCTCTTTAGGAGACGCGTCATGCCGATCCACGCTACCGCCTCACAGAGGCGCTCAACTGTGCTCCTGGCTTATCTTTTTGCTGCGGCTTTCGCCTTGCCGCTGACGGGTGCCATGGCAGCCGACGAGACCAGCACGCAGACAGACAAACCCATCACGCACGCAACCGAGTCCCTGGAATCCTGCATGCAGAAATGGGATCCAGGCACGCACATGACTAAGGAAGCGTGGCGTCAGTCTTGCCTGCGTCTGCGGAACGAACGCGCGCCATACGTCAGGGACAAGTGATGAGCGTCCGCCTATATGGCAGAACTGGTTGCAGGGCGGCGCGGCACGACGAGCTTGGAGGTGAGAACCTGCAGCACCTCTCCGCGCTGGTTGCGCGTCTCGGATCGCAGCAGGACGATGCCGCGATCGGGCTTGGAGCGTGACGGATTGATCTCCAACACCTCGCTGAATACCTGCAATTCATCGCCGGGTCGGGTCGGGCGCGGCCAGACAATCTCGCCTCCCGCACCGATGACGCCGCCGGCAATGGGCGCACCGCCTTCGACGAGCAACCGCATCGTCACCGCACCTGTGTGCCATCCGCTCGCGGCCAGGGCGCCAAAGAGCGAAGTCTTCGCTGCTTCTTCATCGAGGTGGAACGGCTGAGGATCAAAGTCGCGCGCGAAGCGCTTGATGTCCTCAGCCGTCATGAGGTGCGTGGAGCTTTCGAAGCGCTGACCGACCGCCAGGTCGTCGAGATAAAGTTGGCCGCTCATCGCTCGCCTTGCCTCAGGTCGGGAGTACCGAGCGCAGCTGGTCTTCGTACTGCTTCACTGCCTTGAGTGCGCGTGACTTCATCACATCGTCGAGGTCTTTTCCCTGTTCGGGGCGAAAGGCCTCGATCGCCTTCTGCGCGTTGGTGACGATCCGCGTCGCCGCCGCCTGGGGGTTAAGCTCGCGCAAGGTCATCGACTGGAGCAGCTGGGTGAGAATGACACCCGTGGCCAGGACGAGCCCGTTGAGCTCGGCGTTCTCCTGCTGCAGGCGGGCGATGGCGGCGTGAACGTCGTTATTGTTATCTGACATGGGAGCTCCGTGCGCGGGGTTGGCCTTCGGCCTCGCTATAGCAACGGATCACGCCGCCCGCAGCGTCGATCTTTGCGACACATGGCCCTTCGGGCCCGTTAGAGGCGGTCTGCCCCGCAACTCCGGGCAGTGGGGTTAAGCGCCCCAGCCTTTCTCTTGCCCCGACTCTTGCGCTAGGAATCATGGATGCGGGCCACCTTGAGGGAGCTCGGGCACCCTATGCACGGGGGAGTCAACAGACACGGACGGGTCAGGAGGCTTTCGGCCTCTGCGGCCGTGCTTTGTCTGGTGGTCGTCTCCCCGGCTCTGGGTCAGGTTCCGGGCGGGAAGGCCGCGGGGCCCTCAGCTGCCGCAGCCCAGTTGGCCGACATTTTCAGCCAGATCGGCGACCAGATCTACGAGGAGTGCATTTTCGAACTGTCGCCCGAGCAGATCGAGGTGCAGCACGCGCTCATCGCCGCGTATGTCGCGCAGGGCGCCACAAGCAGCTTGGCGCGGCAGCTCGCCGTCAAGCAGATCCAGCCGCCGAAGGTGTCCGACAAATGCGAGTCTATCCGCAGCCAGCCGCAGCCTGAAGCGGAGCCGGCGCCTTGGGAAACGACCCTCAACGTTCCGAAGAAGCCGAAGCTGAAGTCACCGCCGAAAGTCGCCTCACCGCCATCGATGGCCGAGACACCGGCACCGGCGACTTCGCTTGCGGCGCTGTCGAGCAAGAAGATGCTGGCGCGGTGGGACTGCGGACCGAATGTCGATTACGTCACGATCAATCTCAACGGCTTCAAGCGCAAGCTGACCGGGGGCGAGATCTGCAATCCGTTCGAGGATGTCGTGCATGAAGTGCCGGAGGGGCTGGGAAGCTTCCGCCTCGGCTATGCCATCGACACGGGGCGGCTGTTCGTCGATACCGCCGATCCGCGCTACGCGGGCCGGACCATCGCCTGGGCACTTTCGGGCCGCGATGTCTGCCGCAACAATCCCGATCCCGAATGCCTCGCCGCACGGGCGATCGGTTCGCTGCCTCCGGGCGAGTACTCATTCGCGGCCGAACAAGCGCGCCGCGTCAGCTGGGGTCCGAAGACGAAGCGGAACGTCGCCGGCATCTGGTTGCGCAAGCTGTGGAACAAGGAGCGGTTCACAGCGCAGCAGCGCAAAGCGATGCTGGCGCGCGGCAACATCGCCATTCACATGCGCCTCAAGGGCGAGATGTCGGAGGCGTGCATCGGACTTGAGCCCAAAGGCTGGTCTTACGTCGCGACGCTAATCAAGGAAGGGCGTGCGGTCGGCGTCAACGCCTACCTCGACGAGCCCTTCCCCCAGGTAGCAGGAAAGCCCCCGTTGATCGAGGGCTCCTCCTTCTCGCTAACGTCTCTGTTCAAGTAGCGGTTGCTTCGTCACTCGCAGGGGACGGTGAGCGTCATGCCGACCGAGGCGAAGAACTTTTTGCAGTCCGTCTGCTTCACGGCGACTTCCTGAACCGGCGTCTTTTCATCCTTGGCCGCCACCTTGTCGCCGGCCGGGCTGATCGATGAATTCTCGTCCTGCGCCGACTTGGACTCGGACTTCTTGGCGACGGGCTCAGCCTTGGCGACCTTCACCGGCTCACTGCGCTGCGGCTTGGCCAGCTTGGCAACGTTGGCGTTCTTCGAAGCCTTTGAGGATCTGGCGACCTTGGCAGCTTTGCGTCCGCCCTCATCACCATCGCATTTGGGCGCGGCCCTGCGGGCAGCATAGGCGTGCGACCGGCGGGAAGAGTTGTAAGAGCCGCCTTCGTTCGAGGTCGTGTGATTGCGCACAACCTCCGGCACGTACTCGCAGGAGATGCATGCCTGGGCGGGGCTCAGCAGCAGAGCAGCGGCGATCAGGGAGGTCGCGGCAACGAGGACGGTGCGGGTCACGGGACATCTCCAGAGTTGAATGGCGTCGATCTCTGGAGTGACTATGCAGCGGTCGGCCGGTGGCGGCTGTTACCCTCGAAACAGGGCGGATTTTCTCGAAGCGACCGGTTTGCGCCCGACCGGCACGCGCCGGGGCCCGGAGCGCGCGAGGCAGCGCTTCCGGGCCGCTGACTGACGTTAGTCAGTGGTGATGGAGAAGACCTTGAAATTGCTATCGATGCGGAAATCGTAGTTGCCGGCTTTGCATTTGACGTCGTCGGCCTCATAGACGCCGGTGCCCTCGGTCTCCTTCTCGAAGGTCCCGCCTTCGCAACCCCACGAGGTCACGATCTCCTTCAGCTTTGCAGCTTCCTCGGCGGTTACCTTGTCATCCGCGAAAGCGGCAGAGCAGCAAAGGCCCAGGGCGACAACGGTCGACACGATCAAGCGCATGAAATCTCTCCTTCGATGAGCGGCAGAATTGCCATTTACGCCGATACTGGGAAACGCACCCTGACGCTTCGCTGACACCGCTCGCAATCTGATGCAAATCAATGCCGCGTGTTCAGCATACCTTAGAAGGTGTATGCGACGTTTTCTGCACGAGCATTTGATGCATCCCAATCCCAGGTCGCCCGTGATGTTGCGCTCCATCCCCCTTCGCGTCGTCGTCTCGAGCCTCGCCTGTCTGGCCACCCTGGCCATTGCGGCACCGGCGGGAGCAGAAGATGATGGCACGGCCGCTGCAAGCTTGGCACTTGGCGAGGCGCTGTTCCAAGAGCGGTGTGCTGCCTGCCACGGCGCGATGGCAACCGGGGACGGTCCGGCCGCTGCAGCGCTGAAGGTAGCGCCACCCAATCTTACGGAAATTTCGGCGCGCGCCGGCGGCAGTTTCCCCGCCGCACGCATCGTCGAGGTGATCACGTTCGGCGGGGACATCGCAGCACATGGCAACGGCCCGATGCCGGTGTGGGGCCGTGTGTTCAGCGACGAAGGCGGTCGCGGAAAGATTGGCGCTGCACGCTCGCGCCAGGCGGTCATCGCGCTGAAGCGCTATCTGGAATCCATCCAGAAGTAGCTGCTGCGTCAGCACCGCGGCGAAAGTTATTCATCAGCTGTTTAAAAACTAGGCGCCCGTGTGCACAACTTCGGGCGCGCAACAATAGCCACGGCCCTCGTCGTGTTAGCCCTCGCTCGTTCGCGTATCCCGCGTAGGAGGGAAGAATAAAATTGAGCGAGGGAGTACGTAGCTTGAAACAGATCTATCTCGGAATCTTGGCGCTTTTGGCCGCCGTCGCCACGCTGTCGCCAGCACAGGCGCAGGTCGAAAACCCGTGGCGCGGCTTCTATGCCGGCTTGAACGGCGGCTATGCCTGGAACAGCGCAAACGGTCGATTCAACAACCTCACCGACCTTTCGGGGTTGACCGTCAACGGCGCTATCGTCGGCGGCCAGCTTGGCTACAACTGGCAGTCCAACCAATTCCTGTTCGGCATCGAAGCTGACGCATCGACCCGTGCTGGCGGCGAAGATACCGTCACCGCCAATCCGGGGACGGCAAACGCGTCAACGCTCAGCGCCGACATGACTTATCTGGCCAGCGTGCGTGCGCGGCTTGGCTGGGCAATCAACAACTGGCTGCTTTACGGCACCGTCGGCTGGGGAGCGGGTGAGTTCAAATTCACCGATGACGCGCCGGCTGTACCGTTCCACGGCAAGATCCGGGTCAACGATAACGGACTCGCATTCGGCGGTGGCGTAGAGTGGATGGTCGCCTACGGGGTTTCGCTGCGCGCTGAATACCTGCGCTACGATCTTTCCGCCGGGTCGAACATTACCACCAACTTCCCGACCACTGACGTCAACTCGCATATTGGGTTCGACAACGTCGATGTGGCGCGGGCAGCGCTCAACATCAAACTCAGCAACTAGCCGCACGCGCTGGCGCGTGGCGGAGGCATTAGGGGATGCCTCCGCCACGCGGTGACCAGAAATTACGCCACAGCTGGCCATTGCCAATAAGCCACTTAGTTGCAACGAATTCTAACGGCCGGGGCAAAGCTCCGGCAATCGTGTCGGCTTACTCCGTTGGCTGCGCATAGCTCAAGGAGTGAAGCCAATGAGAAAATTGCTCGCTTGCTGCGTAGCCGCAATGATGGCCGCGGCGTTCACGCCCGCTGCTGCTGACACCACGAACGACGATCGCATGCTGAAGGCGCCGCCCAAGACGATGGGCGACGAAGGCAAGTTGCCCGCGACCGAGAGGATGGGTGACAAGGTTCCCGACATGACCGGGCCGCGCACCGCCGCGACACCGGGAAACCAGTATACTGGTCCGTCGGGTCCCAAAGGCCCGGCCAAGCGGATGGGTGACGAAGGCAAGCTGCCCGCCACCGGCAACATGAGCGATCACGTGCCGCAAATGAATCCCGACTGAAGACAACCGGTGCTCAACATTGCGGTGCCGTCGATCCTTGTGGTCGGCGGCACTGCTCGTTTGTGCAACCCCTCCCCTCACGCGCGCAGGGGGTTGCATGCCCTGCGCTTGCGCAATGTTCCAATCGTCTTGCCAGATTGTCGGCTTGCCCCCCGCCGGGCCGGCTCAGCATTGTGCCGCCTGCAAGCGACGCCGGTCAGCTTGCAATCGTAGAAAGCGGGAGCCGCCTGCCATGTTGAAATTTGCCACCGGGCTCGCGGTATGTGCCGCCCTGCTCGCCTCGCCGTCCGTTGCCGCGCAGTATGACTGCGCCAAGAAGGAGACGGGCGTGAAGCTGAACGACTACGACATCACCATCGGTAAGCGCGAGAGCGCCATTGCCGAGATGCAGTCCGAGGTCAAGGACGGCGGCGGCGCGACGGAACAGCAGAAGAAGGCGCTCGAACACTTCGAGCAGAAGCTCGCCGCCGTGAAGGCCGAGCGCGAGAAGCTGCTGGCGGACTGCGCCGCGAAGTGACACGGAGCTGAGCCGCGCCTATTCGGGGCGGAAGGCGGACATCTCGACGACGTTGCTTTCGGGGCCGTTGACGTCCGAGAAGTGCGTCACCTTATTGCTGTCGCAGACATAAACCCATTTGTGGTCGAACAGCTCGCCGTCGCGGATGTGCCCGAAAACCGCGCCCTTGGCGCCGCGCCAGAACAGCACCGGCGCGCTACGCTCGGCGTTGATCTTCTCCCAGTTGGGCTCGATGAATTCGTTGATCTGCTTCCAGTGAATCAAAGGGCGTCTCCCTAGAGTGCCGATGTGCTGACCGCCTTATGCCGGTATCGCGGCGAAAAGCGAAGTGAATCCGAACGCCCAGGCATCGGCGGGCTGGGGACGACCGTTCAATGACCGTGGCGCGGAAAGGTTTGCACGGTCCGCGGCTTAAGCCGTGGGACGCGGCGGCGCGGTGGCGTGCGGGGGAGCTGGCCGGCTTGAACCGCGGTTGATCGTCCCCAGGTGTTGGGGATGCGCGGGTTTTACCAGCCACACGAATCACCGACAAAGCGGGAGGCTGCTGTGAAGGCGGTGCGCGTTGCGGCCGGGCCGAGGTCCGACATGCTCCAGCCAAGGCGCCAAAAGCTCGTTGTCACTAAGCCAGCTCGCCAGCTCACAAAACGCGTCTTGCGACCCACATTCCATCCCCGTCCCCCGACGAAAACACTATACAAATGCGAAGACTATGCGCTTTGCCTCAGACGCTGCCTAGGCAGGCGTTTCGCAGGCGCAGCGGCCGGCCATCGACCTCACCGCCGAAGGGTGGTAAGGGCACGGCCAGCAAACATTGGCGCGCTGTCAAAGGCGCCTCCTAAACCCCTAGTGCCGCAACGAGAATGCCCAACGATACCGCGCTACCGGCGTCTGCCCCGGCCACGGGAGGCGCCTCAGGGAAGCTCGCCGCCGAGATCCAGCGCCGGCGCACGTTTGCGATCATCTCGCATCCGGACGCCGGCAAGACGACCCTGACAGAAAAGCTGCTGCTGTTCGGCGGCGCCATTCAGCTCGCCGGTCAGG
>JBAZYB010000198.1:0-7554 GCA_041659545.1 Hyphomicrobium sp.
GTTGAGCTATCGGAGATCGAAGCGGTTCTTCAGCAGCAGCCAGGTATCCAGGCGGCCGGCGTCAAAGTTACCCATACCGATCAGGGGATGGAGCTTGCCGCGTTTGCGGTCGCTGACGCGGGCGTCACGCTCGATGCAGCCACGATTGCCGACGAACTGCGCCGGGTGCTGCCCGAGTACATGGTGCCCAAGTATCTCGATGTCGTCGCCGAATTGCCGCTGAGCAATAGCGGCAAGATCGATCGTAACGCTCTGCCGGAGCCGGGCACGCTGCTCAAGCGGGCGCGCGGCCAGGGCGAGCCGCCTGCGGATGAAATTGAGCGCCGCGTGGTCGAAATCTGGGAGAAGGCGCTGGGGGTATCCGACATTTCGGTGACGGATGACTTTTTCACCGACCTTGGCGGCCATTCGCTCCTCGCGGCACGAACCATAACGGCCTTGCGCGCCAGCCTCGATGAAGCATCGGTTTCGGTGCGCGATCTTTATCGGTATCCAAGCGTGCGTGCGCTGTCGGCCGAGTTGCGTTCGCGCGGCGTGACCGGTGGCGGCGAATTGCAGGCGGATTCTGGGGAAGCGCCGACGCCTAGTGAGGTCGCGTTCGCCAGTGTCGGTCGTCTGACCCGGACGACCGTCAGCTGGCTACAGGGCCTCTCGGTGCTCGTGTTCTATTCCCTCGTCTCGGCCCCGATCGCTTTCAGCGTGCTCATGATGGCTGCGGTTGTCGACGGGCGCATCGCCTGGGCCGATGCCATGTCGATTTCGACCATTGTCGGCTTTGGCTATTGGCCAGCGTTGGTCACGCTGACGATTGTTCTCAAGTGGACGGTCATCGGCCGGTACAAGCCGGGCAAGTATCCAGTGTGGGGTTTCTATTACTTCCGGTGGTGGTTGGTGACGCGGTTCCAGGCGCTGTCATGGTCGGAGATGCTCAGCGGCACGCCGCTGATGAGCCTCTATTACCGTGCCATGGGTGCAAAGGTGGGTCGTGGCGTGACGCTGACGACCCCGCATTGCCTCGCCTTCGACGTTATCTCTGTCGGCGATGACAGCAGCATTGGTACGGAGACGCAGCTGCTCGGTTGCCGCGTCGAGGACGGGATGCTGGTCATCGCGCCGGTCACCATAGGTCGCGACTGCTTTGTCGGCATGCACTGCAACCTGGGTCTCGATACCGCGATGGGTGATGGCGCGCGGCTGGAGGACATGTCGGCGCTGGCGGACGGTGCGGCGCTTGCCGCGGGCGAAATGGGCCGGGGCGTGCCGGCGCAACCGGCGTATGTGCGTGCGCCTGGCGATCAGTTGAAGAAGACGCCGCGGGGGCGCGTTCGCCGGTTCGTGTTCGGCGTGCTGCACCTCGGCCTCATCTACGCGATGGGCTACTTCCTGCTGGCGACCATTACCCCTGCGGTCGCGCTGATATTTGCCGCCCTCTATTTCGGTGGACCGGTCTGGGCCGCGGTGGCGGCCATGGCGTCGGTTCCGCTTTCTGTCGGCTGCTACCTTGCTGGCGTCATCGTCGTGAAGCGGTATGTGATCGGGCGGCTGGAAGTCGGGCTCGTCAAACAATACAGCGTCGCCTATCTGCGCCACTGGTTCTCAAATTACCTGATGGAGAACACGCGGCAGATTCTGATGCCGCTCTATGCAACAGTCTATCTGCCGGGGTTCCTGCGGAAGCTGGGTGCCAAGATCGGCCATGGCAGCGAGATTTCGACCGTGGCGCATATCTGCCCCGACCACCTGGAGGTCGGTGACGGTAGCTTCCTCGCCGACGCCTGCCTCGTGGGCGGACACCGTATCCATGCCGGATATATGCAGACGGGGCCGGTCTCCATCGGGTCAAAGTCGTTTATTGGCAATAGCGCGCTGGTGCCCGGCGGAAGCATCGTCGGCGATGAAGTGTTGATTGGTGTCGCTTCGACGCCGCCCGTGGGCACGAAGGTGCCGGATCGCACGGCGTGGCTGGGTGCGCCGTCGTTCGCGCTGCCGCAGCGCCAGCAGGATTGCTGCTTCCCCGAAGCGACGACGTTCTCGCCAACCGCTTCGATGCGACGTCAGCGCGCCGCTATCGATGCTGCGCGGGTCATTGGGCCTGGGCTGATCGTCATGGCCAACCTCGTGCTGTTGGCAACGGCGCTGGTGGTGGCTTGGCACAATCTGCCTCTGTGGGGCGTTTTGCTTGCCATTCCGGCGATTGATGCAGCGTTGTCATTCAACGCCATTCTCATTGTCGCGCTGATCAAGAAGGCGTGCCTGGGCACACTGCAGCCGACGGTACGGCCCCTGTGGTCGCGCTTCGTGTGGCTGAATGAGTTCGTCAACGCGCTCTATGAGGGCGTGGTGGCTACCGTCATGACCCCGTTGCTCGGCACGCGGATGGCCGCACCGGCGTTGCGTATGATGGGCTGCAAGGTCGGCAGTTGGGTGTTTCTCGATACGACGCTGTTTTCAGAGTTCGATCTGGTCCAGATCGACGATCATGCAGCGCTCAACCTGGGTGCCACGGTGCAGACGCACCTGTTCGAGGATCGTGTGTTCAAGGCGGACATGTTGCGCATCGGAACCGGCTGTTCAGTCGCCAACATGGCGGTGGTTCTTTACGACACGCAGATGCACGCTGGCGCGCAATTGCGGCCGCTGTCGGTGCTGATGAAGGGTGAAAGTCTGCCGCCCGGAACCGTTTGGTCGGGGATTCCGTGCGAACAGATCGATATGCGTCCGCGCAAACTGAACGCGGGGCCGGTCCACGAGCAGACGGCGATCCTGATACACGTGCCGTTGCAGGAAGCGGCCTAGGCCCTAGCGATCAATTCTCGAAGGTGATGCGGCCGACGAGTTTGCCGTCGCAGACGTGCGAGCAATCGACATAGCCGGGAACGTCGAAGGTGTCATAGAAGCGCAGATCGAACTCGAAGTAGTCGATGATGACGGATGCGCCAACGTTCCAATACCAATAGTCGAAGCCACCTTGGTTCGGTTCGCCGTCACTGTAGGCGAGCAAACCGCTGACGGACGGCTGCCAGTCGTCGCCGAACTTCGGCAAGTATTTGATGAGCGAGGATTCGACGATCCAATTGCGTCCGACGCCGCCCTGGTAGTCGGGTGAGTAGTAGAGCGTGACGCCGCCGACGAGATCTTTGGGAATGAAATCGTAGTTCACGCTGCCGTAGAACTCATAGAAATCGAGATCGGCCCCGCTGGCGGCGTTGGGATAGGCATAGTAGACGAAGCCGCCGTCGAGCTCGGTGCGTCCGAACTTCTTGTTGGCGCCTACCCACGAATAGATTGAGAAGTCGCCGGACTCCTCAAAGGCGTTGTTCAGGTTGGGGAAGGTGCCAAAGTTGACGTTGGTGGCCCAGACGCCGGCATAGAACCAATCGTATTTGAAGTCGCCGCCGCCCTGGATCGCAGCGCTACCGTCTGTGTCGCTGAAGCCGCGGAAGCGGTAGTCGGAGGCGATGCCGACATTGACCGTGAACTTAGGGCCTTTGGTATTCTCTTCCGTGTCGTCGAGGATATCGAACGAGGGTATGCCCGTCTGCGCCTGCGATGGCTGAGCCTGTGCGTTTTGTGCAGTCAGGAGTGCGATGACAAATGCGCAAGGCGCCACGCACTTCAGAGCCATGTCGAAAAATCGCATACGAGTCTCCTAGTTACAGAAGAGGCGGCGTTGTTCGCCGTTTTTCTTCATACGCGGGACGGTTCGGGGCAGAGACAACTGATTCTGGTAGTGTCTTCAAATGGAACTGAGCTGCCGCGCCGTCGGGGTGGAGGGTGCGTGACCCTGGGGGCACAACGTGCAAAATCCGGGGAGAGAGCGCCTCGACACGGAACGCGAATCAACCCTACTTCCAGCAACTGATTAACAGCTTGTGCGCACACGAAACGATGCGCGAGCGGAAGCGGTAAGGGGGTTGCCATGCGGAAAATCTTGCTTGGGTTGGCTGGCGCCGTCGCTGTCGCAACGCCTGCATTTGCGGACGGGTACGAAGATCCAAAATCCTTCAAGGAACCGGCGGCACCAATCTGGAGCGGGTTCTATATCGGTGCCGGCGCTGGTTACGGCCAGGTCGATACGCGCGACGACTATTATGAATCGACTGGCGCCAGCTATTTCTCGAGCAGCTTCACCGGTCAGGCCGCACAAGGCGGGCTTCTACGCCTGATGCTCGGCGTCGATCGGCAGATCAAAGAGAAGTTTGTGATCGGCGCCTTCGTTGATTTCGACTGGACCGATATCAGCCAGAACTTCAAGTCGAATGGTACTGGCGTTGATCCGATCGACGACGAACTGACAATGGAATGGCAGTGGTCTATCGGCGGGCGCGCGGGCTACCTGTTTACGCCAACGACGATGCTGTACTTCCTTGCCGGCTTTACGCAGGCCCACTTCAATAGTGACGGCTGGTACGACATCTACCCGGATTTCGGTCCCGGAGTGTTGCTAGGCAAGTCATCGCTGACATTCAACGGTTATGTTGTCGGATTCGGAATGGAAACGCTGATTGGGCACAACCTCTTTTTCCGGGGTGAGATGCGCTACTCGGAATTCGACGGTGATGTCGTCAACAGCGGCAGCTTCGCGGGCACCAACTACAGCGACTCCGAGCATCCCTCGCTGCTCACCGGCATGATGGGTCTGACCTACAAGTTCAGCCAGCGATAAGGCGTTCTGCGCCACCGCAACACGACGAAGCGCGCGCCGTCCGGCGCGTGCTTTTTTTGCGTCGATAAAAATTGAAGCAAATTGGCGCGATCTGCGGCTGCCCCGGAGGGGGACGCGTGGTTGTCCAGGTACACAAAGTCTTAGCGGCGCGGGGTTAGGGCTGAACTCATGTTGGTGTTCGCTGCGTAGACAGTGCGCATCTGTTGTGTCGAGTGGTGCAAACGAGTGGGTGGACCCTTGTCGAAAGATCGCGATCAAACTTCAACGATGGAAGCCGGTATCACTTTGACGCGTCGTGCGGTGCTGCCCGCATTCGCATCCGTGGTTCTGGTGGACGGTCACAACGCCGCTCAGGCGATGGAGCAGCCGGCGACCACAGATGTCGGCACGATCTGGTGGGCGGAGTTGAGGACGCGCGATCCGCTAAAGACGCAATCCTTCTACACGAACGTTTTCGGCTGGGCGGCGAAGGTGGTCTCACCAACCGATATGGAGCGCCCGGCTGGCGAGGGTGAGCTAGGCTACACCATCTTCAGCACGAACGACGGGCAGGAGGTTGCCGGTGCCGAACCGGTTTCGCCGGAGCGCCCGGAAGACGCAAAACTCGGTTGGCTCACCTACGTGCAGGTGGCGGACGTCGACGACGCGGTGCGCAAGGCCGTTGAAAGTGGCGGGAGGGTCGTCAATCTGCCGAGCGATATCCCCGCAGTGGGTCGCGTGGCCGAGATCGAGGATCCGGAAGGCAACCGAGTGGGTATTGTTTCGCCCAGCAAGGCGTGAGCAGGTCGCCGCTCACGCGGGTCGCCCTTGATCTCTGTTCGCGCTGAACTCGAGTCCCGGCATTAGCGGTGCCGGGATGGGGCGGTCAATCGAGCTGGATGACGCGCCCGGTCAATTTGCGGTAGAGCCACTCGAAGACGAACGCGCCGGCGGCGATGAGAACCAGCGCCGTTATGGCCGCGGGTTGCTGCTGGTAGGTGTATACGCTGAGGATGGCGAACATCGCCAGGCACGTGAGCAGCGACAGCCAAACGATGACCGGGTTGGCCTTGGTCTGCTTGATGACGAAGAGGTGTCCTCCGTTCACTGCGGCATACAGCAGGAGGAAGGCGGCGCTGCCCATCATGGCGATGCCGGAAAGGTCGAAGCAGAGCATCACCACGATGACGAGCGCTGCCGTCAGCAAGAGGCCGCCGGTAGCCTGCTTCCATTCAACTCGCGCGAGGCTCGCCGGCAGCGATCCGTCGCGTGCGATCATGTAGCAGACGTTGGCGGCGCCGAAGAGCGTCGCGTTGATAGCAGATGCGGTCGAAAATAGCGCTGCGATAGCGATGAGCCGGAAGCCAAATTCACCGAGAAACGGTTTGGCAGCTTCGGCAATGGCGTAGTCCTTGGTGCGCTCGATCTCGGCGTTGGAAAGATTGCCGGTTACGGTCACCGACACGGCAAGATATAGGGCGATCACCAGGATGACGGCTGTGAACAGAGCGCGCGGAAGCATGCTTTTGGGATCGCGCATGTCGCCGGCTGTATTGGCGATGAGGCCGAAGCCTTCGTAGCCGATAAACAGGACGCCAGCGCCGAAGAGGATGGATTGCGTGTGCGGCCACAACGCCGGTGAAAGGTTTGTCGGCTGGACGAACCACAGCCCAACCGCCGCGAACAGAATGAGGATCGCCAGCTTGATGGCGACAATGATCGTCTCGCCGCGTCCCATCACCTTGGCGCCGAATGCATTGACGAGCGTCACCAGGAGTACGGAGCCGATGGCCAGCGCTTTGAGCAGCAGCGGCGATGGCGTGGCGGTGATGAAGGTTGCGGCGTAACTGCCGAATGCAGTGGCATAGAGCGCCAACGAGATGATGTAGCCGGCCCACATGAATACGTTGAGGCCGCCGGAAAAGACTCCGTCGCCATATCCTTTGACGAGGAAATTCACCGCGCCGCCAACGGAAGGAAAAGTGGCTCCGAGCCTGGCGTAGGAATAGGTGGAGAGGAGCGCCACGACACCGCCGATTGCAAAGGCGAGCCACATGGCGTTGCCGGCGGCTTGGGCGACCACACCCAGGATGGAGAATATTCCCGCGCCCACCATGCCGCCGATGCCGATGGAGACGGCTGCGACCATGCCGATCTGGCCGGCGCTCGAACCTGTGGTGGAGGGGGTGGGTGATGAACTGGGGCGCATGGCTACTCCCGGCGGGGCGGATATGACAGGCGGTGGGGACCCCTCGTTCCGGATGCCGAAGCACAGAGGCCAAGTAGCGCTCAGAGGCTAGCAGCTGGGGGTTACGAAATCGGGCCATCGGCGCTGTCGATCGTGGTCCGGGCGCCATTCAACGGCCGCGGTCCAGCAGATCTTGCTCGCTTGCTCAAAAATGTCCGTTTGACCGAGGGCCCAAACAGGCTAAAAAGCCCCTCGAATCCTGAGATTGCGGGTGTAGCTCAATGGTAGAGCAGCAGCCTTCCAAGCTGAATACGAGGGTTCGATTCCCTTCACCCGCTCCATACTCCCTCTCGTGCCGTTGCTGCAGGCTGGGCCTATTTGGGCCCGCGCGGCCTGGAGACCGACACCGATTTCGGCTAAGCGAATAGGCTACGAGCTAAGGGGGGCGCCATGATCGTTGTGACGACCAACGACTTGCCCGGATACCGGGTTGTTAAGCATCTGGGGGTCGTGCGCGGTCTAACGGTGCGCTCGCGCAGCGTGATAGGCAACATCGGGGCTGCCATCCAGATCTTTTTTGGCGGCAATATCACGTTATATACAAGGCTGGCTGAACAAGCTCGTCAGGAGGCTTTTGAGCAACTGACGGAACATGCCGAGAAGATGGGGGCCAACGCTATTCTCGCGATGCGCTATGACGCCAACGAGATCCCGGCGGCCG
>JBAZYB010000199.1:0-7543 GCA_041659545.1 Hyphomicrobium sp.
CGAGGGTCGGAGCGCCGAGGCCCTTGCCGCTCGTGCGCACGATCAGCACGCTGCGGTCGGGCACGTCGAAGAGCTTCGGCTGGGTGTCGGTGGCGGCAGGGCCGCGGGCGCCGTCGGCAAGCATGATCGGCGGCTTGCCGGTGTAGGACGGCGGCGTTACCCAGGCGTCGAGGCGAGCCTCGGCAATCGCCTTGGCGGCGTCGAAACGGAAAGCAGAGCGCAGGCGATCGGAAGCGCTATCGCCAACGAGAGCCAGCAGCGCGACAACGCCGAGAACCAGGAGGCCACGCAGCGCGACGGGGTCCTGCCGGTCGGCGCGGGGATGGGGCGGGCCGACGCGCAGGCGGGCGAGCGCCGCGGCGAGCCGCGAGCGGTGCGCCTGCCAGATGGCAGCGGTGCGGGGATCTTCGGCGTTGGCGGTAACGGTATCGGAATAGGAGGAGGCGGGCCGGTGCGGGACGCCGGAGACGCGCTCGATACGGCGAACGGCCTCGTCATGGGTGGGGAACGGCGTGCGCAGCGCGTAGAAGACGGCGGCTCCGCCGGCAAGAGCGAAGGCGGCAAGCGCCAGGTAGTGCAGCGGGTCGGACAACAGCGGCCAGAGACCGGCGAGCGAGAAGAGCAGGAACAGGCCGACGAGGCCGAGGATCAGCCAGATGCGCGGCCACAGGCGCTCGAACAGCAGCGCCCAGCGGCTGGCACGCACCTTGCGCGCGAACTTTGCGTCTAGGGGAGAGGCGGCCTTCGGGTCCGTCATGGGGGGACGATACCTTGAACATTGCGGCCGGCCTAGCGGCGCGCCGTCGCCCCCATCATTAAACTTTAGTCATCATCCCCCGTCGTTCGGGCTATTCCAGCCAGGGAGGAACGCTGTCCAGGGCAATGAGGGCGTCGGTGGAAAGGCGCGGGCGGACAATGGCGTAATTGGCGCCGTTGACGAGCACCTCGGGCACCAGGGGCCGCGTGTTGTAGGTCGACGACATGACTGCGCCATAGGCGCCCGCCGTCATGACGGCGATGAGGTCGCCGGCTGCGAGCGGCGGCAGCTTGCGATCCAGGGCCAGATAGTCGCCGGTCTCGCAGACCGGGCCGACGATGTCCTGAACGATGGGCGGCATCGACAGCTTGGCTTCCTCGACCGGCCAGATCTCGTGCAGCGCCTCATAAAGCGTGGGGCGGATCAGATCGTTCATAGCCGCGTCGACGACGGTGAACGTCTTGTCGACGCCCTCCTTGGAGTAGATGACGCTGGTGACGAGCACACCGGCGTTGCCGACGATGACGCGCCCTGGCTCCATGACCAGCTTGAGATCGAGGGGACCAAGCTCCTGCTTGACGACCGCTGCATAGGCGGACGGCGGCGGGGCGACTTCGCCCTCGGAGATGTACGGCACGCCAAGGCCGCCGCCGATGTCGAGATGCGACAGGTTGTGGCCGTCGGCGAGGAGTTGCCGGGCAAGCTCGCGCATCAGGCGGAAGGCGTTGCGGAACGGCTCCAGGTCGGTGATCTGGCTGCCGATATGCATATGGATGCCGGTCACGGCGATGCCGGGCAGCTCAGCGGCCTGCGCATAAAGCTGCCGCGCCTGACCATAGGGAATGCCGAACTTGTTCTCCGCCTTGCCGGTGGAGATCTTGGCATGCGTCTTGGCGTCGACGTCGGGGTTCACGCGCAATGCAATGGATGCAGTCTTGCCGAGGCTGGACGCAACCTCGCTCAGGGCACGCAGCTCGGGCTCGCTTTCGACGTTAAAGCCGAAGATGCCCTGCTGGAGCGCATAGGCCATCTCATCACGGGTCTTGCCGACGCCAGCGAAGATGATTTTGCCGGCCGGGGCGCCTGCGGCGAGCGCGCGGCGCAACTCGCCTTCGGAGACGACATCCATGCCGGCGCCGAGCCTGGCCAGCGTCGCAAGAACCGCCTGGTTGGAGTTCGCCTTGACGGCAAAGCAGATCAGCGCGTCCTGGCCGGCGAAAGCTTCGGTCAGCACGCGGTAATGCCGCTCGAGCGTCGCCGTCGAGTAGCAATAGAAAGGTGTGCCGACCTCGACAGCGAGCCGAGCGAGCGAGACGTCCTCGGCGTTGAGGACGCCGTCCTTGTAATGGAAGTGGTGCATAGCGGGCTTCTTTAGCCCTAGATTCGGATTAGCGCAGCAAAGGATCGAGGATAAAGCCCTCGTGCGGCTTGGGCGGAGCCGCGGAATCGGGCTGCGTGCCGGCTGCTTCGGCTGATTTGGCGGTGCCGGCGGCCTTGGCGGAGGGCGGCGGATCCAGCGAGCCACGCACGCCACAACCGCCGAAGCCTAGGCAGAGCCCGGCCGCCAGTAGAGCGGCAAACATTGCCTTCGGTGTCAACGAAACGCGCATTTCCCCGACCGATCCCACGCTGGCTCAACGCCGCATGACGAGGGGCCCCGCGTGAGGGTGCCCAGCCATACCGGGTCCTATCTAGCCCTTCGGGGGGGCCTTTTCCAACCGCTTCCGCCAGGCAACTGCCATTTTGGCGACGTTCTGTGGCGCGGTTCCCCCATGACTCGTGCGGCTGGCGACGGAGTTCTCAGGGCTCAAAACCGTGAAAACATCGGCAGTTATGGCCGGCTCGACGGCCTGCATGTCGGCCAGGGGCAGTTTATCCAAAGGAAGATTTGCGCTTTCTGCCGCGGCTACGATGCGCCCGGTGACGTGGTGGGCATCGCGGAATGGCATCTTGAGGACGCGCACCAGCCAGTCGGCGAGGTCGGTGGCCGTGGAATAGCCGCCACCTGCGGCGGCGAGCAGGACCTGCGGCTGCGGCTGCAGGTCATCGACCATACCGGTCATCGCGGCGATGGCCACGTCAAGGCTGTCGAGGGCGTCGAAGGCGACCTCTTTATCCTCCTGCATGTCCTTGGAATAGGCGAGCGGCAGCCCTTTCATGACGATGAGCAGGCTCTGGAAGGCCCCGGCAATGCGGCCGACCTTGGCGCGCGTCAGCTCGGCGGCGTCCGGATTGCGCTTCTGCGGCATGATCGAGGAGCCAGTGGTGAACTTGTCGGACAGCTTGATGAAGCCGAATTGCGGCGTCGACCAGAGCACGATCTCCTCAGCAAAGCGCGACAGATGCACGGCGCAGATGGAGGCGGCGGCCAAGGTCTCGAGGATGAAGTCGCGGTCGGAGACGCTGTCGAGCGAGTTGTCGGTCGGCTTGGCAAAGCCGAGCGCCTTCGCCGTCGCGTGGCGGTCGATGGGGAAAGACGTGCCGGCCAGCGCCGCCGCGCCGAGTGGGCATTCGTTGAGCCGCGCCCGTGCATCGGCGAGCCGGCCCCGGTCGCGCCCAAGCATCTCGACGTAGGCAAGCAGGTGATGGCCGAAGGTGACAGGCTGAGCCGGCTGCAGGTGGGTGAAGCCCGGCATGACCGTTGCGGCATGCGTTTGCGCCTTGCGGGCGAATGCGAGTTGCAGAGCCGCCAGTGCCGCATCGAGGGCGTCGATGCGTTCGCGGACGTAGAGTTTGAAGTCGGTCGCTACCTGATCGTTGCGCGAGCGCGCCGTGTGCAGGCGCCCGGCGGGTGTGCCGATGACCTCCTTGAGGCGGCTCTCGACGTTCATGTGGACGTCTTCAAGAGCGCGCGAGAAGGCCAATTTTCCACTGGCGATCTCCGCCTCGACCGCTTCCAGCCCCTTGATGATGGCCGCGGCGTCGGCTTTGTCGATGATGCCGGCGTCCGCCAGCATCGCGGCGTGGGCCTTCGAGGCGCGAATATCCTGCGGGGCGAGGCGCTTGTCGAAGCCGATGGAGGCGTTTATCTCCTCCATGATCTCGGCGGGTGAAACCGTGAAGCGGCCGCCCCACATGCTGTTAGCAGGCTTGTCCGTCACGGCTCTCTTGCTCCGTCAAGGCTGGTCGACAGACACGCGGCGAAAGAAGGAAAATGAGCGAGCAGCCTCCGCTTGATAAGCAAAGCCGCCCCTCGGGCTACCTGTGGATCGCTGCGCTGTCGGCGCTGGCAGTGTTCGCGGCGGTATACGTCACGTTGGGCCAGCCTGACAATCAATCGCCGGGCACATCCGGCGCGACACAGGCGAAAAGGTCGGCGCACCCGCTGGCCACGGGCGCCATGGCGACCTTCGTTTTCAAGTCTCAGCCCGAGGCGATGCCGGATATCCGATTCCTTAACGCCAGCGGCACGGAGGTCGGTCTCGACAGCCTGCGCGGCAAGGTGGTGCTGCTCAACGTATGGGCGACGTGGTGTGCGCCGTGCCGGGAGGAGATGCCCGCACTCAACCGGCTGCAGGCGGAACTGGGCTCGGACAAATTCGAGGTCGTGGCACTCGCCGTCGACAAGGGCGGCATCGAGGGCGCGAAGAAGTTCCTGTCCGACATCAAGGCGGACAAACTTGCCGTCTTTGCCGATCCGACGGCCAAGGAAGGCACGCGGCTCAGAGTCATCGGCATGCCAACGACGATCCTTATCGACGCGGAAGGCCGTGAGATCGGACGCCTCATCGGCCCGGCACATTGGGACAGCCCCGAGGCGAAGCGGCTGATCGAGGCCGAGGTTGGTTCGGGCGCCGTCGACTCGCATGCGGGAAGCCAGCCGCCGGTGCAGCCTTAGTTCGTCGCTGGCGACTGCCCTGCGGGCAGCCGGCGCCGGCGCGAGCGTTAAAAGATGAAGCGCGAGGCGAGCGATATCGCGGCAACGGCGAGCGCCGCAAAGAACAGAACCTCATTGCGGCGAGCGGCGAATTCTACGCGCTCTATGTTCATCTGGAGGCTGCTCAACTCGGCGAGCTTGCGATCCACGGGCTCGAAGGATTTGTAGGTCAGGCCGACGAACTTGCTGCGGTCGCCCTCGATGCAGTCGAGGCGTGCCTTCAGGTCTTTGCAGCTGCGCTGCAGGTCGGTGATCTTATAGTCGCGTGAGTTTTCGAGGCTGACCTCGAATGCCTGGAAGCGCTTGTTGCGGTTCGCTTCCTCGGCCATCTCGGCAACGGTCTGGCGGGATTTTTCAAGCTCGCGCTCGAGGCGGGCGATGGTGCCGCCGATACGCTCGAACTGGACCGCGGCCTCGGCGACGAAGCCGTCGCGTCCGACCCACTTACCGGTCGAGCCAATCGGCGCAACCGAGATTCCTCTTTCGCCTTGCAACACGACGCAACTCCACCCGACGCAACACAACACCCGATCCTTTTTTCAGTATCGCCGGCTGGACTTAACAGCCCGTATCCAATTGAAGAAATATGCGAAAGCATTCGTTTGCATTGACACGATTTTACCCGCGGGCGACAACGCGGGCCGCCAACAAGACCAATCAAGACAAGAACGGGGAGCCCGATGTCAGCCACCGTCAACACTTCCGAGTTGCAGATCGCCATCGACGCGATTTGGGAGGAACGCCAGGGCATCTCCCCAGGCACAACCGGCGTCGTGCGCGATACTGTGGACACCTCGCTGGGCCTGCTCGACAAGGGCATCGTGCGCGTCGCCGAGAAGGGGCCAGACGGCTGGACCGTCAATCAGTGGCTGAAGAAGGCCGTGCTGCTGTCGTTCCGCCTCAACGATATGGTGGCCATCTCGGGTGCGCCGGGCGGCGCCACGTGGTGGGACAAGGTGCCTTCCAAATTCGACGGCATGACACCGGACGACTTCCGCCGCGCCGGCTTCCGCGCCGTTCCCGGCTGCATCGTCCGCCGCTCGGCCTACATCGCGCCGACCGTCGTATTGATGCCGTCGTTCATCAATCTGGGTGCCCGCGTCGATGAAGGCACGATGGTCGATACGTGGGCGACGGTTGGTTCATGCGCGCAGATCGGCAAGAACTGTCATATCTCCGGCGGTGCCGGCATCGGCGGCGTTCTGGAACCTCTGCAGGCCGGTCCGGTGATCATTGAGGACAACTGCTTTATCGGCGCGCGCGCCGAGGTGGCGGAAGGCATCCTTGTCGGCGAAGGATCGGTGCTGTCGATGGGTGTCTACCTCGGTGCTTCAACGACGATCATCGACCGTGCGACGGGCGAGAAGTTCTTCGGCAAGGTGCCGCCGTATTCGGTCGTCGTTTCGGGTACAATGCCCGGCAAGCCGCTGCCGGACGGAACGCCGGGGCCGAACCTTTATTGCGCCGTCATTGTCAAGAAAGTCGACGCCAAGACGCGCTCGAAGACATCGATCAACGAGCTACTGCGGGACTGAATCGTCTATAGGTGGCGCGTGAATACCTACCGCAACCTCGCCAGCGAAAAGATTGTCGAGACTCTGGGCCAGCTGGCCCAGCGCATCAATGAGCGCTTTCCGAAGTCGGGCCTCTATCGGGTCTGCCTGGAGTTGGCGGCGATGGCGAAGCAGACCACGCGTCTCGCCGAGAAGATCGCACGGCCGCACATTCCCATGCTCATGGCGATCTGGGGGCTGCTGGCGCTCGGCGTGGCGCTCATCGTCTGGTTGGCGCTGAGGGCTTACAATCTCGAGGCTTCAACCGAGCTGACGAACGTCATGCAGGGCGTCGACGCCGGCGTAAGCCTGCTGATCGTCATCGGCGGTGGCGCGTTCTATCTCTCCACCCTGGAAAGCCGCTGGCGTCGCGGTGCCGTGCTGAAGAAGCTGCACGAGTTCCGATCTATCGCGCACGTCATCGACATGCATCAGCTCACCAAGGACCCGAGCGCGCTCGGCGGCCCGCGCACCAGCTCGTCGCCGCAGCGGGATATGACGCGCTACGAGCTCGTTCGCTACTTGAGCTATTGCTCGGAGATGCTGTCGCTGGCGAGCAAGGCGGCGGCGGTCTACGCTGAGAAGATTCCCGATCCGGCCGTCATCGATGCCGTGGGCGACATCGAGCGCCTGAGCACCGACCTCAGCCAGAAGATCTGGCAGAAGATCACCCTGGTCGAAGCGGATGTGGAGGATATCCGCGGCGCCACGGCAGTTTCGGCGGGCGAAGCAGCGTTCGTGCGCGGGATGGGTGAGGGGTGAGGCAGCAGAGCCAGATGCGCCGCGCCGATCGCATCAATCGTGACGTAGCATTTTGGGTGTCCACTGAGAATAGTCGCGCGCATTCAATAGTCGTGCGCATTCAATGCTCCAGGCGGTTTAGTTGATCGGATTAATCTCGCGGCAATTTCCCGCAAGCTAGCTTCGCTCGATCACCGATTGCAGAGCATTGCGGCATAGTATTAACGCGGTCGGTCTTCGCGCTCGGCGCAGGGACACCATGTCTAACTATGGTAACAAGCCGGCGTTCGCCACAGTGGCACTTGTCGGGAAATTCTTTGTCTGGAGCCTCGTGGCACTGAGCGCAACCGTGCTCCTGCTGTTCTTGTTCAAGCTGGCGCCCTACATGCTGGCTCCCCTGTTTACTTCGTGGGGGCTTCAGACACCACCGCCGACGATCGATGGGAAGATGAGCCGCGCTGATGTGAGCGCGCGCGTAGCCGAACTCCGCGCCATTTCGGCCTCCCCGCAAGCAGCCGCGAACTCAGCCAAACAGCTCACTATCGTAGGGCTGCAATTCGATCGCCTGCGCAAGCTGCGCTTGGCAAATGAGAATGCGTCTGGGGGCGTCGATGC
>JBAZYB010000200.1:0-7527 GCA_041659545.1 Hyphomicrobium sp.
TACGCGCTAAAGCCGAAGCTGGCGACGTTTGCCTGCTGGGTGGGCTACGACCTCGACGGACGTACCGATATCGACTGGCGCAAGTCGTTCATCCTGCGCCTGAAGGAGAAGCGCGCGTCGCTTGCCGACATTCGCGAGCGCTTTATCGGCCTCAAAGGTGAAATCCCCAGCGACGGCGAGCCTCAGCGCCTTTCGCGGCAGATCACGGGCAAGCTCGATCTCACGATCGCTGCCGTGGACGAGCAGATCGAGGCGCTCGACAAGGTGATGAAGTCCAATGGCTCCCTCGCCGAGGCGGCCAATGTCATCACGCGCCAGGACGGCTACAACATCACCACGGTGGAACCAATCGTCAGCCTGTTGCAGGCACTGCTCGATGCGCTCCCCGATGGAAAGGGCAAACGCAGCGTTGCCGTCCTTTCCGGGCTGATGGAGGCGACGGGCCTGGGCACGGCGCATATCCATGTGCGCATCAATGCCGTGCAGCTCAACAACGCCTTCCGCGCCTTCGTGCACGAGCCGTGGACCCGCGACCTCACCGAAAGCCAGGCATTAGCGCGCATCGTCGGCATGATCGAGGCGGCGCGCAAGGAAACGGTCAACTTCGAGTCTCTTGACCTCGAGACGGCGACTGCCATCCGCCAGTTCGCACTCATTGCGCAGATCAAGAAGCACGTCGATCGCGAGACGCCGGTTCGCTTCCTCATCGCCGAGACGGAGTCGCCGGCGACGGTGCTGATCGCCATCTTCTTCGCTACGCTGTTCGGCGTCGACGACATCACCGACGTGTCGCCCTTGTTCGAAACCCCGCTCGGACTCGAGACCGGCGCGCGCGTCGTCGAGCGTCTCTTTTCGGAGAAGGCGTACACCAACTACGTGCGCAAGCGCGGCCGCCTGGCCCTGCAGACGGGCTTCTCCGATGCCGGCCGCTTCGTCGGCCAGATCGCCGCGACGCTTGCCATCGAGCGCCTGCATCACGGTGTCGCCGAGGCCATTCACAACTCGGAGCTGAAGGGCGTCGAGACGCTCATCTTCTCCACGCACGGCGAGTCGATGGGCCGCGGTGCTCATCCGGGTGAGATGCACACGCGGCTGCACTATCTGTTCTCCGACGAGGCGCGGCTGCGTTTCGCCCGCTATGGCATTCCGATCAAGCACGAGACGAGCTTTCAGGGCGGCGACGGCTATCTGTTCTTCGCCAACCGGCGCCTGACGACCCGCGCACTGGCGACGGTCATCATGGATGGCGAGGTTCCGGCTGAGTGCGAGGATCCGTTCTACGAGGATACGGATCTGCGGCTCGACTTCATCGGCCGGCTCAGGGCCTACCAGGAACACCTGTTCGCACATCCAGGCTACCGGTCCGTGCTCGGTGCCTTCGGATCGAACATCCTATTCAAGACCGGATCGCGGCCCGTAAAGCGTCAGATGGATTCCACCGGCGCCGTCGACCGCAGTGCCGTCTCGCGCATGCGTGCCATTCCCAACAACGCTATCCTGCAGCAGTTCGGCTATGTGGCGAACGTGGTTGCCGGCCTTGGCGCCGCTGTCGGCTCGGAGCGGGATCGCTTCATCGAGCTGGCCCGTTCGTCGCAGCGGCTGCGTCCGCTTCTGGAGATGATCGCGCGCGGCAAACAGTTGTCGAGCCTCAATGCCATGGGCGCGAACGCCATCGTCTTCGACCCGGGCTTCTGGGCCTGGCGTGGCTCGTGGGGCCGGGAAGCCAATCTCGATCCCGCGTTCCGGGCGCTCGCCTCCCTGCTTCTCGACGACGATCGCAACGAGGAGATCAACAGCCTCGTGCATCATCTGCGTCTCGATGCCGTCGAGCTTCACTCCATGTTGGAGGAGATCGGTATCGAAGGCGGCAAGATCCCGGACGATACACGGCTCGAGCTCGATCTTCTGCAGGCCGTGCGCCTGGCACTGATCATGCGCGTGTTCATTCTCGCCGCGCAGATGCCGCGCTTTGCAACACGCGAGATTTCGCACCGGCAGCTGTTCGAGCTGGCGTTGATGCTCGACGTGCCGGCAGTTGTCGCGGAAATGCGTCAGGCATTCCCGCGGCGCACGCAGCTGGGCGGCGATGGCGCGATGTTCGTCGAGAAGGCGACATACCGGCCGCATGGCATCGACGACTACGGCCGTATCGAGACGGAGATCCTGGCGCCGATGGAAGAGGCCTACGAGCTCATCCGCGAGATCGGCACCGGCATCTCGCACCACTTCGGTGCGTTTGGTTGAGTCTCAACGTGCGCCGGGCGACTCCCCTGTGGGGAGCCGGCCGTCGGGCGCGGGAAGTGGTGCGGGCGCGAGACGAGACCCAGAAATGAGAAAGGCCGGCGATGATGCCGGCCTTTGTGTTTGTGCGGCGGGCGGTGAGGCTCAGTGCTTGGCCCAGACCTGCACCGTGGCATAGGCGCGGTCGCGCTTCGACGTCGCCAGCGCGCGTGAGCGCCAAGTCGCCTCGATCTCCTTGACGGTCGCGCCCTTCTTCAGGTCGACCGGACCGAATGCGCCGTCGGCGGCGACTTTGATGCGATTGGTCTCCACCTCGTCCTTGGCACCGTCCGTGTAGACGACGGCGAGATTGGTCATGGTGATATCGCGGTCCTTCACCGAAACCCGGAGCTGCTTGAACCCGCCCTCGTTCTGTCCGACGGGAATCTTCACGCGGTCGAAACCGACGCTGCCTGCCGTGTCGGTGCCGAGCAGCACCCAGCCATCGTTGTAGTGGCGTCCCTCGCCGTTGGGTCCGAGCCAGCCGCCCTCGTATTCGCCGAACACCTCCACCCGAGCCTGGCCTTTGAAGTCCGGCTTGGAGCGGTAGACGAGCTGGATATCCTTGATGAACCCCTTGTGCTTGAGCGGGATCCACTCCGTCTTGCGATTGGCCGCGATCTTGGCATCGGTCAGCAACGTCTCAGTGGTGCCATCGTCGAACACCGCTTTGAGATCCGTGACGAAGATGTCATTGCGCAGGACACGCAAGCGGATGCGATCGAACTTGCCGATCTCCGCCCCGACACGGATCACGTCGCGGTCAACCAAAAAGCCGACGTCCTGGACGCCGAACAGGACCTCGCCATTGCTGGCCTGCCCTGGGGGAATGGCGGAGGTTTCGGGCGCCGTCTCGCGCGTGCGGACGTTGCGTGAGCGTCGCTTGGCGACCTCGACGAGCGGCGATGCCGCACGGCTGTGCTCGAGAGCCTTGCCCATCGGAAGCACGCTGGCGTCGCGCGCTTGCGAGGCGCAAAGCATCCCCCACGCGACCAGTGCAAGTCCTGCTAGTGCCAGCCTGCTCGTCATGAACCTCTCCCCTCGTTGGCGAAGACGCGCACCGACAAATCGCTACCGCCGGTGGTTATTAACTCAGTATGCGCGCCAACAAAAGCCGGTGGTCGCGGAATTCCCGCTTTTGGCCGCGGGTGGCCGTGAAGGCTGCGGGTTCTTAACGGGATCGGTGTAGGACGGGCTGAGTTGCGCCGGCGACCTTTGCCGCTGCTGGCGCGGTCGAGGTGGGGCGCAATTCAGCCGATCGAGCCTTATGGACAGTGCAAAGCACCTACAGCTGATGATCAACACCGCGGGTGTTGTCGTCAGCATATTCATTGTCGGCTACGTCGCCTATGCGGCGCTGCGCACAGAAGTCGATGCGCCGTGCAGCGCCCGCTTCCCGCCGGCCACGCGTTTTTCACTGCAGAACAGCTCCGGTAAGCCGCTGACGGCCATCGAGCTGCAGGCCCGAGCGGGGCTCCGTGACCTCGGGGTGATCGACAATGCGTCGGTGGTGAGTGTTGGCGGCGCTCCCTCCGCCGAAGCTCTACAAGTTAAGCTCCGCCCCCTGCCGGCAGGCGCAGATACTGACGACAAGGACCGCAACGGCATCGAATTCCGCTGGGCGCCGCGAACGATGGGCAATGCATCGTCCGCCTGCCTCAGCTACAGCCTGCTGCTGCCGGACAAGTTCCCGTTCGGAAATGCGGGAGGTTTCCTGCCCGGTGTATTCGGCGGGATGCGCCAAGCAGACGCGAGCGCAAACGCGGTCTACGTGCAGCCGCAATGGGATAGCAACGGGCGCCCGTTGATGGTCTCGCATCTGCAAAGTGGCGACATACATCGCACCGTGGCTAAGGCGGAGCCTCTCCCTACCGGCCGATGGACCAAGATCGAGCAGGAGATCGAGCTCAACGAGCCGGGGAAGGCCAACGGGCGCGTGCGGCTATGGATCGATGGCCAGTTGGCGATCGAGGCCAAGGAGGTCGAGGTGCGGAAGGACGCTACCGTGGCCTTGAGCGGCGTTCTCGCCGCGGTCGGCTATCGCCAGCTGCCGCCGCAGCCGCAGCCGGGGAGTATCCAGATGTCGCCCTTCGAGGTCTCCTGGCGCTAGAGCCGGGCCGTTTTTCGCGCACTTGTGCCCCTTCCCAAGCCGGCCCCCCAGTAACCATATCTGGGACCGGTGCATCGCGGCCCGCTGTTTGCGGTGCCGGCAAGGGGAGACGGCAATGGGCAATGTCCTAGCTTTCTTGGGTGGCTCAGCAGCAGGCCGCGCCGACGGTCCGGCCGACGGCGGCAGCGGAGACGAGAAGCTGCTCGATTCCTATTCGCGCGCAGTGGTGGACGTTGTCGATAGCGTTGCGCCCGCCGTCGTGCACGTGGAGGTTACGGGCATTCGCAACGGCCAGCGCGCGCAAGGCACTGGCTCGGGCGTCGTCATTTCGCCCGACGGGCTTATCCTGACCAATAACCACGTCATCGACGGGGCCAAAGATGTGGCCATTTCCCTTTCGGATGGCCGGCGTTTCAATGCGCGAACTTTAGGGCGCGACCCCGATACGGACCTTGCCGTGCTTCGTGGCGAGACGAACGAGACGCTGCCCTCGGCTCAACTGGCCAATTCCAAAGCCGTGCGCCAGGGGCAGATCGCAATCGCCATCGGCAATCCGCTGGGATTCCAGTCGACCGTAACCGCCGGCATCGTCAGCGCGGTTGGGCGGTCGCTGCGTGCGCAGAATGGGCGGTTGATCGGGGATGTCATTCAAACCGACGCCGCGCTCAATCCAGGCAACTCTGGTGGACCGCTCGCCAACTCGGCCGGTGAAGTCATCGGCATCAATACGGCCGTTATCATGGGTGCGCAGGGGATTTGCTTCTCGGTGGCATCGAATACCGCGCTGCATGTCCTGACGCAGGTCCTGGCACATGGCCGCGTTCGCCGCGCGCGCGTGGGCATCGTCGCCGAGCAGGTGCCGCTGCCGGCGCGCGTTGCCTACCGGGTTGGGCTAAAGCAGCCGAGCGCGGTGCGTATTCGCGAAGTGCAGCCCGACAGCCCGGCAGCGCTCGGCGGTTTGCTGCAGGGCGATCTCGTGGTGCAACTCGATGGCCAACCCATCACCGGCGTCGACGACCTGTTTCGGCTATTGGACGAAAGTCGTATCGACAAAAACGTGGGGCTGACGATCGTGCGGGCCAACGGAACAACGGACGTTAACGTGCGGCCGATCGACCGCGACCAGTCGTCATAAAATAAATACTTTTGATTTCCAGAAAACGTCGTTTCACCGAAGCTTATTGCGGTGCAATGAAACAACCGGCAAAGGGCAAAACATTACGCTATTGTAAGCTGTTTCTTAACTCTTGCGGAAATCCCGTTGCAGTTCTGCTTGCAAAATTCTCGCCCATGGTATTCCATAAAACTCCGAACGTGGCGCCCTCCCACCTGTCCCCCCTAAGCGGCGTCACGCATCGCAGCCCGCGCTCTTCCCCCGGAGCGCGGGCTTTCCTTTTTGGGGGTGGCTTCAGGATCTCTCGGAAGACTCGAAGCCGGCGTCCTGCGCTTCCTGCTCGGAACAGAACCAGCGCTCGCCGCGCCTGCGTGTCACTTTCAGATCTTCATAGCCGGATGCCCATGGCACGACGTAAAGGCGCCGGCCGCCGCGCACATTGCCTTTGATCGGACAACCATCGGGCGCAGAGCGCTTCGCTTCTTCCCATCTTTGCTCGCGGTACTGCGAGGGCCGCAGTGCTTCGCCCGCCCAGATGCCCGCCTTATTGGCGCGTGCCTCGCGCTCCTGCCCGCCATAGGCGGCGAAGAGACCCGTCGAAGCAAAGACGTGCCCAGCGCGGACAAGTTCGGCGGCGACATCTCGGCCGCCTGCGTGACAGGCCCCAGTGTTACGCCCTGCCGTCCTGCCGGACACCTCACAGCGGACGCGCCGGGAGCGCAGCAGTCTAGCCAAAGCGCGTTGAGCCGACTGTCCGCAGGCCCATTGCCGTCCTTTGGCGTCCGAACAGGATTGCTGGGCGAGGGGGGCCTCGATCCCGTCGAGACGTATAATCTTTCCGCCAACCCGCAGCACGTCTCCCGCCACCGCGCTGGCGGAGCCTTGAACGGTGTCGCTCGTTTCTGCAGCGCGCTGTACGTCCCGAGCGGCGCTGGATGCGAGGCTCGAACGTGACGTGACGGTCCTGGCCGTTGGGTTCCAAGCGTAGATCGCGGTGCCAACCACAATCGCCAACACGAGACCGGCAAGCGCCTTCTGAACGAGCGGCTTTCCGGCAGCTGCACTCAACGAGTGTCGCAGACGCTCGGAAGCGGAGGCGCAACGGGCTGCGAGCCAATCCGGCGTCAGCGCCGACGCGTTGGCGATGGCCAGTGCGCCGAGCAAGACGATGCCGATGAGCAGCGCGATCCAGGTGTCGCGCACAAGGCCGTTGGCGAAAAAGCGGATGATGCCGCCGAGCAGAGCAACCGCTCCGGCAATTAGCAGAGGCAAACGGACCGTTGATTGACGCAGCAGGCGGCCAAGCGGCGCCAGCAGCGGGCCGATGTAGTCGGCGGCGATGCCGACAATGGTGCGCAGGATCGCCCACATATACGCGATGGCATAAAACAGCCCGGCGCCAGCACGCTGCAAATAGCCGCCGGCTATTGGCAGCCCAGCGCGAAACCCGGCGTAGCCGGCCTGTGCGCCGGCGACGCTGAGGCGCGCGGCGTGCTGGCCGTAGTGGACCGCGCCGCGGCCCACGACCTTGGCGCCGGCAGCGCCCTTCACGGCGCCCTGATGCCCGAGATTGACGGCGCCGCGTCCGGCCGCCTTTGCGCCCTCGGCGCCTGCAGCCGCGCCGCGCTGGCCAACATCCTTGATATTGTCGACCGCGGCGCGGCCCGCCTCGCCAATGCGATCGCGCCGTTGCTTACGCCGCACGAGGATGGTGGTGCGAACGTATTCGCGCCACTCAAAGCCGTCGTTGCGTTTGCGCCAGCCGAACATGCGGCCTCCTTGGACCTCGATTTACGTCTGACGCGGCAAAGCTCCGCGCCGCAGCGAATCGAAGCGTTCCAGCCAACAGTTGCGAGATGATGGCAGAGCCTGTCGTCGTCGACAGCAAGCTGGGATACTAGTGGTAACCCTCGCCTTCGCGCACCTTGCCGCGGAATGTCCAATAAACGAACACCGTGTAGCCGAGGATCATGGGGAGCATGAGAAGCACGCCAACGAGCATGAATATCTGCGATTCGGGCAC
>JBAZYB010000201.1:0-7505 GCA_041659545.1 Hyphomicrobium sp.
GCCTTCGCCACCGTCGTCGGCCCCTTGATCGAGGTGCCGGTCCTCATCGGCCTCGTCCACGTCGCGCTCCGCCTGCGCAGCAGCTTCGCCCCCGCCGCGCGCTGATCCTGCGAACATCCTCCACCTCGCGCTCCACCGACCTGTTTTTCTCCATGCCAAAACCCACCATCCTTATCCTCTGCACCGGAAATTCCTGCCGCAGCCAAATGGCCGAAGGCCTCTTGCGCGCCGCTGTCGGCGACCTCGTCGAAGTCGTCAGCGCAGGCTCCAAACCTGCCGGGCATTTGAATGCCCGCGCCGTGCAGGTGCTCGCGGAAATCGGCATCGACATCTCCGGCCACCGCTCGAAGTCGATGAACGAATTTCTGAACACGAAAATCGACACGGTCATCACGGTCTGCGGCAACGCCGACCAAGCCTGCCCGATGTTTCCCGGTCAGGTGAATCGTCACCACTGGGGGTTCGACGATCCTCACCACACGAAGGGAACCGAGGAAGAAATCATGGCGGACTTCCGCCGCGTGCGTGACGAAATCGGCCGGGTGTTTGGCGCCTACGCAACCGGCCTGAAAGAAGGCGCAGCCTTCGCGAGTCGCCTATAACATCCGTGTTCGTCAGGAGCATCGCCTCCGCTGGGTGGAGGCGAGTTTCGCCAGCGATCAGCTCGCTTTATCCGGCCAGTCGGGCCGCTGGCATTCTTTCATAATCCTCCCTCTCTCTCAGTCGAATGCCCAATCACGCAGAAATTGACATCTTTCGATTTTCTAGTCCTGCGTAATGTGTGCGTCTTCTCAGTCAAATCGTAGCCTTTGTGCTGCTGGCCCTATGGATGCCGGCGACACAACACTGCGGACTGGAAGCGGCGGGGATTCTCGCCACTCATGCCGAAGACGGCGCGATCAACTGTTGTGACGCGGCAGACGTGAGGTGCTCCTACGACGGTTGCCAAATCGTTGAGCAACTCGTTCCCAAGTCGGCTAACGACTCGTTGCAAGTGCTCGCTCCCGACTTCGTCGTCTGCACCTGTTTCATCTGCGTTCAGCTTGTTACCCGTGATTTGAACGCCGCACCGGCTACCCCGGCGGTCGCCATAAACCAGCCTAGAGGCTGGGTGCCTACCTGGCATTTTGCTCGCAGGTCCGCGCCGCTCTCCCGCGCACCTTCCATTTTGGTTTGATCGGTCCCTGCGCGGACTGATCGCCCTTGTCGTTCTCCGAGCGGAGCACCTGCGCGTGCCCGGTTCGGAATCCCTCCCGGTTTCCTCTCAGCCTCATTCCGTCTGTCTCCCTTCTCATGCATCCCTTGCCCTCTCTTCACCCATTCCTCCGACCGGCGGTCGCTATGCTGCTCTTTGCCGGAGTAAGCGCACTCTCGGCGCAGTCCACACCACCCGCAGAGCCCTCATCCGCGATCTCACTTTCGGCTTTGGTGGGTGAAATCGCCGCCAAGAACCCCGAACGCCAGTTCTACCAAGACGAGATCGCTGCCGCCAAGGCAGGCCAGCGCTACTCCGCCACTTGGTCGGACCCCGAGTTATCCTTCGACCTCGGTCGCAAGCGCGTCAAAGACGCCTCTGGCAGCCTCGTCGGCGAGGGCAACGCGTGGTCGGTTTCCGTCACCCAAACCTTCGAGTGGCCGGGCCGCCTCGCCCTGCGCAAGGCCATCGCCAACCGCGATGTCGAGTTGGCCGAGCTGGGACTTGCCCGGTTTGAAAACGCCCTCAGCGCCCGCGCCCGCTCGCTCGCCTATGGCTTGCACGCGAGCAACGCCAAGGCCTCAGCCGTGCGCGAAGTTGCCGAACGCTTCACCGCGCTCAAGGAAACCTTCCTCGCCCGCGAGCCTGCCGGCATCACGCCGTTGCTGGAGACTCGCGTGATCGAGGCCGCCGAGCTGTCCCTGCAACGCCGCGCCACCGAGGCGGAACTCGCCGTCCAAGAAGCCCTGATCGAGCTTAACCAGTTGCGCGGAGCCGCACCCGATGACGCGCTAAAAGTGGCCGCTCCCGCGTTTACCTTTAACGACGTGCCGAACAACGCCGCCTTGGTCGCCGCCGCCCGCGAAAACAACTTTGAGTTCCGCCTGCGCCGCGTGGAACTGGAACAGCAAGGCTACGCGGTGCGCCTCGCGCGCAACGACCGTTACCCGGCCATCAGCGTCAGCCCGTTTGTCTCACAGGAAAAAGCCGGGGATCGCGAGACCACCGTCGGGGTCGGCTTTAGCCTGCCTATTCCCATCACCGGCAGCACCCGTGGCGCGGTGGACGTGGCCGAGGCCCGTCGTCGCCAGGCCGAAACCGCCGCCCTTGTGGCCCAGCGCGAACTGGATCGCGAAATCCTGACCGCCGCACTCGCCTTCAAAACCAAACTCGCTGAGTCCCGCCGTTGGTCGCCCGACGCGGCGAACAAATTCCGCGAAGCCGCCGAACTCGCCGACCGCCACTACCGCCTCGGCTCGGTGCCCATCGCCACCTACGTCGAGTTGCAGAACAGCTATCTCGATGCCCTTGAGGCCCTGCTCGACACCCAAAGCGAAGCGCTCGCCGCCGGTTTGAAGCTCCAGCAGCTCACCGGCCTGGACATCAATCCCGTTCAGATTTCCCAACCATGAAAACTCTCCTTACCGTCCTCCTTCTTTCCACGTTCACGTTCGCACTCAGCGGCTGCGGCGACTCTCAAGCCGCCTCCAAACCACACGTCGAGCCCACGCCCGCCTCGACCTACAAGGCCGGCCACGGCGTGCAACTCACCGAGACCGGTCGCAAATTCGTCGGCCTGCAAACGGGAGAAGTCGCTTCGCACGCTTTCGCAGGCGCGGCCGAGGTTCCGGCGATTCCAGCCGACGCACTCCTGCGCACTGTCAAAGGTGATTTCGTCTATGTCGCAAATGGCGACTGGTTCCTGCGCACTCCCGTCACGGTTGGCGGCACGGACGCGACCCACATCGAAATCAAAGACGGCCTCTATGAAGGCGACACCATCGTCGTCAAAGGCGTGCGCGGCCTCTCCCTCGCTGAGATCCAGGCACTCAATGGAGGCGTCGGCTGCGCCGACGGACACTGATGCTTGAATGGCTGATTGATTTTTCTCTCCGCAAACGCGGGCTGATCGTTTGCAGCGCGCTGATCCTCTTGGCCGTGGGCCTTTGGTCGGCCACGCGCCTGGGCGTCGATGCCGTGCCGGACATCACAAACCCGCAGATCCAGATCAACACCGAGGTAGCCGCGCTCGCTCCTGAAGAGATCGAGACACTGGTGACGGTGCCCGTCGAAATGGAGATGGCCGGCCTTCCCGACATGACCGAACTCCGGTCCCTGTCGAAATTCGGCCTCTCGCAGATCACGATGACGTTCAAGGACGACGTGGACATTTACCGTCTCCGCCAACTCGTCACCGAACGGCTGAACCGCGCCCGTGATCGACTGCCGCCCGACGTAACACCCGCGCTAGCCCCCATCAGCACCGGCCTCGGCGAAATCGTTTATTACACGCTGCGCTACAAGCCCGGCGCTCCGGGTGCGCCCGCCGACCGCGCGGAACAACTGCGCCAGCTTCGGCTGCTCCATGACTACACGCTCAAGCCGCTCCTGCGCTCCACGCCGGGCTTGGCCGAGGTGAACGCCATCGGTGGCTACGAGAAGCAGATCATTATCGCACCTGATCCGGCCAAGCTCGCCCAAGCCGGCGTGAGCTTCGAGCAACTCGTCGAGGCGGTGCGGAACAGCACCGACAACGCCGGCGGCGGCATGCTCGAAATGGGCGGCGAAGCCGTCGTGGTGCGCGCGGATACGCGCGCCAAGACGTTGGCGGACTTGGGCGGTATCCCGGTCAAATTTGCCGGAGCGGCCCGTCCGCTACTCGTGCGCGACCTCGCCGAAGTTACCATCGGCTCCGCGGTGCGCACCGGAGCCTCGACCGAAGACGGCGAAGAAACCGTCACCGGCGCGGCGATCATGCTGGCCGGCGAGAACGCCCGGCTGGTCGCCCAAGCGGTCGTCAAACAACTCAACCACATCCAAGAGAAGCTGCCGCAAGGCATCGAAATCCGGGTCGTCTATGATCGCTCCGATCTGGTCAACGCGACGATTCACACGGTGGAGAAAAACCTTTTCGAAGGTGCGGTTCTTGTGGCCGTCATTCTCTTTGCCTTCCTCGGTAATTGGCGCGCCGCCCTGATCGTGTCGCTGGCGATTCCGCTGTCGTTCCTCTTCATGCTCACCGGGATGGTGGAGGCGAAAATCAGCGCCAACTTGATGAGTCTCGGCGCGATCGACTTCGGCCTGATCGTGGACGGAGCGATTGTGATGGTGGAAAACATCCTCCGCCACATCGCGGAGAAACAGCACGCGCTGGGGCGGAAGCTCACGCCCGCCGAACGGTTGACCGAGGTGCGTCTCTCCGCACGCGAAGTGGCCCGGCCCATGTTCTTCGGCGTGCTCATCATCACGCTCGTTTACGTGCCGATTCTCGCGCTCACCGGCATCGAAGGGAAAATGTTCCGGCCGATGGCCGTCGCGGTGATGTTCGCCCTCGTCGGTGCGCTCGTGCTCGCACTTACGCTCATGCCCGCGCTCTGCTCTTGGTTCCTCCGGGGCAACATCAGCGAAAAAGACAACTGGATCGTGCGCGGCGCCAAGGCGCTCTACACGCCCTTGCTCGCCTGGGCGCTGCGTATGCGGTGGCTGGTCGTGGCCGCCGCCCTCGCGCTCTTTGCCGTCTCAGGCTGGATCTTCACCAAACTCGGTGCCGAATTCATCCCGCAGCTCGACGAAGGCTCGATGTCCATCCAGATGATCCGCGGCAACAGCGTCGCCCTCGGCGATTCGGTCGAGCTACAGCGAGCGTCCGAAAAGCTCCTCATGGAGAAGTTTCCCGAGGTCAGCCATATCTTCTCCCGCATCGGCACGGCGGAAATCGCGACCGACCCGATGGGGCCAAATGTCTCCGACACCTACCTCTTCTTCACGCCGTTGGACAAATGGCGCGAGGTGGACGGCCGCAAAATCACCAAACCCGAGCTGATCGAGCTCATGCGCCAGGAACTCGTGGCCGCCGCACCGGGCCAAACGTATCTCTTCACCCAGCCGATCCAGATGCGGTTCAACGAAATCATGGCCGGCGCGCGCGCCGACCTGTCGTTGAAAATCTACGGCGACGACTACGCCGAGCTGGAGCGCCTCGCGACCGAAGCCCGCGACTTGCTGCGCGGCGTGCCGGGCGGAGGCGACGTTGAGTTCGAGGCGCTCGGCCGCGTGCCGATGCTCGAAATCACCCCGAAGCGCGAAGCCTTGCAACGGCTCAACCTGCACGCCGACGAAATTAACGCCGTGGTCGGCACCGCCCTCGGCGGCGAAGAGGCCGGCGCGTTGATCGACGGCAGCAAACGCTACGATGTCGTGGTGCGTCTGCCGGAATCGGAGCGACTCAACCTCGCGGGTTTGCGACAACTTCCGGTCATCGGCGGCGAAGGCGCGCACGTGCCGCTTGAGCGCGTTGCCGACATCGCCGTTGCCGACCGCGTCGGCACGATCAACCGCGAGGACACGCAACGCCGCGTCGCCATCCTCATCAACGTGCGCGGACGCGACACCGAAAGCTTCGTGCTCGAAGCGCAGGCCGCGCTCAACGAACGGGTGAAGTTTCCGCCGGGCTACTACTTCGAGTTCGGCGGCCAATTCGAGAACCTTCAGGCCGCGCGTGCCCGCCTCATGATCGTCGTCCCCGCCGCGCTGCTGCTGATCTTCGGCCTCATCTACGCGAGCTTCGGCAGCGCCCGCCAGGCGACGCTGATCTTCCTCTGCGTGCCGCTGGCCGCCACCGGCGGTGTCGTCGCGCTTTGGTTGCGGGGCATGCCCTTCACCATTTCCGCAGCAGTAGGTTTCATCGCGCTGTCCGGCATCGCCGTGCTCAACGGCATCATGCTGATCAGCTTTATCAACCAGCTCCGCGCTGGCGGCAGCGATGTGCGCCAGGCGGTGATCGACGGCACCCTGACACGACTGCGCCCGAAACTGATGACCGCTCTCGTGGCGTCTCTCGGCTTTGTGCCGATGGCGATTTCCACCGGTGCCGGGGCCGAGGTGCAACGCCCGCTGGCGACCGTCGTCATCGGCGGCGTCATCACCTCGACCTTTCTCACGCTCATCCTCCTTCCCGTGCTCTATGACTGGATGGAGCGTCGGCGCGAAAATCCCTCTCGTTAGTTCAACCCATCAAAATCCAACCTATGAAAATCAAGAGAATCATCCTCGCCGTGGCCGCGCTTTGCGCCGCCGTTTCCCTCCATGCCGAAACCATCGTCGCCGGTCCCAAGGGCGGACGACTCCTCGATGCCGAACCGCTCAAGGCCGAGTTCTTCGTCACCGCAGACCGCAAAGTCGAAGTCACGTTCTACGACGCGGCCCTCAAGCCCACCGACCCTGGCGCGCAGACCGTCACCGTCATCGCCGAGCCGGCCAGCGGCAAAGCCAAGCTTGAGATGGAGAAGACCGCCACCGGTTTCATCTCCAAGACCGCCCTGCCGGCGGGCGAGCCGTATCGCGTCGTCGTGCAGGCCCGTGCAAGCGCCGACGCCAAGCCCAAGAACTTCCGCGTCGATCTGAATCTCGCCAATTGCGGCGGCTGTAATAAGGCGGAATACGCCTGCGTATGCGACGACTGAGCGCGAATCTGGGATAGGATTGCCGCCGCCATGAACGACTCAAACGAACACTCCTGCGATCAAGAGACCGCCGCGTCTTGCGATCATGGTTCGTGCGGTTGCGATCATGGCGGCGACCAACGCTGGGAAAACCGCAGCCTCGCGCTCTCCGGCCTTCTTATTGGCGCTGGTTTCATCGTCCGCTGGGCGGCCTTCGGCCCGCCCGCGTTTCAAACCGCGTTGTTCGCCGCCGCCATCGTGGCGGGAGGCTGGTTTCTGCTTCCCGGCGCATGGCGCGCCTTGCGACAACTCCGGCCCAACATCGCGCTCTTGATGGTCATCGCCGTCATCGGAGCCGCCCTCATCGGCGAGTGGGCCGAAGCCGCCACGGTGGTGTTTCTCTTCGGCATCGCCGAATGGCTGGAGGGCTGGGCCGACCGACGCGCCGACCGGGCCACGCGCGCCCTCCTCGAACTCGCGCCCGACACCGCGCGAGTCCGCGAGGAAGACGGCCGCTTTTCCGAACGCCGTGTCGGCGAGGTCGCGCTCGGCGCGATTGTCTCCGTGCAATCCGGCCAGCGCATTCCGCTGGATGGCGTCGTCACACGCGGCGAATCCGCCGTGAACCAAGCCCCCATCACCGGGGAATCCGTGCCGGTCGAAAAAGCACCCGGCGCGGCCGTCTTTGCCGGCACCATCAACGGCCAGGGCTCCCTCGAAATCGAAGTCACCAAAGCCGCCGGCGACACCACCCTCGCCAAGATCATCCGCCTGGTCGAGCAGGCCCAGGCGCAGAAGGCCCCGACCCAGCGTTTCGTCGATACGTTTGCGCGCTACTACACGCCTGCGGTCACCATAGCCGCTCTCGT
>JBAZYB010000202.1:0-7500 GCA_041659545.1 Hyphomicrobium sp.
AGTACTCGCCCCCGGCGCGCTCATACGCCGACGCCCACGCGTGGTCGAAGACATACTCTCCGGTGCTGTCGAGCTTCACATAGCAAGGCGCGCAGGCGGCGATCTCGTCCTGCTCGTCGGCGATGGCGATATGCTGCGGCAGCCAGCCCGAACGCGCCGCGCCGACGCAGCCCGAATCCTCCAGCGCCTTGAGAAAGGCATGCGCGATGAACGGATTGTACGAGGCCGGGTCCGGGTTCGCGCACGCGTCCCACGCTACAGCGGGTATATCGGCAATGCGCGCCACGATATTCGCGACCGTCCCCCGTTTTTCGCCCGGTTCCACGTTCATGGCCAACGCTTGCTCAGTTGCCTTCCGCGAACCTGCGGATCAGGGCTCGTATCCTTCGAATATCGCCGCGTCCGCCCAGCGGGCGGCCGTGGCGCGCTGCTCCGGGGTCCTCACCGTCCACGTAAACAGCGGCAGCCCCAGCACCTCGCGCGTGTAACGCGTGACCGGGGTCGGCAGCGCATTGACATCATAAGCGTAGAAATCGGGTGCCACCGATCCAGATTCAAGCAAATGCGTCAGGTCGTAGGCGCGTTCCGGCCCGAGCTTGTCCCGCCACCAGCAGTCGGCGAGAAATTGCCCTGACACGATGCCGCGTGGAACGCCGGGCGCCAGTTGCCGGATTGCGGTCATCACCGCCGGATCGAACGACATCAGCGCGACGGGTCCATCATAGGCCAGCGTCACATCGGCAATGGCCTTGAGGAAGCGAGGATCGGGCGTCTCCCACTCGCTCTTGATCTCGACCAGCAGCGGAACGCGGCCGCCAAGGAGTTCCAGCAGCTCGCCAAGCTCGATCATGTGCCCGCCGACCTTGCGGTAGGAGAGCCGCTTCAGCGCCGCCGCGTCGCGAGCGGCGAGCGCCCCCTCAGCCTCGACCAGCCGGTCGAGGGCCAGATCGTGGAACACCATCGGCGTGCCGCAGCGCGCCGGGCGCACATCGCACTCGATGCCAAAGCCGCGCGCTATCGCCGCTTCGAAGGCCGGCACTGTGTTTTCCACGATGCCCTTTGCTGCGTCGTGCAGCCCGCGGTGCGCAATCGGCTTCATGAAGGCGGCCCGATCGCGCATGGCTTTGCTCAGCTTTCGATGCGGATCACGGCGTCGATCTCGACCGCGCAGCCGAGCGGCAGGCTCGACACCCCGACGGCAACCCTGGTGTGCCGCCCCTTGTCTCCCAGCACCTCGACCATGAGATCGGAAGCGCCATTTACAACCTGCGGGTGGTCCGTGAACTCCGGCGCAGCATTGACGTATGCGGTCAGTCGCACGACCTGGGCCACGCGGTCGAGGCTTCCCAGAGCTCCCCGCGCCTGCGAGAGGATGTTGAGGGCGCACAGCCGAGCCGCCTGCCGCCCCTCTTCGACCGTCAGCCCGCCCCCGAGTTGCCCCTTGGTAAGGCTGCCGTCACCCGCCTTGGAGATTTGGCCGGAGATATAGAGAAGATCGCCGCACTGGGCGGAGGGGACGTAGTTGGCCACCGGATTGGGGGCCTCCGGCAGTGCGATACCAAGCGTCGCAAGCCGCGCCTCTACGTTACCAGACATGCTAGATACCCCTCTGCTGCCCTGGGACCGGCCGGTCCCGACGGCAGCCTTTTTGACCGGGGGGACGCGTCTTGGCAATGCCGCTGTTCAGCCCGATATTCGGGGGCTTAACTTGTCCGGTATAGGGTCTGGCGCCGAACGCGCGAGAGGAAGAATGCTGCAAGTGACGAAGGTTGTGCTTGCCGGGGTGCTGGGAACGGCGCTGCTCGCCACGCCATTTCATACCTCGAGCGCCCAGGTCGCCGCCGGGGCGGTCCAGTTCCGTCCCCATCGTGCGGTCTATGACATCACCTTCGATCATGCCACGCCCGGCTCTGGCGTCGCCGACATGACCGGTCGCATGGTCTACGAAATGACCGGCAGCAGCTGCGGCGAGTACGCCCAGAACATGCGCTTTGTCACCCGCATGACCAACCAGGAAGGGGCGGCCCAGGTCAACGATCTGAGGACGGCCAGCCTTGAGAACATCCCCACCCACCGCCTGCAATTCTCATCCAGTCAGTACGAGAACCAGAAGCTGGCCGAGGCCTCCCAGGGCAGTGCCGGGCCTGGCAACGGCAGCGCCTTCACCGAAGTGAAGCTGACCAAGCCGGCGAAGAAGACCGTCAAGCTTCCCTCCGACCTTTACTTCCCCATTCAGCATTCGATCGCCCTCGTCGAGGCTGCCCGCGCAGGGCAGAACCTGTTCACGGCCAATCTCTACGATGGCTCGGATCGGGGCGAAAAATTCTACGAGACCAGCGCCGCAATTGGACCGCGCGCCGCCCCCGGTTCCATCGCCACGCCTGCCGACGTCCCCAACGCCGACAAGCTGTCGGGACTGTCCTCCTGGCCGATCGCAATCGGCTATTTCGAGCCGGGGCCGACGAAGCTCGACGCGCTGCCCACCTATGAGCTGTCGTTCCGCTTCTACGAGAACGGCGTCTCCTCGCGCCTCTACATCGACTACGGCGACTTCGCTATCCGCGGCGAGTTGAAGGAGCTGACCTTCCTCGAGGAAGGCAAGTGCGGCGCGCAGCCAGCACCAACGCCCAAGCCACGCCCTAAGCGCTGATCTCGGGGTCGCCGATCTCGCCGGCCATCTGTGCAAGCGCACGACGGGCGGGGGCAACTTCCTCCGGTGGGATGCCGTCGGACGCGCAGAACACCAGCAGCGAGCTCTCGTCCTGCAACAGGTAGTCGAGGACAGCCGCCAGCATGTGCGGCGACCGCGATTCGAGCCTCAGTTCCGCCGGCTCGAGACCGGTCGTCGTTAGGAAACTTGCCAGCCGCTGTGTATCGCCGGCAAGGAACAGTAATGCGGAAACGCCGATCGATTCGGCCCGGTCCGTATGCATGCGCCTCAACCCTCAATTCACCTAAACTTCGAAAGATATATCAATCAGGTGCGCAAGGTTCGCCACTCTCCAATTCATTAACTGTTGGTTACGCCTTCGCCAGCACACTCCCCTCCGGTCGAGCCCCAAGAATCGGTGCAAAAGGGGGTAGGGAGTGCGAGCGGCGATACCATGAATATCCAGGAGACCAGCATGGCAGGGCCCCGAGGGCTCGTGCCACGGGCCAGCGGCCAGACGGTGCTGATCGTGGAGGACAACGAGCTCAACATGAAGCTCTTCCACGACATCCTCGCCGCGCACGGCTACGCGACCATACAGACGCGCAATGGTCTTGAGGCGCTGGAGCTGGCACGCCGTCACCATCCCGCACTCATCCTCATGGACATCCAGCTCCCCGAGGTCTCCGGTCTCGAAGTGACCAAGTGGATCAAGGAAGACGACGACCTGCGCCACATCCCCGTTGTCGCCATCACGGCCTTTGCCATGAAGGGCGATGAGGAGCGGATCCGCTCGGGAGGCTGCGAAGCCTACATCTCCAAGCCGATCTCCGTCGGCAATTTCCTCGAGACCGTACAGCGCTTCGTGGGCGAGCCGCGCGCGTAAACAGTAACTGCGCCGAGTAAAAAGCGAAGATGACCGCTCGAGTACTTGTTGTCGACGATATCCCCGCTAACGTGAGATTGCTCGAAGCCCGGCTTTCAGCCGAATACTTCGATGTACTCACGGCAGGCTCCGGTCAGGAAGCGATCGACATCTGTGGGCGTGAGCGCGTCGATGTCGTGCTCCTCGACGTGATGATGCCGGGCATGGACGGCTTCGAGACCTGCCAGCAGATAAAGTCCAACCCGAAGACGCATCATATTCCCGTTGTGCTCGTCACGGCGCTCGATCAGGCCTCGGACAAGGTGCGTGGCCTGCAAGGCGGCGCGGACGACTTCCTCACCAAGCCTGTAGACGAGATCGCTCTCATTACGCGCGTGCGCAATCTGGCACGCCTCAAGACACTCACCGACGAGATGCTGATGCGCGCGCTCACCGGGCGGCAGATGGGCATCAACGAAGATGCCGCGCTCCTCAAGGCCTTGTCGGAAGATCGCGGCCGCATTCTCATCGTCGATGACGACGTGCGCTCGGCCGTACGGCTCAGCGACTGGCTCGGCACCGTGCACAAGACGGTCATCGCCACCGATCCGCAGATTGCCCTTGCCGAACTGGCCCGCACCGAATTCGATCTCATGGTCGTCAGTCTCACCATGTCGGATGCCGACGGATTGCGCCTGTGCTCGCAGACGCGTTCGCTCGATCGCACGCGCCATCTTCCCATCGTCGTCTTGGTCGAGCCCGGCAACGAGGCGCGACTGCTGCGCGCCCTCGACATGGGCATCAACGACTACGTCGTCCGCCCCATCGATCCCAACGAGCTTCTGGCGCGCGTACGCACCCAGGTGAAGCGCAAGCGATATTCCGATCATCTGCGCAACCGACTCGAGGAGAGCATCGAGGCATCGGTCATCGATTCTCTGACCGGTCTCCATAATCGGCGCTACATGGAAACGCATCTGTCGACGCTGGTGGAAGAGGCGCGCCGGGGCGGAAGGTCGTTGTCGGTACTACTCGCCGACATAGACCACTTCAAGCGCGTCAACGACACCTACGGCCACGATGCTGGCGACACCGTGCTGAAGGAATTCTCCACCCGCTTTCGTCGCAACACGCGCGGCATCGACCTTGCCTGCCGTTACGGCGGCGAGGAGTTCTTGATCATCATGCCGGACACCCCCCTGCAGCGCGCGTATCAGATAGGTGAACGCCTGCGCGTATCGATTGCGTCGGAGTCATTTTCCGTTCGCGGGGATCTCGGCATTAACCTGACGGCGAGCGTCGGACTTGCAACACTCGAGCGCGAGGATGATACACCTGAGACGGTTTTCCGCCGGGCAGACAGCGCGCTCTTCGACGCCAAGCGGCGCGGCCGCAACAGGGTCGCGGCAAACGCGGCGTGATAAGTCACTGAATTCCTGGGAAGACGCAAATGTTGCACTGCCCTGCGGCGCAGCGGCGACACCGATACTGCGACCTGCAACTCACAGATCTGCGGCAGGATTGTGAAAAGCCAGATTCGAGTGATGTAATGACCACAGTCAAAGCATAACTTGCGTTAACCAAAGTCCTCTGTCAGATTATCAATCCGCGAGGGGGGTCGATAAAACATCGATGTGTGGGGCGAGCACGACGCGTCGGTCGCGTCCCACAAACTATTTCAGTTTTCCGTACTATCAGGTCCGCCGCATTTCCTGATAGCGCGGGAAAATCGTGGCACGGTCTCAGCGGCTAGAGTGGCCTCCTCGTTGAAGCCGCATCCGGACCAGCCACGGCACCAGGCGGGGAGTCAACGCCCTCTTTGACGATCCATCTGGTTACTAGACCAGGGTCCGGAGCTTTCTCGGACTAACTACCCCGCTGCCGGGTTTAGTTGCGGGCCCTGGTCAAGTCTCGCGGCAATCAATCACCACCGGACACATCCAGCCGCACGCGCAGGCATGCCGCCGCGCGTGGCATTGGGTGCAGGCTTACGCCTGACCGCTTACTTGATCTTGGTTTCTTTGAATTCGACGTGCTTACGGGCGACCGGGTCGTACTTCTTGAACACCAGCTTCTCGGTGCTCGTACGGGGGTTCTTCTTCGTCACGTAAAAGAACCCCGTGCCGGCGGTCGAAAGCAGCTTGATCTTCTGCGTTACTGGCTTTGCCATGGCGGGGAAACCTTCGGGGGACCTGAAACTGTGTGCTGGCTCGCAGCGAGCGCGCACCATAGCCAGAGCGGCTTAGCTGTCAAGCAAGCGTCGCATAACTAGCGACGATTACGCTCATGCAGCACCGTTAATTGGCCTTTGGCTCTGAGGTTGGCGCAGCCGGATCGAACGCGTCGTGCCCGCCGAAGCCGTGCATACGCAGCGCCCACTGCAATCCGATCAGCGCGCCTTTGATGCGCGGCAGCAGCCAAAGCGACATGCCGATCGTCAGCGGAAACCACATGAGAATGTGGACCCAGTAGTTCGGATGGTAGTAGTCCTCGACCATCATCACGCCAGCGACGATGAAGTGGCAGACGATGATCATCGTAAAGTATGGCGGCGCGTCGTCGGCACGGTGGTGATGCAGTTCCTCGCCGCACTCGGGGCACGCATGAGCCACCTTCAGGTAGCTCGAGAAGATCTTACCCCTTCCGCACGCGGGACACTTTTGCGAGCCGCCGCGCCGCATCGCCTGCACGATGTCGCGCTTCGGCTCATCCCCGGTGAAAGTCTTCGGTTCGTCGGTCATGAATTCCTCCAGCCCTCGCAGGGCGGTCGGCGGCAAGCCTCGCGCGGCACACCCCGCGGGTCAATAGAGCAGCCCTGCTGGCGTCGTCGCACTCTTCTGCGCAACTAGCGCCTGCGCCGCGATCCGCGCTTGTCCCGCGGCTTGTTGCCCGCGTACGGCGCCGCCACGCGACCCTTGCTGCCTTCGGTTAACATCTCAAAGCGCAACGCACCTGCCGATGGGATGGCTTCGACCAGCCGCACTTCGACGGTGTCGCCGAGACGGTAAGTCTCGCCGCTGCGCTTGCCGACCAGCGCATGCTGCACTTCGACGTGGTTGTAATAGTCGTTGCCGAGCGATGAGACCGGCACGAAACCGTCAGCGCCGGTATCCTTGAGGCGAACGAAAAGCCCCGAGCGCGTTACACCGGCGATGCGCCCTGTGAACTTGGCCCCGATGCGGTCGGCCAGATGCGCCGCGATGAGGCGGTCAGCCGTCTCGCGCTCAGCGCCCATGGCGCGTCGCTCCGCATCCGAGATCTGCTGCGCAACCTCGCGCAAACGCCCGATCTCGAAATCTTCCAGCCCGCCCTCGCCGAAGCGCAGCGCCTTCACCAGCGCGCGATGCACGATGAGATCGGCGTAGCGGCGGATGGGCGAAGTGAAATGCGCATAGCGGCGCAGGTTCAGTCCGAAATGGCCGATGTTGTCGATTTCGTACGCAGCCTGGCTCTGGCTGCGCAGCACGACCTCGTTGATGAGGTCGACCACCGGCAGCGTCTTTGCCGTCTGCAGGATGCCGTTGAAGTGCTCCGGCTTCAGCGTCGATGCCTGCGGCAGCTTCATGCCCAGCGTGTCGAGGAAGTCGCGCAGGTTCGACAGCTTCTCCTTTGAGGGCTGATCGTGGATGCGATAGACGAGCGGCGTTTTCTTCTGCTCGAGCTGCTCGGCGGCGGCGACATTCGCCTGGATCATGAACTCTTCGATCAGCCGGTGCGCCGTCAGCCGCTCGGGTGAGACGACATCCTTCACCCGGCCGCTCTCGTCGAGCAGGATTTTGCGCTCCGGCAGGTCGAGATCGAGCGGCCCACGTTTGTCGCGCGCGGCTGCCAGCACCTCGTACGCTGCCCATAGTGGCCGCAGCACGCTCTCCAGCAGCGGGCCGGCCTTGTCGGACGGACGCCCGTCGATGGCCGCCTGTGCTTCCTGATAGCTCAGCTTGGCAGCCGAGCGCATCATGGCCCGCATGAACGTGTGGCCGCGCTT
>JBAZYB010000203.1:0-7496 GCA_041659545.1 Hyphomicrobium sp.
CCAGGGACACGCACCCCTGCTCAAGGACGCCGCGACCATCGAAGCGATACGCCACTTCCTGACGGCAACCGACATCGGCCGCCAATATGAGTTGGCCGCCTCGTACGCGATCTAGAGCTTCAGGAAATACTTCCGATAAATCGGACCAGCTCTAAGTGTTCCCACAAGCCGCAAGCGAGACTGACCTTACGGCTTGGGAAGCAGCGCATCCGACCGACCCGTCAGCCAATTGACCACCAGACCGGCCCACTCCCGCGCAGCCATGTCGAGGCGACGCAACCCTTCCGATGGGGAGTAGAAGGGCACAAACGCATCGTCGGGGCCAGCCGTCCGGTAATCGACCGGCCACGGTTCGACGACAAACCCTGCCTTGCGGAACAGCCCCATGGCACGCGGCATGTGCCAGGCTGACGTCACCAGCAGCCAACGCTCGCCCGGCTTTGGGTCAGCGACTTCCTTGGCATAGCGCGCGTTCTCGGATGTGTCGCGCGCCGTCCGTTCAAGCCCCAGCCGCTCGCGCCCGATCCCCAGATCCTCCAACACCTTCCCAGCCGCGTCGGCCTCGACGGCCGGACCCAAGACGATATTCGTCGATCCCCCGGTGAATACGATCCGCGCGTTGGGGAAACGCCGCGCCAACGCGACGCCTTCGGTCATGCGTTCTGCCGCCATGTTGAGAGCGTGTACGTGTCGGCTCGCAGCGATGCGTGCCTCCTCGGCCCCACCCAGGATGACGATACCGTCAATCGGCCGACCCGATAGGTCGGCACGCGGAAAGCGCTCCTCGAGCGGCAGCATCAGCCAGGTGCTGAGCGGCAGGATGCCCCCGACGACGATCAGCAGCCCCGCCGCGATCAGCATGCCCTGCGCGGTCCGCCGATAGCGCGTCCCAAACAGTAGCAAAGCCCCGACAATCAGCAGCGTGAGCAGCATGGAAGGCTGCACGAGCAGCCAGACGAGTTTTGAGATGTAGAACAAAGCTATCAGCCCTCGGTCGTTGCATTGCCCACCGTTTCCGGTTCCGAAACCCCTATTAGCCCACTCTGAAGGCAATATATCGCTTAGGGGTCGATTATGGTCGCCAACGTGGGATCTATGCGGGACATCGCGCTCTGGACGAGCGAAGTACTCGACATCACCGCATTCGCCGTCATCCTCATCGCCGTAGCTTTTTCAACGGCAAACTTCATCGTCCGCGTTGCCAACAGCGGCTTCCTCGCCAACTACCGCGATTACCGTGCCAACCTCGGCCGCGGCATCCTCATTGGTCTCGAAATCCTCATCGCCGCCGACATCCTTAAATCCGTCGTCGTCGATCCGACGTTAGCGGGCATCGCCGTGCTGGGTGGCATCGTAGCGATCCGCACCTTCCTATCGATCTCCCTCGACGTGGAGATCAACGGCCATTGGCCGTGGGAGACGACGCGACTGGCGCGCGAGGTCGCCACCGAGCAAGAGCCCGGCCCCGCGTAAGCCGGAGCGTGCCCCAAAAACAAACGGCCCCCAAAAGGGGGCCGTTCATTAGCGAACTCATCCGAACATGGTGCGGTCGAGAGGACTCGAACCTCCACGGGTTGCCCCGCTACCACCTCAAGGTAGTGCGTCTACCAATTCCGCCACGACCGCATGCCGGAGAGAACGAGAGCGCTCATATAGCCAAGTTGCGCGCCGGGAACAAGCGCGCCGCAAGCCCCGAAAATAGGCCCCTGCGGATGGAGGCGGCGGCATATCGCCCCGTATCTCAACCCTCTAGGGCATGGCTCCGCTGCGAGGAGCAACTTAGACTGGGAAAATGGATCATTTGACCGCCAGTCGCCACGCCGACGATCCGCCGCCGACCGTCGGCTGGAGCACGAGCCCCGGCCTCGTCGACTATCCGCAGGCCGTCGCCGCCATGCAGGCCCGCGCCGCCGCCATCGCCTCGGGCAACGCCGACGAACTCGTCTGGCTGCTCGAGCATCCCCCGATCTATACGGCCGGCACGAGCGCCAGCGGCACAGAACTCGTTGGCCCCGCCCGGTTGCCGGTCCACCAAACCGGACGCGGCGGACGCCACACTTATCATGGCCCCGGCCAGCGCATCGCCTATGTGATGCTCAACCTGAAACGACGCGGCGGCGACGTCCGCGCCTTCGTGGCAACCCTTGAGGATTGGCTGATTGGCACCCTCGCCGAGTTCGGCATCCGCGGCGAGACCCGACCCGATCGGGTGGGAGTCTGGGTGCGGCGTCCCGATAAGGGCGACGGCGTCGAGGACAAGATCGCCGCCATAGGGCTTCGGGTGAGCAAATGGGTCACGCTGCACGGCGTGAGCCTCAACGTCGCTCCCGACCTCTCCCATTATGCCGGCATCGTTCCCTGCGGGATCGCCGACCACGGTGTGACGAGCCTTGCAAACCTCGGCGCCCCAGCATCGATGGAAGTTGTGGATAACGCTTTGCGTCGTCATTTCGAGCGCTGCTTCGGCCCCTCGATCGACGCCGACGACCCGTTGCGCAATGTCGGCGCGGCGGCCGCGCAGGTCGCCAGATAAGCGAAAGCCCGGCCCCTAGGATGGGCCGGGCTTCCACTAGAGTGACGATCGGTACCTAACTCTACTTCGCGCTCGGGCCTTGAGGCTGGTCCGCATCACCAGCCTTCGGCACTGCGGAGGCAGGTGGCCCGCCGTAGCAGAGTTAGCCGCCCTCAATCGATAAGACCTCCGAGCCTTTGAGCTCGTACTCGTCGTCTTCATTATCATTGAGGCGGATCACGCAGCCCCTTTCGTCGATCCCCTTTGGCGTCGCTGACGGCCGTAAAATATGGTCCGCCGCCGCATTTCCCTCGATGAGGCCAACCCTGAGGTCGAGGCCGTCACGGTTGGTAATGGATGACGCGTACGCACCTGGGGAAGCTATCAGAGCTACGCTCGAAGACGCCGTAACCGTCCCTTCGGACATCGCGGCAATCCCCGTTGGTCTCCTGGGAGGAGACCGACTACTTCTTCTTCTTCTTCGCAGCCGGCTTCTTCGCAGGAGCCTTCTTCACTGGTTTCTTCGCTTTAGCAGCAGCCATGTTAGTCGTCCTTCCGTTGTAAACCCGAACATGAAAGTCGAATCGGATTCGACTCTGTCGGGACGCTGACCAATTTGGTGAGAATCAACCCCTTCCACAAACGGAATTTTCCGCTGACCACTATCGAAAATTTCGATAGATAGACTTTGCCACCGTTCAGCACCGTCGAAGGGGCCCATGGACGTCAATCTCGCACGCACCTTTCTGATGGTTGCCGAGACCGGCAGCTTCATCGACGCCGCGCGCAAGTTGAACATCACGCAGTCGACCGTGTCGGCGCGGATCAAGGGCCTCGAGGAGATGCTCGGGCGTCCACTTTTCAAGCGTTCCAAGTTCGGCGCCCAACTCACCGCCCCCGGCGAACAGTTTCAGAAGCATGCCCTGGCGTTGGTGCGCATCTGGCAGCGTGCCCAACTCGAGGTCGGCACATCGGACCAGCATAGCGACCACTTCGCCATCGGCGCGCCAAGCGTCTTTTGGGAGGGTTTCCTGCTGCGTTGGATATCTTGGCTGCGCTCCAACATCCCCGAGGTCGCCATCTCGGCAAGCAGCGGCCTGTCGGTGGTGCTAACGCAGCGGCTCATCGAGGGGACGCTCGACCTCGCCATCATGTACCGGCCGATGCAGCCCCCTGGCCTCATCATCGAGCACCTGTTCGATGAGGAATTCGTGCTGGTGACCAGCGCGCCGGCGACGCCGCGGCGCACTTCGACGGACTATGTCTTCGTCGATTGGGGGGCCGATTTTCAGCAGGATCACGCCGCTGCCTACCCGGAATTCACCAATCCCGGCCTTAACCTTGACCTCGGTCCCGTGGGGCTGGGCTATCTGATGTCCAACGAGTGCTCGGGCTATTTCCCTTCGCGGCTGGTGCGCCAACATGTAACCCGCGGACGCCTGCGCCAACCCAAACGAGCGCGCAAATTCGTCTACCCGGTGTATGTCGTCTACCCGGAAGCCCGCAACGAGGAGGCCTATGCGCCAATCCTCAAGGGCCTGCGCCAGCACGCCACGAAGTATGCGCGCCCGACCTAGTTGCGCTAAACTGTCGGGCGGACCTCGAAGCCGCTGAACGCGCCGACCCCTTCGCCGACGATCTCGACACCATCGACCCTCGATGCCGATGGGCCCTTACGGCACAGCGCGAGCATATGGTCGATGTCCTTGGACGCACCCTGCAGGACCGCTTCGACCGCGCCATCGAGCCGATTGCGGACCCACCCCACAAGGCCAAGGTCGCGCGCGTGCCGCTCGACAAATGCCCGGTAGCCGACGCCCTGGACGCGGCCAGATATGCGGATGTGCACAGTTCGCGGCTCTGGCTGGTCCATGCCTGGCCTTGAGGTTCACCCGCAGGTCAAGCCTGCTTGCGCGCCGTAACCTCGATCTCGATTAGCATCTTCTCGTCGACGAGGCCCGTCACCATCACCGTGCACGCGGGGCGCACGTCACCGAAGTACTTCTGCAGCACCGGCCAGATCGGCTCGAAGTCTTCCCGCCGTGTGATCAGGTAGTGAACCCGCACCACATCCGCCAGCGACGAGCCGGCCTGCGCCAACGCCCCGGCGATGTTAGCGAAGCACTGCTCAGTCTGCGCCACCACGTCGTCCGATATGGTCATCGTGGCATAATCGAAACCCGTCGTTCCCGACATGAAGACCCAATCGCCATCCACGACGGCGCGCGAGTAACCGATCTTCTGCTCGAACTGGGAGCCCGAAGAAATAAGCTGGCGATTGGACATCAGGCGAACTCGAGGATGACAGCATCGACGGCCAGGCTGTCGCCTGGCTTGGCATTGATCTTCTTGACCTTGCCGTCCCGCTCGGCGCGAAGGATGTTTTCCATCTTCATCGCCTCGACCACGGCCAGAGCGTCGCCCGCCTGCACGTCTGCGCCTTCATCCACGTGGATCGCCTTGACGAGCCCAGGCATCGGACACAGCAGGAACTTGGAGGTATCAGCGGGCACCTTCTCCGGCATCAGGGCAACCAGAGCCGCCTCGCGCTCGGTGTACGCGTAAACCGGCACCTGAATGCCGCGATACGAGAGCTTGACGCCGTTGATGATCGGCCGCACCTGCACCGCAACCGTGACGTCGTCCACGGTTCCATGCCAGAGCGGTTCGCCGGGGAGCCAGTCCGACTTGAGAACCAGCGTACCACCCGTCTCCGGGAAGGTGACGCGATGGCCGCCTTCGACGCGATCGACCTCCACAGCAATATTGGTGGCACCCACCTCAATGATCCGACGCCGGGCAAACTGTACCGGCTTGCCAGCCAACTGATTGGTGATCTCGCGACGGCGCAGGTTGTTCTCGAAGTCGATGACCGACGACACGGCGGCAACGACGCGCAACTCGTCGCCCACGGCCTCCCGCCCTTGGAAGCCGTCGGGGAACTCTTCCTTGATGAAGCCCGTGGACAGCGCGCCCTTCCGCCACCGCGGATGCTGCATGAGGGAGGTCAGGAATGGAATATTATGCTGGATGCCATCGATATAGAAACTGTCGAGGGCCTCGGCCTGAGCATCGATGGCCGCGATGCGCGTCGGGGCGTGGGTTACCAGCTTGGCGATCATCGGGTCATAAAACATCGAGATCTCGCCGCCCTCGAAGACGCCCGTGTCGTTGCGCACCGTGACGCCATCTTTCGTCCCCTCGGCCGGCGGACGGTATTTCACCAGGCGCCCGATCGACGGCAGGAAGTTGCGGAACGGGTCCTCGGCATAGACGCGGCTCTCCACGGCCCAGCCGTTGATCTTCACGTCCGATTGCTTGAAGGGGAGCTTTTCACCCGCCGCCGAACGGATCATCAACTCGACGAGGTCGACGCCGGTAATGAGCTCGGTGACCGGATGCTCGACCTGCAGGCGCGTATTCATTTCCAGGAAGAAGAAGCTGCGGTCCTGGCCGGCAACGAACTCCACCGTACCGGCGGAATCGTAACCAACGGCCTTGGCGAGGGCCACAGCCTGCTCACCCATGGCGCGCCGCGTCTTTTCGTCGAGCAGCGGCGAGGGTGCTTCCTCGATCACCTTCTGGTTGCGTCGCTGGATCGAGCACTCGCGCTCGGCCAAGTAAACAACGTTCCCGTGCTTGTCGCCGATGAGCTGAATTTCAATGTGGCGCGGATCGACGATGAACTTCTCGATGAACATGCGGTCGTCGCCGAACGACGCCTTGGCCTCCGACTTCGCCAGCGGGAAGCCTTCCTCGACTTCCTTGCGGTTGAAGGCGATGCGCATCCCCTTGCCGCCACCGCCTGCCGAGGCCTTCATCATCACGGGATAGCCGATTTCCTCGGCAATCTTCACCGCCTGCTTGATGTCGTCGATCTCACCCATGTACCCGGGGACCGTCGAAACCTTTGCGGCAGCGGCCGCCTTTTTGCTCTCGATCTTGTCACCCATCGCCGCGATGGCATGCGGATTGGGGCCGATGAAGACGATTCCCGCCTTCTCCAGAGCGATCGGAAAGGCCTCGCGCTCCGACAGGAAGCCGTACCCGGGATGCACCGCTTCCGCGCCCGTTTGCTTGCAGGCCTCGATGATCTTGTCGATCAGCAGGTATGACTGGGCTGCGGCAGGAGGCCCGATGTGAACGGCCTCGTCGGCCATTTCCACATGCAGGGCGTCACGGTCGGCATCGGAGTAGACCGCGACGGTCTTGATGCCCATTTTGCGCGCAGTCTTGATGACGCGGCAGGCGATCTCGCCACGGTTGGCGATCAGAATTTTTTTGAACATAAACCCTGTTTGTCCACTAGGTGGGCACGCCCTCACGTCGGGCCGCAGCCGATTGTGCAGCTCTCGTTCTAGACGGGGATTGAGGTGTCGTAAACTGGTCGCAGCACGGCAAAAGGGCGCGCACTGAGCGGAGCCGCAGGCCGGCTTCCGGCATGCGCCCGCCCATTGCGGCCTGTTGCGCCTAGGCGGCCTGTGCCAGCCGGGCCACCGTCGCCTGGAGATCCGGATGGATCCGCGGCGTCTCCCGCTTGAGATAACCGACAAGAGCCGCTTCGTTGGGGCTCAAACGACCGTTGCGCCCGATCCGCTCGCACAGCCACACGGCATCGGCCTGAGCGATTTCTTCGTTGGTGATGATCTCGATCCGCTGTTGCTCTAGCCGCACCAGCGCCCGTTCCTCGGTGGATTGATCGAGATAGTTGCCGCGAACGGCATCGAGACTGGAGGAAACCATGGCCGAAAGCAGCGCCAGCGGCGACAGATCACCCTTGGCCTCTATCAGCCATGCATCCCGCCGCAGTGCCTCCTCGCGCGTCGGTACCGCCTGGCCGGAAGCGGCCATGACAACATTGGCGACCGCCTTCACGAACAGGTCCGTCCAAGCCGCGTTCGACTGCGGATCGATGATCGCATCGTTTATGTCGAACAGAACCTCTGCCTCGGCACGCGTGATGGCAACCGGGCGCTCGCCGCCA
>JBAZYB010000204.1:0-7453 GCA_041659545.1 Hyphomicrobium sp.
TGATAAAGGCGGGCCACCACGAGCTGGACTTTGCCGTCGTAGGTGTAGTTGCGAATATCGAGCTTCATCACCTCGCGCCGCCCATCGACGATGACGGTCCGACCGCTTGGCGGCACCAGATCCTGGGCCACATAGCCACCCTCGAGAATACTTTGCCAAACGCGGCGCGTGATCTTGTCTCCGCGATAGGCGGCTCTCCCGCCAAATCCGGCCGCCGGCTTGAAGAAAAGTCTGCTGCGCATAGTCCAAAGCTCTTCCGCACGGCCGGGAACGACCAGCACCGTCTTGGGTATCCCATTCCGAACAAGGGTCCTCAGCTTCTCAACGACGCCCCACCGCTCCAGCGTCTCCACGTCCGTCAAGCGAACAAGATTGCGCTTGTCCGCGAACATGGCGTGCGACCATGGGTTCGGCGTCACCACCACATCATCGGAAAGATACGCCGTGCGCAGTGCGGCGTGGGCGGGCTCATCCAGAGAGAAGTCCGTCAGCCGATTGTAGACGAGGTCAATCGCCTGGGAGCCGCACCATAGCCTCCCGCCGCGATGTTCGAGGGCCTGAGGGGGAGCGATGATCGAGGCCATGCCGTGGCGCCTAAACAGACGCTCGAAGAGTACAAATTCTGGATAGAGATACTGCGCTTGCGGGTCCGTATCGACAATGGCAACGGCAGTGAGCGGGGCGTCGCCCCTTTGCCGGCGCCAATCCTGGCGGAAACTCTCTAGGAAGGTGGCGCCGATATCCTGCCTCTCGACCGGGCCTGGGAAGACGCGTTCGATCGCCGGGCAGCACACCTTCTGAGCGCGCGCCACGAAAGCGTTGATCAGCGCGCCTCCTGCATTCGTGTTAATCTCTATGAGCTTGGGCCCGCCAGGTCCGACATGAAAATCGTAGCCCATAAGCACGCCAATGGCGCCAGGCTCGAACTGTGCCGCAGCCGGTGCCGATTCCAACGCAGCCTGGCGGTATGCCGGGAGCTTGGCGATCGCCTCAATGGCCTCGATAATCTGCGCCATTCGCGTCGCATGTTCGGCGCGAATGAAGACGGGGAGGCTGGAGATCAGCGTCGGATGCGTCTCTGCCAGCCGTCGGCTGAACTCCGCATCACCCACTTCGAACTCAAGGGCGCGCCCCAAGGCAGGCCGATCCAGCGAGATACAGGCGCAGTCTGCGTTCAGACTGTCCGGGCTCAGATTCATCGATCCGTGCTTTCCCGCTTTGAAACCTTGGCGCTCGCGTGGGCCGCGGAGGAGTGATCGGCGCGCGTGACGTCGATCGCCTTGGCACGATCCTCTTCATCCAGACAACCGTCTTCGACCTGCAGGGTCGAAAAGTAGATGCCGAACTTCGCGCGGAGCACGTCGTGCGCGTCCTTCAGCACCCGTTGGCCATCACGGCCCAGATCGTTGACGCGGATGTGGGCTGAGAAGACATTGCGGCCCTGCGTGAGGCTCCATGCGTGGACATGATGCACGTCGATGACGCCGGCCAGCTTGCGGATCATGGCGACAGCTTCATCCAAATCGACTCCCTCCGGAGTGCTTTCCAAGAGGATCACGAGGGAATCCTTGAGTATCTGCCAGGAGGCCCAAAACAGCACGAGGCCGAAGGCCATACCGAGCAGCGCATCGATAGCGACGAATCCGGTAAGCCACACGACAGCCGCCGAGATGATGATGATGATACTCCCGACGAAAGTTTGGACGACGTGCCAGAAAGCGCCGCGCATGTTGAGGTTCTCGCGCTGCCGGCCGTAAAGGAGCCGCAACGCGATCACTTCCGTCGCAATGCCGCCTGCAGCCGCGAGCAACATCGCTCCGGTGCGCAATTCGACAGGTTCCATGAGCCGCATAGCGCCCATCCAAAGCACGTAGCCGGCCATCAGGAACAGGAATACGCCGTTGAAGAGGGCTCCGATGATTTCGGCCCGCGCCCAGCCGTACGTTTGTTCCGGGCTCGCCTCTCGCTCGCTGAGCCTTTGCGCAAAGAGCGCTATCAGTACGCCGCCGACGGCTGAAAAGGTATGGAAGGCATCCGAGAGGACGGCGACTGAACCGCTCCAATACGCCATGAAAAGTTCCACAAAAAAGTAAATGCCGGTCAGCCAACCAGCGATGATGAGTGCGCGTCGATCAGCCGACGCGGGGACATGGCCAGCGTGTGACTGCGTCTGCATGCCTTCTGCCATGTTGCTAAACCTGCTCTTTCGCGTGCTCATCAAACTCGGTCGACCGGGGCGCCCTTTAGTTGACTCCGGCACATTCACAATGGTAGCGCCCTAAGTCGCAACGCATTAGCGATTACGCTCACTGATGACAGAGCCATAGCCGCCGCAGCGATGATGGGCGAAAGAAGAATACCAAGGATAGGATAGAGAACACCCGCCGCCACCGGCACGCCGGCCGCGTTATAGACAAAGGCAAAGAACAGGTTTTGCCGGATGTTGCCCATGGTGGCCTGCGACAGGCGGCGTGCGCGCACGATGCCGGTGAGATCGCCTTTGACGAGCGTGATGCCTGCACTCTCGATGGCAACGTCGGTACCAGTTCCCATGGCGATGCCAACATCGGCCGCAGCAAGCGCAGGCGCATCATTGACGCCGTCTCCGGCCATCGCAACGACATGACCCTTACTTTTGAGCCGTTCGACGATGCGGCTCTTGTCCTCGGGAAGCACCTCCGCCTCCACTTGGGTGATGCCGAGCTTGCGAGCTACCGCTTGAGCGGTGACTTTGTTGTCGCCAGTCAGCATGACGATGGTGAGGCCCGCAGCTTTAAGCGCCTGCAACGCTTCGGACGTCGTGGACTTGATCGGGTCGGCAATAGCGAGAATGCCTGCGAGCGCGTTATCGAGCGCAATAAAGATGACGGTCGCGCCATCTTCGCGCAGCCGATCCGCTTCGCCATCCAAGGACGTCGTGTCGATTCCGGCGTCCTTCATGATGCGCGCATTGCCGATCACCGTGCGCTTGCCGCCAACGACACCAGTCACGCCTTTGCCGGTGGGCGCATCAAAATTCTCGACAGTCAATAACTCAAGGCCTTTGGCTTCCGCTGCGGCGACGATTGCGGTACCAAGCGGATGCTGGCTCATGCGTTCAAGGCTGGCGGCAAGTTGTAACAGGTCAACTTCAGAAACGCCGCTCGCCGTCCGCACCGCCACCACTTTCGGTTTACCTTCGGTAAGCGTGCCGGTTTTGTCGATGACGATCGTATCGACCTTTTCCAGCCGCTCCAGTGATTCTGCGTTCTTGATCAGCACGCCTGTCTGCGCGCCGCGACCGACCGCAACCATGATCGACATCGGCGTCGCAAGTCCAAGGGCGCAAGGGCACGCAATGATTAGAACGGACACAGCCGCAATCAGCCCATAGGTCATGCTGGGTTCTGGTCCCCAGATTGCCCAGACAGCGGATGCCAGAATTGCGACGCCAATCACGAGCGGCACGAACCAGCCCGAGACCTGATCCGCGAGCCGTTGAATGGGCGCGCGACTTCGCTGCGCTTGCGCCACCATCTGAACGATGCGGGCCAGCATGGTGTCGCGGCCGATTTTGTCGGCCCGCATGACGAAACTGCCGGATTGATTAATGGTGCCTGCGATCACGCTGTCGCCGACAGATTTGGTGACAGGCATCGACTCGCCGGTAACCATCGATTCATCGATGGTGCTGCGTCCCTCAACGACAATGCCATCGACAGGCACCTTATCACCGGGCCTGACGCGCAGAAGTTCGCCCACAGCGATCTGGTCGAGCGAAATCTCTTCGTCACTGCCGGTTTTTGACACGCGCCAAGCTGTCTTAGGCGCGAGATCAAGCAATGCGCGGATTGCGCCGCCTGTACTTTCACGGGCTTTGAGTTCGAGGACTTGCCCTAGGAGCACCAGCACCGTGATGACGGCAGCGGCCTCGAAGTAAACGGGCACAGCCCCGTCTAGCGTTCGGAATGCGGCTGGAAATGACTCAGGGATAAGGGTCGCCACCACGCTGTAAATCCAGGCGACACCCGTGCCCATGGCGATGAGTGTAAACATGTTGAGGTTGCGGGAGCGCAGCGAAGCCCAGCCGCGTTCAAAGAACGGCCATCCGGCCCACAGCACAACGGGCGTCGCCAGAATGAGCTGCAGCGAGTTCGATGCGCGAGGCGCGATAAGCGTATGCAGCCCGGCAAAGTGCCCGCCCATCTCCAAAATGAGAACGGGAATGGTGAGCACCAGCCCGATCCAGAAGCGCCGGGACATATCGACCAGCTCAGGATTTGGCCCTGAATCCAAACTTACAATTTCTGGCTCCAGCGCCATCCCGCATATGGGGCAAGCGCCGGGGCCTATCTGACGAATTTGTGGATGCATCGGGCAGGTGTAGATCGTGCCTGCAGGGACTGCATGATCGTCGGCGGCGTTCTTATCCAAATACTTGATGGGGTTCGCCACAAACTTGGTGTGGCACCCAGCCGAGCAAAAATAATACGGCTGTCCTGCATGCGCTGCAGTGTACTTGGCTGCATGGGGATCAACATCCATGCCGCAGACGGGGTCTTTGACCAGATATTCAGGTCGTTGATCGCTGCTCGCTTCATCATGCTCATGTGCGCCATGATCGGGTTTCTGCGACGATTTTTGGTTTTCCATTTTGTCTCACTCAGCCGGTCTTTCGCCGCAATCGTGTCAAGTTCTCGCCTACATGGCGCTCTTTTCGTGAGCGTCATCGGTCGCCTTTTGAGCGGTCCCGCAGCAGCACTTGGCGTCTGTGGATTTTACGAGGGCCGCTTTATGGTCGCCCTTTTCATGAAGTTCCGCTGCCCCATGATGTGCTTTGGCTGCGGCCTCATGATTTTCAGCGGCTTTGGTATGACTGGCGCAAGGCATGGTGATCTCCTTCATTTTATTACTTTTTTGGGCATTGCAACAACGTTGCAGCCCAGCCACTCGTTCCACTTGATAACACGAATGCACCTACCCCATGGGGGTATATAGCTTGACACCTATACCCGGCTAGGGTATCTGTCAAGCATGGAATCAGAGACGTCAGACATCTGCCTGAAGCGCTTGAGCAAGATCGAAGGGCAAGTGCGCGGCATCGCCAAGATGGTCGATGAGAAGCGCTACTGCATCGATATTATCACCCAGATATCCGCCGTGCGCGCAGCACTGCGGCGGGTTGAGGAAGCTGTATTGAAAGATCACGTTGGTCATTGTGTTGAGCATGCTATCGCGAGCGGCAACAAGGCTGAGCAACGTCAGAAGGTCGCTGAGTTGATGGACGTGTTGGCAAGAACGGTTCGCTAAAAGGTTGGGGAACTTGGGTTCATAAGCCAGTAACCTTGAGCATGTTTCTTGCGAATAGAATAAGGAAGACTGAGGTTTAGATTTTGAACGTTGTGCGCACCATAAAAGTCGTCGTTGCGCTGCTGGCCCTAATGGCGGGGCTGGCGACGACCGCGTTTGCACATGCTGGCCACGCGCACACGGGTCCTACGGGCGCACCGACTTCAGCCTCCTATTCTCCAACCTCAGATTCACGGACCAAGTCGCAACACGCCGTTCCTCTTTTGCGCGCTCACAGTTCGGAAAAATCCGGACTTACCGATTTCGCGGTTGAAAACCCATCGTCCGGCACGATCATCGTCCGGTGCACACCCGGATCATGCTGCTGTCAGGGTGCATCGTCGTGCGGCGCCGGTCATTGCTGTTCATTGGGCATGACCACCACGCAGCCTTACGGCCTGAACCAGCGTGAAGCTAAAAGCTTTCAGCTAGCTCTTTTGGGCTGGCCGTATCCCGATCTCATCTTCGGCCTCGATCGACCACCAAAGGTCTGATCCTCCGCTCCGTAGTCTTAGCCGGAGCCGCTTAGCGGTTGGACAACGCATTGTCGTTGTCCGCGCTGCAATCCTCACCGTGAGACGCGAGCACACCAGCGACCCTGCATGAAGCGTCATGCCGAGGCCTTGCGCGTGATGTGCAGCGATCTTGGACGCCAGCATCCGGATTTCTCCGGGACCTAGCGGGGTGTGTGGCGATGACTTCCTTCACCACAATGACCCGCAACCAAAAACAGGTAAGGACCACAACCATGAAAACGCTATCAACAATTATCGCTCTCACACTGCTCGCTATCCCGCTCACCGCGCGCGCAGAAGACCCGGCATCCCAGCATGACATGAAGGGCATGGACGAATTGAAGTGCATGCAGGACATGAAGTGCATGCACGACCACAGAGACATGAAAATGGAAGGCATGCACGACACGAAAGCGATGGGGGCCGACAGCAGCGAATCCTCCAAGGCTTTCGCCGAGGTCAACAAGAAGATGCACAAGAACATGACAATGGCGTTTACCGGCAATCCCGATGTGGATTTCGCCCAAGGGATGATCCCGCATCACCAGGGCGCGATCGACATGGCCAAGGTCGTTCTGAAATACGGCAAGGACCCGGAACTGAAGAAACTGGCTGAAGACATCATCAAGGCACAGGACTCCGAGATCGCCTTTATGAAGGGCTGGCTCGCCAAGCAGTCGAAGTAAGGCCCGCACAATACGATCGATGAATGAGGATACGGCGATGAGCAAAACGACAACAAAATCGATGCGGTGGAACAGGGCCGCTAGGGTGCTCTTTTCTTCGATCGCCCTCTTTGCCGTATCCTTCTCATCAACCGACGCTTTAGCGCACGGGGGTGAGGATCACAGTCATGATGAAAGACCTGTTGTTGAAACGAATGCCAACCCTCGCGTCGAGGCGACATCCGAAGTTTTCGAGATCGTCGGCATTCCTACAGGTGCTGGTGACGGCAGACTTATTCTTTATGTGAATGACTTCTGGACCAACGCCCCTGTCCCCGGGGCGGCGATCGAAGTGACCGTCGGGAACGCTACGACCAAAGCCACCGAAAAGCAGGGACTGTATGAGCTAAATGCGCCATGGGTCAAAACGCCGGGGCGCTACGATCTCACCTTCGCGGTCACCTCGGGCGAGAGATCGGATCTCTTGATCGGAAGCCTGACCGTTCCCGCAGCGGCTGCACCTGCCGACCAGCACAACAGTCTATGGGATCATATTGCGCCAGAGTTGCCGCAGTTTCCTTCGATCTCCGCGTGGCTACCTGCGGGCGCCGTGGCGCTTACGCTATTGTTGGCACTAGTGGCACTCACATCCAGCGGCACCGTGCGTCGCGCGGGTATGGTGCTGGCCAGCATAGCCGCAATGAGCAGCGTTGCTCTCGCGGCGGTCATGCTGGTGAATGGAAGCACGAGTGGCGCGACTTTGGCCGGAATCGCCCTCCTCGACCTTCGAGAAACCGCTAGGCGTACGGAAGATGGGGCCGTCTTCGTTCCAAAGGCGACGCAACGACTTTTGGAAGTCACGACTGTCCGGACGGCAGCGGCAAGTGCCGCACAAAAAACGGTTCGTCTGATTGGTCAGGTCATCCCCGATCCCAACAAGAGCGG
>JBAZYB010000205.1:0-7388 GCA_041659545.1 Hyphomicrobium sp.
CGCAATCGATTTTCGAGAAAGTCGATCGTAACCTGCGCCGGGCGACAGAGGCGACCGGCGGCACGTACACGCGCAATCCGCTCACCGACACGATCTTCGGGCACAACCTCATTACGGTGCATCCGCTCGGCGGCTGCGTCATCGGCAAGGACAGAAGCAGCGGCGTCGTCAATCATAAGTCCCAGGTGTTCGACGGCCGGCCGGAGGCGCCGGCTGATGCCGTGCTCGCCGGGCTTTATGTCTGCGACGGTTCGGTCATCCCACGACCGCTAGGAGTCAATCCGCTGCTCACCATCACGGCGCTGGCAGAGCGGGCGATGATCCACCTTGCCAAGGATCGTGGCTGGGCGTTCTCCGAGACGCAGGAGTTCGACGCACCGCTGCTCATCGCGGCGCCGGAAGGGCGCGATACCATTCGTCCGGCGGGCGTAGAATTCACCGAGCGCATGGCGGGCTACATCTCCCCGGCGATCACGCTCCCCTACGAGACGGCGGCGCGTCGCGGGAGGGACGAAGGCCATGCTTGCAGCTTCACGCTGACGGTGATTGTCGACGATGTCGATCGGTTCGTGTCCAATACCCAACACCCGGGGAGGATCGTCGGCACGGTGGATTGCCCGGCGCTGTCTCCCGACCCGCTGGAAATCTTCGACGGTCAGTTCAACCTGATGCGTGTCGACGAGCACTCTGTCGAGACGAAGCGGTTCGACTACAAATTCTCGCTCGCCGCGCGGGACGGCCTGGAATACCAGTTTGCCGGTTACAAGGTCGTGCGCTCCGATGCGACGCTCGATCTGTGGCGCGATACGACGCGGCTCAACGTCGATATCTCCAAGGGGGCGCAGGGGCAACTCGGCCGCGTGGCGCGCGGCTTGCTGGAGATCGCGCCGTCCGACTTCTACGTGCAGATGCAGACGCTGCGCGGCACCGGCGGTCGAGATTCTGCAGATCGGATGCGCGCGGTCGGGAAGTTCGGCAGCTTCTTCAGTCGCGAACTGTTCGATACCTACGGCGGCGTATTGGCCCGATCGGGCCGCTATGACGTCTATAATCCGCGCAAGAAGCGTACGCTGCGTGTGCCGGAGCCGGAGGTGCATCTGGTGCGTACGGGGGACGGCAAGATCCTCAAGCTGACGCGCTATCGCGGTGGCGACAAGGGGCCGCTCGTCTTTGCGCACGGTCTGGGTGTTTCGAGCCTTATCTTCTCCATCGACACCATCGACACCAACATGTTGGAGTATCTCGTCGCGGAGCAATATGACTGCTGGCTGCTCGACTTCCGCGCCAGCGTCGACCTGCCGTATGCGCGTGAGCTGTGGAACGCCGACGACGTGGCGCTACAGGATTATCCCGCGGCCATCGCCAAGGTGCGCAGCGTCACGCGGTCATCGACCGTTCAGGTGCTGGCGCATTGCTTCGGTGCTACGACCTTCTCGATGTCCCTGCTGGCCGGACTGGAGGGCGTGCGTTCGGCGGTGATCTCGCAGATCTCGACGGACTACGTCGTGCCCGTGTTCCCGCAGCGGATGCTCGCCTATATGCGGGCGCCGCAGCTGTTCGAGGCCATGGGAATCGACGTCGTGAATGCGCGTGCGACCAGCGCCGATCCGTGGCGGGAGCGGATTCTCGACAAGATATTGCAGATGGTGGTTCCGGTGCCGCGGAGCGAGCGCACGCAGGAGGCAACCAGCAATCGCATCACGGCGCTCTACGGGCGGCTTTACAACCTGGCGCAGCTGAACAACGCGACAATTACATCTGGCCTGGCAGAGATGTTCGGCGATGCCAATATCGAGGCGTTCCAGCAGCTGGCGCTGTTCGCGCGTGCGCAACGCCTCGTCGATGCGGACGGGCGCGACGCCTACCTACCGCACCTCGATCGCATGGCGCTGCCGATCCTTTTCATTCACGGTGCGGATAATGCGTGCTTCAAGCCGGAGAGCACGGCGCGCACGCTGGAGCGCTTGGCGCAGGCCAATGGCCGACAGCTCTACGAGCGGCAGGTCATCGCCGGCTATGGTCACATAGATTGCATCTTCGGGAAGAACGCGGCGCGTGACATCTACCCGCTGATTGCGGCGCACCTGGAGAAGACTGCGATTGCCTAAAGAGCCCGGCGACTCTCCCCTTCGGGGAGCCGGCCGCCGAGCCATAGTCGCACTGGGTGAGCAGCCGAGTGCGAGTCAGACGGCGATGCGAGCCCGACGGGCATCACCCATGATCGTCTGAAAGGCCTTGCCCGTCATGTGCACGAGGCTTCGGTGGTCGCCGCCCTCGAGATAGATATCCGGCTGACGGTCGAAGCTCTCATCGATGAAGGTATCGACGGCGTAGGCTTCCGGGACCGCCGGAACGGCGCCGAGATCGCAGTCTGGAAACAGCTCGCAGATCTCATCCTCGGTGGCCAGATCGACTGGGCAGCGAAGCATGCGCTCGATTACATCGAGACGGACACGCGCCGTCGCGGGAATGACGGCAACGACAAAACCGCCTTCGCGCGTCAGCACGACAGCTTTGGCGAGTCGATCGGCGGGAACGTGCGAAGCACGCGCCGTGTCGAACGCGCAGTGTGTGCGCTTATGGAGCGTGACGTCGTAGGGAACGTGGTGGTCGTCGAGGTACTCTTGTAGCGTCAGTGCGATACCCATGGCTTTCCTCCTGCCATATTCGCGGGCTGCGCCCACTAGCTGCCACAGCAGCAAAGTGGAGAAAGACTAGGCTCCAAAACGTTCTGTCGCAAGACTATCAGCCGACCGCGGCGGGCATAGCTAATCAAGGCTTTCGCCGAGCCGTCGACTTTGCTGGTTCTTGTGTCAGGACTTCGCTTTGGCCTTCGACGCCAGGGCGGCGGTCACCAGCGGGGACAGGCCCTCAGCGCCCCCTTCGATATATTCCGTCATCTGCTGGCGCATGCGGGGCGTCCAGAAATTGCGGATGTGCGCGGCGATGCCGCTCAGCGCCTCGGTGCGCGGATAGGCCTCGAAAAAGGCCGCGATCTGGTTGGCCATGCGGATGAGCTCGCGGTGTTGTTCCATGCGGGCAGTGCTTTCTGGATCTTGTTTCAGGTGTTGAGAATGACGACGCTGTCACCGGCCAAGGCGGCGATGAACAGGTGTGTTCTGCGCGCCAGCTCGAATGCCAGTGCGGTCGGTGCGGAAACAGTAACGAGGGCGCCGATGCCGAAGGTCGCCGACTTTTGCACGAGCTCGAAGCTGCAGCGGCTGGTCATCAGCACGAAACCGGCTTTGAGATCGACGTCGGCGTGCGCGAGTGCGCCGATCAGCTTGTCGAGCGCGTTGTGACGGCCGACGTCCTCGCGTACGTGGAGGATCTCACCATCCAGCGAGACCCACGCGGCCCCGTGCACGGTGCGATTGAAGCGGTTCATGATCTGCAGAATGGGCAGTTCGCGGGCGGCTCTCAGCATTGCGCTCGCAGAGGGGTGCACCGTATGCGGCACGGGGTCGGTTACGCGCACGACGTCGGCGATGTTCTCGACGCCGCAGAGGCCGCACCCGGAGCGGCCCTCGATGGCGCGACGTGGGAGTCGCGCCTCCGCAAGGGCCTCCTCCTCGATGGCAACATCGACCGCCCAGCCGTTGTCGACGGGCATGGCGATGACGCCGAGGATGTCGGAGCGTTGAGCGACAATACCCTCGGCAAGCACGAAGCCGCGTCCAAAGTCGGTGAGGTTGGCAGGTGTCGCCATCATCACCGTATATGGCTCACTGTTGATCAGTAGCGCGACAGCGACCTCGTCGGGGAGTTGCCAGGTGATGGCAGATTCGTTGCCGGCAGCGTCGATAGCGACGCCTTCCACGGGCACCGAGCATAGAGGTTCGGTAGCGGATGCAGTTGCGGCCTTGACGCTGTTGGTCATTGCGGTCATCGCGGTACGTCAAACGAAAATGCCGCGGGAGACTGCATGGCGCGCGAGAACCTCACAATTTGGATCGCTCGCGCGCCCGCCGTCACTCTGCCGCGACGAGCGGCTTGTCGATGCGCTTGTTCTCGCGCTCGCGCTCCTCCCACTCGTCCTGCCACTCGGACGGATGGTTGGAAGGCGTCACTTGAACGGCAGTCACCTTGTACTCGGGGCAGTTGGTCGCCCAGTCGGAATTCTCAGTGGTGATGACGTTGGCGCCCGAAAGCGGGAAGTGGAACGTGGTGTAGACGACGCCCGGAGGGATCCGGTCGCTGAACCGGACACGCATGCTGGTTCCACCGACGCGACTGGTGAGCGACACCATCGATCCGTCCTTGACGCCACGAACCTCGGCGTCGCTGGCGTGCATCTCAAGCACGTCCTCGTCGCACCAGGCGATGTTGTCAGTGCGGCGGGTCTGGGCGCCGACATTGTACTGGCTGAGGATGCGGCCGGTGGTGAGGATGAGCGGGAAGCGCGAGTTGGAACGCTCGGCCGTGGGCACGAACTCGGTCAGCATGAACCGGCCCTTGCCACGGGTGAACTCCTCGGTGTGCATGACGGGGGTGCCCAGCGGCGCCTCGTCGTTGCACGGCCACTGGATGCTGCCGAGCTCATCGAGGCGCTTGAACGAGATGTTCTTGAAGGTCGGCGTCATGGAGGCGATCTCGTCCATGATGGCGGCCGCCGACGTGTACATCATCGGCGCGCCCATGGCGGTCGAAAGCCGCGAGACGATTTCCCACTCGGCCATTCCCTGCTTCTCACGCATCACCGGGCGGACACGGTTCACGCGGCGCTCGGCGTTGGTGAAGGTGCCATCCTTCTCGAGGAAGGAGGTGCCGGGGAAGAAGATATGCGCGAAGGCTGCCGTCTCGTTGAGGAAGAGATCCTGCACGATGAGGCACTCGAGCGACTCCAGGGCGTGGGTCACGTGGTTGGTGTTGGGATCTGACTGAGCGATGTCCTCGCCGTGGACGAACAGACCCTTGAAGGTGCCGCCGGCAGCTTCGTCGAACATGTTGGGAATGCGCAGGCCGGGTTCGCCGTCGAGCTTGACGCCCCACTGCTTCTCGAAAAGGCGCCGCGTCGCTTCGTCGGTAACGTGGCGATAGCCGGGGAACTCGTGCGGGAAGGAGCCCATATCGCACGAGCCCTGGACGTTGTTCTGGCCGCGCAGCGGGTTCACGCCGACGCCTTCACGTCCGATGTTGCCGGTGACCATGGCAAGATTGGCGATGGCCATGACAGTCGTCGAACCTTGGCTGTGCTCCGTAACGCCGAGGCCGTAGTAGATCGATGCGTTGCCGCCGGTAGCGAACAGGCGTGCAGCACCGCGGATCTGCTCGGCGGGAACGCCGGTGACTGCCTGAAGCGTCTCGGGGGAGTGCTTGGGATCGGAGATGAACTTCTCCCAGCGGGCGAAGTCCTCCTTGTTGCAGCGCGCGGCGATGAAGCTGCGATCGACAAGGCCCTCTGTGACGACGACGTGGCTCAAGGCATTGAGCACGGCGACGTTCGTCGAAGGACGAAGCTGTAGATGGTAGTCCGCCTCAATGTGCGGGCTCTTGACGAGGTCGATGCGGCGCGGGTCGACGATGATGAGGCGCGCGCCTTCGCGCAGGCGCTTCTTCATGCGCGAGCCGAACACCGGGTGAGCGTCGGTCGGGTTGGCACCAATGACCATGATGACGTCGGAGAGATCGACGCTCTTGAAATCCTGCGTGCCGGCCGATTCGCCGAACGTCTGCTTCAGACCATAGCCTGTAGGCGAGTGGCAGACGCGAGCGCAGGTGTCGACGTTGTTGTTGCCGAAGGCAGCGCGGACCATGCGCTGGACGACGTAGACTTCCTCGTTGGTGGTGCGCGAGGAGGTGATGCCGCCGATGGAGCCCTTGCCGTGCTTGGCCTGCACCGCCTTGAGGCGGTCGGCGGCGTACTGGATGGCCTCGTCCCAGGACACTTCGCGCCAGGGGTCGGTGATCTTTTCGCGGATCATCGGGTTAAGGACGCGATCCTTGTGCGTGGCGTAGCCGAAAGCGAAGCGGCCCTTGACGCAGCTGTGGCCCTCGTTGGCGCCGCCATCCTTGTAGGGAACCATGCGGACGACCTGCTCGCCCTGCATGTCGGCCTTGAAGGAACAGCCGACGCCGCAGTAGGCACAGGTGGTGACGATGCTGTGCTCAGGCTGGCCGTGGTCGACGACAGACTTTTCGATGAGCGTGGCAGTCGGGCAGGCCTGCACGCAGGCGCCGCACGAAACGCACTCAGAATTGAAGAAGTCTTCGTCCATGCCGGCAGCGACGTGGGAAGCGAAGCCGCGACCGTCGATGGTCAACGCGAAGGTACCCTGCACCTCTTCGCAGGCTCGTACGCAGCGCGAGCATACGATGCACTTGGCGGGTTCGAACTGGAAGTAGGGATTGGATTGGTCCTTGGCCTGCCAAAGCGGATTGGCTTCGCCGTTCTGGCGGCCGAAAACGTGGTTGGCCCCATCGTAGCCGTAGCGCACTTCACGCAGGCCCACGGCACCGGCCATGTCCTGCAGTTCACAGTCGCCGTTGGCGGCGCAGGTCAGGCAGTCCAGCGGGTGGTCGGAGATATACAGCTCCATCACGCCCTTGCGGATCTTGGCGAGACGGTCGTTCTGCGTCGTCACTTTGATGCCGGCGGCGACTGGCGTGGTGCAGGAAGCCGGCGTGCCGCGACGGCCTTCGATCTCTACCAGGCACAGGCGGCAAGAGCCGAATGGGTCGAGGCTGTCCGTGGCGCAGAGCTTTGGCACCATGATGCCGAGATCGGCGGCGGCGCGCATGATCGACGTGCCCTCGGGCACGCTGATTTCGCGACCGTCGATCTCGAGGGTCACCATGTTGTTGTTGAGAGCGTGAACCGACGGCGTACCGTAGTCCTTCTCCTTGATGAGCGTCAGAGTCTCGTTTTCGCTCGTCATGGCGTTGCCTCGCATCTTGCTCATTCGGCTGCCTCCGCCCGAGCCGGGCGATGAAAATCTTCAGGGAAGTGACGCAGGGCGCTCATGACCGGCATGGGCGTTAGTCCGCCCATGGCGCACAAGGAGCCGTCTGTCATGGTTTCGCAGAGATCCTTGAGGATCACGATGTTCTTTTCGCGCTCAACGTCGGCGATAATACGATCAACGGTCTCAAGGCCGCGGATCGAACCGATACGGCACGGCGTGCACTTGCCGCATGATTCAATAGTGCAGAATTCCATGGCGAAACGAGCCATTTGCGCCATGTCGACGGTGTCGTCGAAGACGACGATGCCGCCGTGGCCGACCATGGCGTCGACCTTCATGAACGCTTCGTAATCCATTGGCGTGTCGAGCAGTTCAGCCGGCAGGTAGGCGCCGAGCGGGCCGCCAAACTGCGCGGTGCGCAGCGGACGACCGGACAGCGTGCCGCCGCCGTAGTCCTCGATGAGCTGACGCGCGGTGACGCCG
>JBAZYB010000206.1:0-7351 GCA_041659545.1 Hyphomicrobium sp.
GTAAATCCGGGCAATTGGGATAGTGCGGGGCTGGTCGATCTACTCCGTAATGCCTTGGAGCCGTTTGGGGTGGACGGTAGGGCTGAGCGCATCGCAATCCGGGGCGAGAATGTTCGCTTTCCACCAAAATCAGCCTAGGCGCTTGGAATTTCGTTCAACGAGCTTGCCACCAATGCGGTGAAGTACGGGGCGCTCTCGAACGCTACGGGATCGGTTCTTGTCGAGTGGAAGCCGGAAACGACCGCGCAGGGCAGCCGGCTCATCTTGCATTGGAAGGAGAAAGGCGGGCCACCCGTAACCCCATCCTCGCGCAAGGGTTTCGGATCGCGAGTGATCGAGCATGGCCTGGACGCGCTAGGAGCCACGGTGCAGCTCGATTACCTGCCGACCGGATTGTCATGTACGATGAGCATTCCGATCATCTGAGGGGTCCCGTCATGAGTAGCCTCCTAACCGGCCGTCGCATTCTCGTCGTCGAGGATGAGATGCTTATCGGCCTTATGATCGAAGACATGCTGGCGGACCTTGGTTGCGAGGCAGTGACGCGTGCCGCCACCTCTGACGTGGCCGTCGACCTGGTCGATCGGCAAACGTTTGATGCCGCCCTGCTGGATATGAACTTGAATGGCGCCAGCAGCCGCACGGTGGCTCAGGCGCTGCAAGCACACGGCGTACCGTTCGCCATCGCCACGGGGAACAGTGTCGATGATATGTGGGACGATTTCCGCGACCGCGCCATCCTCCGCAAGCCATTCCAGTACGGCGAACTGGAGCGGATAATTGCTGGCCTGCTCCCAGCTGATCGACTGAAGCCCCATTGATAAGTGATGCCCCAAATAGTGGGTTGCTTGGGGGACAGACCGCCAAATCAACGATGCGTCTGCCGGCTTGGCTTTCACGGCTCTGCTTATCCGACAGGGCAAGTGGAACGGCGCGGTCGAACTAATTGGCGACGCTGGGGGTCCGAAGCGCGCGCCAAAGGCCAAGATCGACTCCAGTTCGACACCCGACTTGTCTTGATGCACTCCAAGAGCGGTCATTACTAGGCGCACGGAAACAGCAGTCGTCAGAGGTTCGACTAGAGTCCGCTTCTGTGAAGGGTTTCGGAGGACGGCTCTCTGGGACGCGGCCGGGTGCACTCGGGCCGTCGTCGGAAAGCCCCCAGTGAAGGAACCCGCGGGGATGTGGGCAAGCCGGTGCCTCAGGCGCTATGGCGATTGATGGCTGAGGTCGGAGTTCAGTCGCGACAGAGGCTGGCGCGTCGGCTCGGTTTGTGGCCGGTCACGAGTGTGGCGGATGCCCAGTTGCATGCTTGGTCCGTGAGCCTCGGCGGACGCGGTGGATATGGTGCTTTCGACTGAAGCGCTTCAACGAGTTGCGTACTTACATATAGCTTTGGTTGCCGTCCGCGATGAGCTGGCTGCTCACGAGCCAAAGGTCGGAGGAGGAAGTGAGCGGGGTCTGGACTAGCGTAGGGGTAACACCGTCAATAAAGTGCGCTGCGGCCGTCAGTCCCAGAGCAGTCGTAATTCGCTCGGAGCACCGTCTCGATCTTTAGTCACCATTCGGCCCCTGCCCGACCTCCGCCTAGCTCATATCCCGAGACGTCTTATTCAGACGTGATCGGGGTCAATGCGGTGCAGAGGGTTCGTCGTATCGTCGCGTACGGCCCAGCCGGGCATCTCACATCTGAGCATCCGGCGGAGCGATCAGGGACGCAAGCAGCGGTATCTTCATGACCTACTACTTCAACACGACACTGCGCACTGCATTCGAGGATGCTGTCGCTCGGACAGTCCTGGCCCTTAAGGCGGAAGGCTTCGGCATCATCAGCGACATCGACGTGCAGAAAACGTTGCATGAGAAGATAGGCGTTGCCTTCCGCCCTTATCGGATCCTCGGCGCGTGCAACCCAAAACTGGCGCACGAGGCCCTTCAGCTGGAAGACAAGATCGGTACCATGTTGCCGTGCAACGTGGTTGTGCAGGCGTTAGCCGACGGTAGTGTTGAGATCGCAGCGATCGACCCCGTGGCGTCGATGCAGGCTGTCGACAATCCGCGCCTCAAAGAAGCCGCGGCCGAGGTCGGGCAGAGACTGAAGCGCGCCATCAGCAACCTAGTCGGGTAGAAGAGCACCGGTCGGGCTGATCAATCCGGTCGCACCCCGAGTGGTCTCGGTTGGGCGGCTCGCGCATTTTCACGGAGATCCACAATGATGTCGGGCCTCGCACTGACGGGATTTTCGGGAAGGCGCCGATTTGCTGAACTGACAGATAAGGAGATCCTGGCTCTGGCTATATCGGCGGAGGAGGAGGATAGCCGAATCTACAGCGCCTACGCCGCCAGACTGCGTGCGGATTACCCTTCAAGCGCCGCGATATTCGATGGCATGGCTGCCGAAGAGGACGAGCATCGTCGCTCGTTGATCGATGCCTATCGGCGCCGGTATGGCGATTTCATCATTCCATTGCGCCGAGAGCACGTTGCCGATTTTTTTGCCCGCCGTCCGGTCTGGCTGGTCGAGAACCTTGGCCTTGAACGCGTTCGGCAAGAGGTTGCCGTCATGGAGCGGGAGGCGCAGCAGTTCTATGCGACTGCAGCAGCGCGCGCTACGGACGCCGAAACACGCAAGCTTCTGGGCGATCTGGCGCGCGCCGAGGCCGCCCACGAGGCCACCGCAGGCAGGCTCACCGAGCGTCATCTCGACGAACCCGAACGGGCCGCGGAAGACCTATTAGCGCGGCGCCAATTCATTCTGACTTGGGTCCAGCCCGGCCTGGCGGGACTGATGGACGGATCGATCTCAACCATTGCGCCGATCTTCGCGACCGCCTTCGCCACCCATCATCCGTGGACGACCTTCCTCGTTGGCCTCTCGGCATCAGTCGGGGCTGGGATCTCGATGGGTTTCACCGAGGCTGCGCATGATGACGGCAAGATCTCCGGACGTGGGTCACCCTGGAAGCGAGGCATAGCGTCTGGCGTCATGACTGCCATCGGTGGACTTGGCCATACGCTTCCGTATCTCATCCCCGAGTTTTGGACCGCCACGACAATCGCATTGATTGTGGTCTTCATCGAACTCTGGGCAATCGTGTGGATTCAAAATCGCTACATGGAGACGCCGTTCTTCCGCGCTACGTTTCAGGTGGTACTGGGTGGGGCTCTGGTCCTTGCGGCGGGCATCCTTATTGGGGGCACCTAGCAGACCGCGCCCGCCGGCCAGGTCATCGATGGCACCCAACACCATAATTCCGAAATCTCCGCCTCCAAAGACTCGACGCTAAACACCGTCAGAAGCAGCCTGCCAACCTGCACCCCAATCCCGGTCTGTTGGCGGCGCGGCTCAATCACGGTCGTCAGCCTCAGCTAGTTTTGCAACACGCTCGAGAGTATTACGGCCGCTCTTACGTCGTCGCGAACAGCCGCGTTTGACCAGACCGGACATCGTCGCCGATCGTCTTCGTTCGCTGTAGATCGGAACAATCGAGGCGGCGGTGCCCCAAAGCGGCCGGTCCACTAAGCCTCGATGATCACCTTGAGCGCCTTTGTCTCGGCGGCATTCCCGAAGGTCTCGTAGGCATCGAGAATTTTATCGAGCTTGAAGTGATGCGTAATCAGGAGCTTGGGATCGATTTTTTTCGAGCCGACGGTCTTGAACAACATCGGTATGGTGACCGTATCGACCAGCCGCGTGGTGATGGAAATATTGCGGTCCCACAGCTCCTCCAGATGGAGATCGACCTTCCTTCCGTGCACGCCGATATTCGCAATGTTGCCACCGGCCGTGACGATTTTTTCGCACAATTCGAAAGTGATCGGAATACCGACTGCTTCGATGGCGGTATCGACGCCGCGCTTGCAGGTCATCTTCATGACCGTCTCCAAGGACTTGCCGTCGGTACTGTTGATGGTCGCCGTGGCGCCGAAACGCTTCGCTACCGCGAGGCGATTGTCGTCGAGATCGATCATGATGATTTCGGCCGGCGAATAGAACTGGGCCGTGAGAAGTGCTGCGAGCCCGATCGGCCCCGCGCCAACGATCGCCACGGTGCTGCCCGGCGCGACCTTGCCGTTAAGAACCCCGCACTCGAAGCCGGTTGGCAGGATGTCGCTGAGCATCACCAGCGCTTCTTCGTCTGCGCCGTCCGGAATCGGATAGAGGCTCATATCCGCGTAGGGAATGCGGACGAATTCTGCCTGCGTGCCATCGATCTTGTTGCCGAGGATCCAGCCGCCGGTCGTGCAGTGGGAATACATCTGCCTCCGGCAATACTCGCATTTGCCACAGGCGCTGACGCAGGAGATCAGAACATGGTCTCCCGGCTTGAACGCCGTGACGGCCGGTCCAATCTTCTCGACGATGCCGACGCCCTCATGGCCTAGGATGCGGCCAGGCTTGCAGGTCGGAACATCCCCCTTAAGTATGTGCAGGTCGGTGCCACAGATCGTCGTCTTGGTGATCTTGACGATCGCGTCGGTGGGCGCGGTAATTTCCGGCATCGGGCGTTCTTCAACGGATTTCAATCCCGGGCCCGCATAAACAAGCGCCTTCATCGCTATCTCCCTGTCGTTGTGGCTCGTTTGACGTGGCGGTCACCCGCATCGTGGCGACGATGTCAGAATAGCCCTTAGTTGATCAACAGTCCGGACCATCGCTGTCGGCTAATTGCCATGGTACCAGTTCCAACCTTCGACGAGCATGCTCCCGCCACGGACAGGGTCTCCGCATTTTTCACCCATTGAGAAATCTATCGATCGGCCGATAGAGGCCCTTCAGCCAGCAACGAGACGACGACTGAAGAACGCCGCAAGGTCTGACTTACCGGGCATCTGTTAGCAATCTCTAGCAGGTGAGTGCGCTGCTCATCGGTGAGGTCACCGTGCAGATGAATTATCCGCTCGAATTGATCAATCTTGACCTCGCTATCCGCGGCCGTAATTCTTTCATGCCGCAGTCCGACGGAAGTTTTCTCAAGGGGCCAACCATGCCGAGCCGCATACATCCGCAACGTCATAGCGGTGCATGCACCTAACCCCGCCATCAATAATTCATATGGCGACGGTCCGGTGTCACGCCCGCCGACGGCTTCAACCTCGTCTGCGCGCATGACATGATGGCCGACGGTAACGAGCTGCGCATAAGGTCCTTCGCCGATCTCATCGACGATCACGGCGCGATTTCTGGGAGCGATCATAAGTCTTTCTCCATGGTGCCGAGAGGCTGCCGACAGCCCAAACGGGCACAAGATTCAGACTGAGATCCTGGACTATCGGCCTCGTTCAACGGCGAGGACCCGTGCCGATCTTGTCTTCCAACTGGAGGGTTTCGAGGGGCAGGAGTGGCGCCGATCTAGTCATGCAGCGTTTGCTGCACGTCGATGTCGCTGGCGATGCCCTCCGTCTTCAGCGCCAGTGGCCCGGTCGACAACATCGTCCAATGCGGCGTGCAGCGTCCAGTTGAAGTAGCAGGGCATGGAAACTCCCGCAGCGTTGCGTCCTCTTGAGCGTTCCGTCGGATGCTCAGACGTTCGGGCATATCAGATGCTGCTCGGCAGAACGGTGCGTCACGATACAACGAATCCTACGCAACACATTGACCCCGATCAGTTCTCGTCTGGTTTGTTCTCGCTGCGGACGCGGCAGCTGCAGCGCTCTTGGTTTATGTCGTGAGGCCCTGGCGCATGTGGCGCGAGGATTGGCGTGTCGAACGCGTTCGCCGCGTCGGCGAGCGTGTCGTCGAGATGATCCTGCGCGGCCCACCAACAACGCAGCTGCGATTTCGCGCCGGGCAGTTTATCTGGATGACGCTCGCCCCCAAGCTGCCCCCCTTCCACGATCACCCGTTCTCCATCGCCTCGGCGCCCGCCGATCAGGGCTTAGAACTCGTCAGGTGGATTTCAGTTCCGGGACCTAATCGTACACTCTCCCACGCCCACTGAAACCAACCTGAAAAGCCCGCGCTGCTAACAGCATTCAAGTGGTTTTCGCTGGTGCTCGGCGTCGTACTTCTCATCTTCACCTGGGTGCAGAAACGCGTACGCCCATATCGCTTCACACCCACCTATACCGACTATTACTGGCTGCTGGGGTTGGGGGCGATCGGTGGGGTGATCACCGCCTTTTTCTCCGTGGGCGTGGGGGAACTGGTCGCGGTCTACATGATCCTGCGGAAATTCCCCACCACGTCGGCCATTGCTGTCGCAGTCGTGGTGTCGGTCATCACAGTGATCAGTGGCGTGTCGTATCATATCATCAACGGTAACATCGTTTGGTCCGTGGGACTGACGGCAATCCCCGGGGCCATGCTTGGAGGCTTTCTCGCACGGCTATTCGCAACGTGGCTCGGCCCATTGTGGCTGAAGACGTTCGCCTCGCTGTGGATCATCCTGTCGAGCGCGTTCCTCATCGTAGGACCCTACCTCGGCCTTATAGGCAAGTGACGTCTTCCGCTTGGAGCGGGCCCCCAATCGCATGCAGTCCGGGCATCAGCCGCGCAGTCGGCATTTGGCCAGTTGGTCCCACATCGCGTCGTTGACGAATGTGACCTTGCCGCTGTCGCGCATTTGCCGGACATAATCGCGTCCAGTAGTCGCAATCTTGGCATCCGTGGAGCGAAGTTGAAAAAGTCCCAATACAAAATAGAAATGCGCTCGATCCTCCTCGGTCTGCAGTCGTGCGCCGACTTCGGAAACTAGGTCGCGACCATCCTTTCCGCCGTACCAGAGCAGCATCATGTAGCCGTACGCTTTGAAGTCCGGGCGCTCAGCGGTCAGGAAGAGTTTTCCGGCGGCCGATGCCAGGTCGTTGCCTTCCAGCTTTTTCAATTGTGGATTTGCTTTCACCGCAGTGGTGAGCACGTCTCTCGTTGCCGTGTCGACAATGCTGTCGGCTAAAGCGCTACAGCTGGTATCGTCCGCGATCGCTGTGGACGCTGCAAAAAATGCCGCCATAGCCAACCCAATCGAACGTGCAAGCATATCCTCTGTTCTCCCCACGGCTCCATTCGCAATATAGCCCGCAGAAAGACGCTCGTCACGAAGACCTGTATGCGCGGGCGTCCATTAGTTCGCGACTGCCGATTTGCCTCAGCCGCTCAAACGAAGCTCCGAGGTGAGGGCGGGTGGGGCAAACTCCCTGAGTACCGTCAGAACGTCCTCGGGCTCCCCGACAAGCGTCTCGAGTTGGAGTGTGAGATCCGTGCCGTAGTACCACCTGTCTAACGTACGCATCACTTTGGAACCTCGATGGCTGTAGCTGTTCGAGCCTTTGAGGTGGACGCATAAGCACACGTTGAGCCTGTGGTTGCGTTGATAATGTTCGATCATTGAAAGCCGATCGATCGCAGACC
>JBAZYB010000207.1:0-7306 GCA_041659545.1 Hyphomicrobium sp.
TCGAGCCAGCCGCTCGGCCGCAGCAAAGCGGCCAGCGAGCAATCCGATGGCAGCACTCTCGACGTAGCCCTCCACGCCGGTGATCTGCCCCGCAAAACGCAGCCGCGGCATGGCCTTCAGCCGCAGTGAAGCATCGAGCAGTTTCGGGCTGTTGATGAACGTGTTCCGATGCAGCCCGCCAAGACGCGCAAATTCCGCCTCCTGCAGACCTGGGATCATGCGGAAGATGCGCACTTGCTCGGCGTGCTTCAGTTTTGTCTGGAAGCCGACCATGTTCCACAGCGTGCCAAGCGCATTGTCCTGCCGTAGCTGCACGACGGCGTACGGCCATCGCCCGGTACGTGGATCATCGAGGCCCACCGGCTTCATGGGACCGAAGCGCAGTGTCTCGCGCCCCCGCTCCGCCATCACTTCGATGGGAAGGCAGCCATCGAAGTATGGCGTCGTCGCTTCCCACTCCTTGAAGCTCGTCTTCTCGCCGGCAAGCAGCGCATCGATGAAGGCTTCGTATTCATCGCGCGTCATCGGACAGTTGAGATAGTCGGCACCTGTCCCGGCCGGACCGGTCTTGCCGTAGCGCGACTGGAACCAGGCGATGGATGTGTCGATCGATTCGCGATGCACGACCGGAGCGATGGCGTCGAAAAACGCAAGATCGCCCTCGCCCGTGATCGCGCGCACAGCTTCGCTCAGTGACGGTGAGGTGAGCGGGCCGGTGGCGACGATGACGCTGTCCCAATCCTCAGGGGGCAACCCGGCGATTTCGCCGCGCTCCAGCCTGACCAGGGGGTGCTCTTCGAGGCGCTTTGTCACCTCCGCCGCGAAGGCGTCGCGGTCCACCGCCAGGGCACCACCCGCAGGCAGCTTGTGGCAATCGCCAGCCGCCAAGATGAGCGAGCCGGCGCGGCGCATCTCCTCGTGCAGCAGCCCGACGGCGTTGGTCTCCCAGTCGTCCGAACGGAACGAGTTGGAGCAGACCAGCTCGGCGAGGTGGTCGGTCCTATGCGCATCGGTCATGCGCACCGGGCGCATTTCGTGCAGCACGACCGGCACGCCGGCCGTCGCGATCTGCCAGGCTGCCTCGGAGCCGGCGAGGCCACCGCCGACAATGTGAATGGGGCTTGTGTCATGCATGGCCGGCAAACTAACGGAAAGGCAACCCTGCCTCAACGTCGGCGGCCTAAAGGCCCTGAAAGCCTCTCAGAGCCGCATTCCCGACATTGTTTTGCGCCCGCGCCCCCGATATCTTCCCGGCCGAACGAAGTCGCTGGGGACTACCCGATGTCACGTTACGTCAAGCGCCTCGATCGCGACCTCGTGCGCTGGCGCGACGCTGGCTGGATCACCCCCGACGGCGAGTCCGCCATCCGGCGGGACCTTGCGACGACCCAAGGCAGCAAGCTCGACCTTGCCTCGGCACTCGGCATCCTCGGTGCGGTGCTCATCGGCTTTGGTGCCATGAGTTTCGTCGCCGCCCATTGGAGCGAGATGCCGCGCCTGTTCCGCCTGGCTCTGATCTTCGGCGGGCTGTTCGCATCTTACGCCGTCGCTGGCGTGCTCTTCGAACGCAAGCACCCGACGTTTGCGCACGCCGCCATTCTCGTTGGCGTATCAATCTTCGGCGCCGGCATCATGCTCATCGCGCAGATGTATCATATCGAGGGCAACCCACCCGACGCCGTGCTGACATGGGCGCTCGGTGCACTCGCTGCCGGCATTATCCTCAAGTCAAACCCCGCGCTCGCCGTCGCGATGGGGCTCGTCTGCCTGTGGAGCGGCTGGGTGACGACCGATACCGGATTGGCGCACTGGTCATTTCTCTGGGCCTGGGCCGCAGTTACCGCAGCCATCGTCTGGCAGCGCTGGGCCGCCGGCATGCATCTCGCCGCCATCGCTTTGGCGCTTTGGATCGTCAGCCTCGGCTACACGCTTTTCGATGGCAACGGGCACGGGATCGTCGTCGGCATCGGCCTGTTGATCTGCGCCGCGGCGATCGCTGCCCCCTTGGCCGATGAGCGCCTCGCCTGCTGGACGACCGCCGGCATCGCCTATGGCATGACCATCGCCTTCGCGGGGCTGTTCGCGCTGCAGTTCATGAAGACCCTGCCGCTCGACTACTTCATCCTCCTCGGCCTGTTGAGCCTCGCGCTCGTTTTGGGTGGCGTGGCTCTCGGATTGAAGCTCGGCAGTCCCGGCTTGTTGTGGCTCGGTTATGCCGGCTTCTCCATCGAGGTGCTGGGCATCTACTTTAAGACGGTCGGCACGTTGCTCGGGTCGTCGCTGTTCTTCCTGTCGGCCGGGCTGCTCGTCATCCTGCTGTCGGTCGTCGCCTATCGCCTGCACGCGCGGGTGCAACCCGGACTGGAGGCCTCATGACCTTGGAGCGCCGCAATCTCTGGCTGGCGATTGCCGCCGTCGCGCTCGGGCAGGCCATCGTGCTCGGCTGGATGATCTGGGATCGTACCTCGCTGCTGGCCAACGGACGCGAGGTCGTGCTCGAGGTCATCCCAGTCGATCCGCGCAGTCTGTTCCGCGGCGACTACGTCATACTCGGCTACGACATCTCCCGTTTCAAGCTGCCGGCAGGCAACGCGCCGCCAGAGCGGAATTCTCCATTCTACGTCACACTCCGTAAGGGCGCCGGCGACAACTGGCAGGCTGTTGCCGGATCATCGGCTTTCCCTGCCCACCTACAACCCGACGAGGTGGTGATCAAAGGCCGTGTTGAGTACGTCTCGCTTCCTGGCAGGGATCAACCACAGGAGCCCATCGGCGTCGGCCTCCATTATGGCATCGAAAGCTACTTTGTCCCCGAAGGCACGGGGACGGAGCTGGAGCATATGGTCGGCGACAAGAAGATCTCGGCCGTGATCGCCATCGATGCATCCGGAGAGGCGGCCATCAAGGGCCTCATCTCCGACGGCAAACGCGTCTACGAGGAGCCACTGCTCTAAAAGAGGCACGTCAAACGTCGAGCTAGCGTCGGGCCGTGATTCGATGGTCAGACCTAGCGCAGCGGTTCTGTTGCTTGTTTGCCGCTGAACCTTGCTTTTTTCCAGCCCCGGACCCTGCCACCTATCGAGCGCGCAAGTGGAATCTGGCAGTGTCCCCACAATTCGTTGAGAGAATCATGGGGGTGGGAAATGTTGCCCAGGTTTATGTGCGCTTGTGTGGCCGTATGCGGGGTGCTGGCAGCAGTGGTTCCATCCACGCCGGCGGACGCCGCCACTGACACAGGATTGGCGACGGCAATCCACGAGGTTCGCCGCGAGGGTGGCCGCCTGTGCATGACGGACCACTGGCACTATGGCAGCAGCAGCACCGAACGCAGCCGTGCAGCAGCGCAGAAGGCCGCCATACGCTCATGGCAGGACTTCACCGATCTCGAATATGGCAGCGTCTGGGCTCGCTTCAGCCGCGCCGCCAGCCGTAAAGTCGGCTGCACGCCGAGGGGCGGCGGCTGGTCATGCGATGTCGAGGCCCGGCCCTGCCGGTAACGGCAACTTAGATTACTTATCTTGGCGGCTGCGCAGATTGCGCAGCCGTTCTTGTATGTGGCGCGATGCTTCCTGAACGGTCGTCAACGCCCACCGTTGCGTTTCCGCGAGCCATGCCGCATTGCGCGGCCGCACCCCGACGCCCTCCGCCATGATCCGGCGCGCGATGTTGATCGCGTCGTCTTCTCCTCCGGCACGGATGCGCTCGGCGAGGTCCACATACAGCTTCTCGAGTTCCTGGCCTGCGCCAGGGAATTTGATCGTTGCCCCACTGAAGAAGCCGCTGCTGCCACGCCCGATCGGCAACGGATTTGATGAGGCCGGCCTCTCGGCAGGACGATTGTCGACGTCGCCGACTTCCTCGTTCCGCGCTAGCGCCAGCAGCGATCCGCGCGTCCGCGCCGACAGCGCCCCCATAAACATGGCGGCGACAACCGGCAGCAGATACTCGGCGATCATCTGGCTGATCTGGGCCTCGGTCGCTGCGTGGCTGGCGATCTTCTCACTGTTGTTATGACCGGCGAGCACCGTCAGCGCCTCGGTGCCGATCACTTGTGTGGACGTTGCGCCCATCAGTGTTGGATCGTCGAGAATCAGTTCGTAGTTGTGTTTGCCCAAAAGTTCGATGAGCCGGGCGAGGGTGCCGCGCGAAATCGACTGCTCGTCGATGAGTTTCCTCAACGCTGACAGCATCTCGATGATCGCGGTCTTGGCCTTCGGGCGCGGCAGGTGAAACGCGCGCGCCACGTTGTCGATGGCCAGGGCATTCTGCGCGAGCGTAAACTCACGCCAAATCGGACCGCGGTTGAGTGCGTCCCGCATCAGAGCCTCACTTGAGGTTGAGTCAAGTTGAACGGCACGGTGAAAGCCCCCCGTGGTTTGTGCTGCGCAGCAACGCAGCCCCAATACCTCCCTAGCACACTGAACTTGGAAGATAATCGACATCCCGCCAACTCTCGCAGAGCGGGACCTAAGAATACTGGCTATTCCATCGGAACAGGCAATGCTGGCCAGTTGGCCTGCCAAGCGTGAGAAGGACAGGAGCGCGTCCTCACTTGCAGCATTTTAGTCTTAGAAGCGAGCGTTGCACACCCGTCAAATTCACGATTTCTCTTTCGGTGCGCGGCTTTGCGTCGCCTCGACCGGCATTCGTGGCGTGTGTTGCAACTCGCCCACACTTTTGGCATGGTCCGCCCGCAAATCGCCAACCACAGCGAGCCGGCGACGCTGCCCAAGCAATCGGACTGGCTCGCGTTTTTCTAGGGCGCCAAAGGGGTTCACATAATGACGGAGTTTCTGTGGGGGATCGTCGCCTGCGGCGTGCTTGCGCTCGCCTATGCGGCTTACACGATCCAATCGGTGTTGAAGGCGGACGCCGGCAACGCGCGCATGCAGGAGATTGCCGGTGCCATCCGTGAGGGCGCCCAGGCTTATCTCAATCGGCAGTACACGACGATCGGCATCGTCGGCGCTGTAATCTTTGTCATCGCTTGGCTTCTGCTCGGCCACCTCGTGGCCTTCGGCTTCCTCATCGGCGCCGTGCTCTCGGGCGCCGCCGGATACGTCGGCATGAACGTCTCGGTGCGCGCCAACGTTCGCACCGCCCAGGCGGCCACACACTCTCTGGCACGCGGTCTAGACATCGCCTTCAAATCCGGCGCTGTGACGGGCATGCTGGTTGCCGGCATGGCGCTCATCGGCGTTGCTGGCTACTTCCTCTTCCTTACCGGTGGCCTTGGCTTCGCCGCCAACGACCGCACTGTCACGGACGCGCTCGTCGCGCTGGGCTTCGGCGCCTCGCTGATCTCCATCTTCGCCCGTCTCGGTGGCGGCATCTTCACCAAGGGCGCCGACGTCGGCGGCGATCTCGTCGGCAAGGTTGAAGCCGGCATCCCCGAGGACGATCCGCGCAATCCTGCAACGATCGCCGACAACGTCGGTGACAACGTCGGCGATTGCGCCGGCATGGCTGCTGACCTCTTCGAGACCTACGCCGTCACGGTCGTCGCCACCATGGTGCTCGGCTCGATCTTCTTCGCCGGTCAACCCAACCTCGACCTGTTGATGGTCTACCCGCTGGCCATTTGCGCCGCCTGCATCGTCACCTCGATCATCGGCACGTTCTTCGTCAAGCTCGGCACCAACAACTCGATCATGGGCGCGCTGTATCGCGGCTTCCTCGCCAGCGCCGTGCTGTCGGTTGGCGGCCTGTACGTGGCGACGCAATACGTGCTCGGCGGCTTCGGTGAAGTCGGCACTGCAGTCGGTCAGTCGATCACGGGCCTCAACCTGTTCCTCTGCGGTCTTGTCGGTCTCGGTGTCACCGGCCTCATCATCTGGATCACCGAGTACTACACCGGCATCGGCTATAAGCCGGTTCGCTCGATCGCCCAGGCGTCCGTCACCGGCCACGGCACCAACGTGATCCAGGGACTCGCTGTGTCGCTCGAGTCGACGGCGCTGCCCGCCATCGTCATCGTTGCCGGCATCCTCTCCACGTTCTCTCTCGCCGGTCTGTTCGGAACGGCCATCGCTACGACGACGATGCTCGGACTCGCCGGCATGGTCGTTGCACTCGACGCCTTCGGCCCCGTCACCGACAACGCCGGTGGCATCGCCGAGATGGCCGGTCTGCCCAAGGAGGTCCGTCGCTCCACCGACGCGCTCGACGCCGTCGGCAACACCACCAAGGCGGTCACCAAGGGCTACGCTATCGGTTCTGCCGGTTTGGGCGCCCTGGTGCTGTTTGCAGCCTACAGTTACGACCTGCAGCACTTCATCAACGAGGCCAACAAGGCTGGGGCAACGGGCTACAGCTACTTCAAAGGCGTCAGCCCGGATTTCTCCCTCGCCAATCCCTACGTCGTCGTCGGCCTGTTGCTCGGCGGCCTTATTCCCTACCTCTTCGGTGGCATCGCCATGACGGCCGTCGGCCGCGCTGGCAGCGCCATCGTTGAGGAAGTTCGCCGTCAGTTCAAAGCCAAGCCGGGCATCATGAAGGGCACGGAGCGCCCCGACTACGCGGCGGCGGTGGACCTGCTGACGCGCGCTGCGATCAAGGAAATGATCATCCCGTCGCTGCTGCCCGTGCTCTCGCCCATCGCTCTCTATTTCGCCATCTACTACATCGCTGGCGGTGCTGAGGCTGGTAAGAGCGCGGCGTTCTCGGCCGTCGGTGCCATGCTACTCGGCGTCATCGTCAACGGTCTCTTCGTCGCTATCTCCATGACCTCGGGCGGCGGCGCCTGGGACAACGCCAAGAAGCTGATCGAAGACGGCTTCGTCGACAAGGATGGCAAAAAGCACGTCAAGGGCGGCGACGCGCACAAGGCAGCCGTCACTGGCGACACGGTTGGTGACCCTTACAAGGACACTGCCGGCCCGGCTGTGAACCCGGCCATCAAGATCACCAACATCGTCGCGCTGCTGCTGCTCGCAGTGCTGGCCCAGATGGGCTGAAGACGATACTGGCTAAACAGAAAAGGCCCGGCACTTTGCCGGGCCTTTTTTATGCGGCAATCATCTCGAGCAGGTGTTTGGCGTCTGCCGCCACCTTCGCCGCTTCGCCGGTCATCTGCGCGCGAACGATTGCACCTTCGACGACAATGAGCGCCCGGCGGCCAGCTTCGCTCGGACGGCCCGCTCCATCTTTCCGCGCCTGCTCGATCAGGAGCGCCAGCAACTCGTTCTTGTGACGACGCGCGATATCGCGCTCGCGGGACGGGGAACTGTCGGTCTCGGCCAGAATGTTGATGAAGGCGCAGCCGTGAAAGTCCGGTGAGGCGAACCACTCACGCAGCACCTCCGCT
>JBAZYB010000208.1:0-7265 GCA_041659545.1 Hyphomicrobium sp.
GGAAGCACGTAGCAGTTGCGCACGACCAGATCGATGTCGCGCCACTCGATGCCTTCGGCGTCGAGGCAATAGTCCACGACCTCCTGATAGAAGCCGGTGGCGTGCTTTTCGCGGGTGATGCGTTCTTTGGCGATCGCGTACGCGATCTTTCCATCGCGCAGCAGACAGGCGCTAACATCATGATCGTAAGCGTTTATCCCAAGAACGTACGCGTGCTTCTTCGCCATCGGCATTCCGTTTTGCTGTACTCGACCGCGCACTGCCTCGACTTCTTGCGCATTCACACTGAGCGAATTTCGCCACGTCCTGCTTGGCAGCACCATAAAAAAGCGCAATACTTGCGTCATCAAAATGATCGTTCATCGGGGTGCCATCCGCATTAACAGGATGGTCTCTTGCATTCTTGCTGAAGTGGCTGCGTTGCACGCGCGGCAACAGGGCCGGAGGCAGTCGAATGAAAGTTACTTTCGTGACGGCAACCAAGGCGGCCGGACAAGGGCTTCGCTTGGTTGCGAGGAATTTGCGCCGCGGCTTCGTCGCAACGAGCGCCGCGGTGGCCATGGTCGTGATCTACGGCCTCGGCTCCGTCGGCACGTACGGACTGAGCTTGGCCGGCATCTCCACACTTTCACTGGCCACGACCGCCACACCGGCTAACGCTTGGCGAAGACGCCGGCGCAGGGGCCCTGGAATCTGGTTCGGTCGTCGGCGCAGGCGGCGCGGGTTCCGTCGTCGTCGCAGACGCGGCATCTACCTCTACATTCGGTAGGCCGTGAGCGGGCGACCCCCTAAAATTGGGGTTACCCTTCGGGCGCCCAGTATCCTTGGCGCCCGACGCTCTCTATAGTGACCTCATGCAAGAACCGATTATTGACCGTGCGGCCATGGGCCGGCTAGCGAAGGCGCTTGGCTTCATTTGCGGGCCTCAGCACCCGACGACCATCGCCCTCCAGACCGCTTCCGACAGCGGCTCCGAACGCGACATCAAGGCGGCCCGGGCCGCCTTCTTGAAGCTGAAGCCGTCCGACCGCCGCTCAGCCCTCGCCATGCTGCGCGATTAATGGCAAGCGCGTCCGCTATTGCCTCGCCGTGCAATACCTGCGGGGCGTGTTGCGCCTACTCGGCAGAATGGCCGCGCTTCACACTGGAAAATGACGACGACATTGCGCGCCTTCCGTCGGCGTTGGTGTGCACAAGCATGACCGGTATGCGCTGCGTCGGCACCCGTTGCAGCGCACTACGGGGCGAGGTGGGCGTCGCGACGTCTTGCTCGGTGTACCCTCTGCGGCCCCAGGTATGCCGCGAATGCCAGCCCGGTGATGACGCCTGCGACATCGCGCGCAGACACTACGGCCTGCCACCCATCGCAGCTCCCGAGTACGCTTAAACCGATTGCGCCGTTGGTGCGGGGTAGGGCCGCATGCTATTCCCCGCGGAAACCAGACCTACGCAAAGACGGACGCTAGCATGACCGCCAAGAAGACCCGTACTGAGACCGACACCTTCGGCCCCATCGAGGTTGCCTCCGACAAGTACTGGGGCGCCCAGGCCCAGCGCTCGCTCGGCAACTTCAAGATCGGCTGGGAGAAGCAGCCGCTGCCGATCGTACGGGCGCTCGGCATCATCAAGCGAGCCGCCGCCGAGACAAACATGGCACTCGGCCGCCTCGATCCGAAGATCGGCGAGACAATCATCAAGGCCGCCCAGGAAGTCGCCGAGGGTAAGCTCGACGCGCACTTCCCCCTTGCCGTCTGGCAAACTGGCTCTGGCACCCAGTCGAACATGAACGCCAACGAGGTCATCTCTAACCGCGCCATTGAAATGCTCGGTGGTGAGCAAGGCTCCAAGAAGCCGGTGCACCCCAATGACCACGTCAATATGAGTCAGTCGTCGAACGACACCTACCCGACAGCCATGCATGTCGCCTGCGCCGAGGAAATCGCGCATCGCCTCATCCCGGCGCTGCAAAAGCTGCGCAACGCGCTCAACGATAAGGCCCAGGCCTGGAACGGCATCATCAAGATCGGCCGCACGCACACGCAGGATGCAACGCCTCTAACCCTCGGCCAGGAATTCTCAGGCTACACACAGCAGGTCGAGAACGGCATCAAGCGCATCGAGCAGACCCTCCCATCGCTGATGGAGCTCGCCCAGGGCGGCACCGCCGTCGGCACCGGCCTCAATGCCCCTGTCGGCTTTGCCGAGATGATCGCCGAGCGCATCGCCGCGATCACGCAGCTGCCGTTTACCAGCGCGCCGAACAAGTTCGAGGCCCTCGCCGCCCACGACGCCATGGTCATGAGCCACGGCGCCATCAACACCATGGCCGCCGGGCTATTCAAGATCGCCAACGACATTCGCCTGCTCGGCTCGGGCCCGCGCTCCGGCCTTGGCGAGCTTTCGCTGCCCGAGAATGAGCCGGGCTCGTCGATCATGCCCGGCAAGGTGAACCCCACCCAGTGCGAGGCACTGACCCAGGTCTGCGTGCAGGTGTTCGGCAACAACGCCGCCATCACCTTCGCCGGCAGCCAGGGCCATTTCGAGCTCAACGTCTACAATCCCGTGATGGCCTACAACTTCCTCCAGTCGGTCCGCCTCCTCGCCGATGCCGCCGTCTCGTTCACCGACAACTGCGTCGTCGGCATCGAGCCGCGCATCGATAACATCAAGGCGGGCCTCGAACGCTCGCTAATGCTCGTCACTGCATTGGCCCCCAAGATCGGTTACGATGCCGCCGCCAAGATCGCCAAGACGGCGCACAAGAACGGTACGACATTGCGCGAGGAGGCCGTCGGCGGCGGTTACGTCACCGACGAGGAGTTCGACGAGGTCGTCGACCCCAGCAAGATGATCGCGCCAGGCTAGAACAGGAGCCACGAATGGGCGCCGAAATCGTCAATCTGCGGCAGGCACGCAAAGCCAAGGCGCGACGCGCAGCTGTTGCTGAAGCGGAGCAGAACCGAGCCAAGTTCGGGCGCACCAAGCAGGGGCGCGAGATGACCCGCGCCGAGCAGAACCTTGCTGACCGGCACCTCGACGCACTGCGCCGCGACACGGACGAGCCGGATACTTGAATGGGCGACGGCGATAAAACTCCGACGCTCGAACGCCCGTCCCTGGAGCGGATGACACGTCCGCTCAAGCGTTCGTTCACCATCAAGGGTCATCGAACGTCGGTGTCGATGGAGACGCCTTTCTGGGATGCGCTCCAGCACGTCGCAGCACTCGAAGACAGCTCCCTCGCCAACCTCGTCGCCGCCATCGACGCCAAGCGCGGTGCCGCGGGACTGTCGAGCGCTATCCGCGTGTGGATCCTCGACTACTTCCGCCAGCGAGCAGTGTCGCCGCCACACTAAAGCTGCAGGCCGACGATCTCGTCAGTTGGCGTTGTTCATCAGATTGCGCAGCACCTGCTCGTTGGGCTGTACCTGGCGCTGCGGACGACGCGGCCGATTAGACGTCGTCGAGGTCGCGGTAGGCGGCGCGATGCTCCCTGCTTCAGTCGGTACACCTGGGACGGGCGCACCCACCTGCGCCGCACCGAAAGTCTCGCCCTCTTGTCCGGGAGCAGCCGGAACTGCGACACCCGCCGCACTGGCACTACTCGGTGGAATGGCCGGCGCAGTGCCTGTCTCCCCGATCCCAATGTTCGCGCCGTTCACCCCTGCGCCCGGATCGGTCGCCGACAACGGCGTCCCCACGACCGGGGCCTGTTCATGCGGTGGTTCCGGTTGTTCCGGAAGCGTGCTGCCCTCGTCGGATTCCAATGCCTGGCGGCGCTCGTCGTCGCGACGCGCCCGGTCGGCATCGGCCTTGTGCAAGCGTTCCAGTTGGTCGGCGTCGAGTTCCATCTTGCGAATGGCGAGTTCACGCTCCAGCGGTTCGGTTGTGATGCGCTGCTCAAGCGACCCGAAATTTGCGAGCGGTCCCGTGTAGACGAACCCGACGCTTGGCAGTGCGCCATGCCCAGGCTTTGCCGGCTGCGGCGTATCTGGACCTCGCGGCGCAACGACCCAGGCGCTGTCGACGATCAATGAGGCAAGGTCGACGGTGGTCTCAACCTTTGTCGTACCGGCATCGGAAGGCAGCGTAACGACGGCCAATTTTGCGGCGCCGTCGACGATCTCGATGGGAATTGTGCGCGGGCCCAGTTTGACTTGGCCGCTCCCGATGCGCTCGCGCAATGCCGTAGCAAGCTGCTCGCCCGTGCCGCCTGCATCGCCGCTTAACACTGAGTCCGAAGTCATCACCACCGCAAGTGGTGTCGGCGCATGCACGGAGATGTCACCAAGCTGCAGTTCGCCCTTGCCCGCAGCGACTGAAATGAGACCACCCGGCGTCGATGCGCGCCCAGAAACCGTGAGCTGCAGCGAGGCGCGCTGAGCCTTGTCGCCCACGTGCATGTCATCGATATGCAGCTCCGCCTTGAGTGCAGCGCCGCCCGGCGCCTGCTCCAATTGCAGATTGGCAACGGCAGCGCCACCCAGCACAGCGCCTTCGAGCTTGGTTACGGTGACTTTGCCGGGCGCCAAGTCGATCTCGGCACGTGCTTTCTTCATCGCCATCTTGTCGGTGAGAGTCAGCGTCCCGAAAACAACGCTGAGCTTCCCTTCCACACCGGTGAGGGAAGCAAAATCAAAGCCATGCTCAGGCCAGATGGACTTGCCCGAAGTGAGCGGCTCGGTCACCGGGACCTCCGCCGCCTGTTTACGGTCCAACACGAGACCGAGCAGCCCTGGTATCGTCGCCGCATCGACCTGAATCTCGCCCGTTACAATGGCCGGCCCCTCGCTCGGATAGGAAAGCGCAACGGAGCCGTCGACTTTGCTGCCGCCAAGCATCAACCCCTGCGGCTTCAGTTCCACCGCGCGGTCAGCCGATGCGACCATGAGCTTCCCGACAAAAGGCGTGTCCTGCAGAGAGGGGCTGCCACCTAGCCCTGCGACCGCCATCACATCGGCAAGCCCGCGCGCCGCAATGCGCAGCTCTCCGTTGACCTTGCGTGCGCCATCGTCGTCCAGGGCGATACGTCCGTCATAGCCTATGGCGAGGGCAGGTGTTTTGACCGTAGCCGTGGCCATCATGCCTTTGGCGGGTATTCCGACCGACTTTATGAACACCTCGCCCGACTGAGATACCTCGCCGGCAGGGGGGCTCGATGCGCGAGCATTCAGCCCGCGCAACGCCGCCGCAACGTCGGGACTGTCGATCGTCGCCGTGATGTCAGCGGTGCCCGCATGCCAATGGTCAAGGCCACCGTCGAGCAGCGCCGTCGCGATCAGCCGTCCCGCACCCTGAACCGTGCCATCGATGGCGACATCCGCCGACTGCGGCTGCCGCTTTCCGAGATCGACCGTGCCCGCAAGGCGCATGGGCACGAGCGCGCCCAGCGCGTCGGCCTGCCGCTGCGCATCCTCCGACAACTCGAAAAGTTGTACGAGGGTCGCATAGGCTTCCTTGGTGGGCGCCGCGACGACCCACTGCAGCGCACCGCGCGGGCTCTTCAAGGTGTCAGCGACATCGCCTTCCAGCTCCACCTGCAGCTGATCGGTGGTGACAAAGTTGCACGAGCGCACCGCAAGTCGCCCCTGATCGATGCCAATGTCCATGTCAACATCGCGCAGGCGCCCGCGGCCGGTGATCAGCTCCCCTGTGCGTAGTCGCAAGTGAAGATCGGTGACGGCAGGATCAAGCCACGCCAGCTTGGTGCTCGTCGCCGGCTCGCCCGTTTCATTGCCGCCAGCCAGCAGTTGCTTGAAGGCCGCGACGCCGGAAGGCCAAAGTTGACCGGCATCGATCTCCGCACCATCGAGCGCCACGGCTAATCGCGGACGATCCTTCTTGCTGTAGTGCAACTCGCCGGTGACGGGGCGCCCGGCAATCTCGGCTCCTGCGCCGGTCAGGTCGATGCCGTGCTCGGTCATCGCAAGCTGGCCCTGCAACGAGAACGGACCTTCGCTGCGCACCGCCTCGGCGATCGCCTTGTCCTTGGCCGTCCAATCGAGGAAGCGCGCCAGGCTGGAGCCATGCAGTGTGATATCTCCGCGGAACGTCTGTCCGTTCGTCGCATCCCCCGCGACCGCGCCGTCGAGGGATAACCGCGTGCCGCCGGGGAGTCCGGCGCGAAGATTGCTGAGCCGCAATGTGCCCTGGTTGCGAGCAACCTCGAGCTTGATGCCGCTCACGGCTTCGCCGCCGAGCGTTGCCTGATCGAGATCGAAATCGACGCGGCTGTCGGCATCCTTCGGCAGCGCCTCCATCATCGCCAGGATGAAGCTACGCGCCGTACTGACGGGGTCAGCTCCCTCCGGCTGGCTCCTTGCAACCCGATCGAGGTCGAGCCAGCGCGAGGAGAGAGCCAGCTCGACGTTGAGTTTATCCGCCCACGTAGCTGTCGCGGAGCCGGCAATAAGTTGCGGCTGTCCGACGTGTTCGAACGACAGATTGATATCGTCGACCCTCAGCCCGCGTGAATCTCCGGCGACGCGAGCCTTGAAGTCGATGAGCGGCGTTTCCGCCTTGCCGCCAGAAGGGCTCGATTCCTGCGCGGCGAGCGCCAAGCCATCCGATGCCAGCAACAGCTTTGCAGTAAGCTCCCCATCGATGCGTGGCCGTCCCCGCACGTCATCGAGGCGTCCGTCGATCGCATAGACGTTGGAGTTGCCCGACGCACCGCGGACCGTAGCCTTGAAGCGGATGCCGCCGTCAGCTTCCGTTGCCCCGGTTGCGATACGCACGTCCCGCGCACCATCGGCCCAATTGGCGATACCCTTGAACGAGAATGGGCCTTCGACGGAATCGGCCTTCAGTTCGCCGTTGAGACCGCCGATCTCGGCGAATCCGATCCCCTTCGGACCATGGAACGCGATCGTACCGTCATTGATCTTTACCGACTGCAACGTCACCCCGGCCGGTACGAACGGCAGAGCGCCCGGCGCAATCGACAAGCTGCGCCAATTGCCTTCGCCCTCGGCATCGACCGCAAGACGAACGAACGGCTTCTCCAGCACGATCTCGTTGGCTTCGATAATGCCCTTGAGAAGTGGCGGCGCCGAAAGCCGCATGGTGAAACTGTCGGCGCTGAAGAAGGGCTCGCCTGTCGCTCCGGACGGGTCGGCAATGCGCAGCTTTTCAAAACTGACATAGGGCGAGGGCAGGAAGCGGACATTGACGTTGCCGCCCACCCGCACTTCGCGGCCCAGGATACGTGTTGCCTCTTCCTCGAAGATACCGCGGTATCCGTTCCAGTCGACGAAATACGGAAC
>JBAZYB010000209.1:0-7177 GCA_041659545.1 Hyphomicrobium sp.
TGTTTGACCTTGACCGGACGACCGCCACGGTCTGGAAGAACACCCTCACCTGTGTTTTCCGATCCTTGCGCGCTGACTCGATTGCGCTCTACGGATTGAAGGGCCGAAACGTACGCATTGACCTTGTGGACACCGACACCTTGACCGGGTTGGCTAATAACGTGTACTGGACCAGCGGCGACGTGTCGCTAGATGAATCCGTGATCCTTGACGTGGTTGACTGGTTCGATGTTCCGCCCGTGCCGGTGGAGAGCGTGAGCTTTACCAATGTCACGCCTGCCTCTGGCTGGTTTCGGGTGGTCATCACCGGGCCGGGTGATGTGGCCTGCGACAGCCTGATCCATGGTGCGTTTGAAAATATTGGGGACACAGAATATGGCGCGTCCTTCGGGATCACTGATTACGGTGAAAAGACATGGGACAAGTGGGGCAACTACACCTACGCCAAGGGCACTTACTCCGACAAGGTGCACATCAGCACCTTCTTTGACAACACGGATTTGGCAGCGGTGGCGGCGGGCTTGAAAAAAGTGCGCGGCAAGCCATGCGGGTACATCGCTACCGACCTCACCACATTCCGCCCGCTCAACGCGCTGGGGGTGTTTAAAGACTTCTCGGTGGTCGTCAAGTACGCCATGAACTCCCTGTGCGCCATCGAAATCGACAGCTTGTCGTCCAACTAGAAAGCGTTTATGACCATCCCAGTCCTCCCCGCACTGCTGCGCTCAAGTCTCACGTTCCGATCGGATGTGGACAACTATCTTGAAAATTTGCTGCCCACATGGGCCGCTGCCATCGCCGCCGGCATGCGCGAAAAGCTCACCGCTGCGATGACTATTTATGTGTCTGTGGGCGGCTTTGACTCTGTGAACTCTGGCGGTATTTCTACACCCTATGCCACGATGCAAGCGGCCATTGACCGCGCATGTTCTTACGACTTGGGCCTGTACGATTTGACCATCCAGTGTGATGCGGGCACCCGCACAGAGGGTGTGACGCTGCGCAAATATGTTACGGGCGGAGGCGTGATCATCATCAAAGGTGATACCACCACACCAGCGAACTGCCTGATGTCATGCACATCGCAGAGCTGCTTTAGTGCTGACGGGCAAATGGAGTACCGCATCGAGGGATTCAAACTGCAAACCACCACCTCGGGCTATGGGGTGCTGGCGAACAGCATGGCAAAGATCAACCTGGGCGCAATGACCTACGGCGCGTGTGCCAACGATCACATTTATGCGCTCAATGGCGCGGTGATTGGCACGATTGCCAACTACACGATTACAGGCGGTGCCACGTCGCACTTGAACGCATCCAGCGGCGGCATCATCACCGATGCTGGCCGCACCGTCACGATCACCGGCACGCCCGCATTTGGCACGGCCTACGCCAAAGCCGACAAGGGCTCGATCATGAGCCTTGAAGGCAACACCTACAGCGGCTCTGCAACCGGACTCAAATACATCGTTAACACCAACGCCGTGGTTTCAAGTGGCGTGACGTTGCCCGGTGGCACGGCTGGCACCACGGCAACAGGTGGGCAATACGCTTAATCAACCCACCCGGAAAACACATGAAAACCACCTTGACAACCCTCGCCCTCTTTGCTGCCTTGACGGCCTGTGGCTACGCGCTGGCCACGCCGCCGCTGTACCCGTGCTCACCGTATCAGACGGTGTGCCAGAAACCGCCCGTGTGCCCGCCGCAGACCGCGCTCATGCGGTGGCTGGCGACGATGATGGCGACGACCGCCACGGCGCTGGTGCCGGACGGGTGCCCACGGTATTGATTGATTGTTTTTAACCCCTGAAAGGCAAACCATGAACAACACTGACACCCCAGCAACCCCGCTGACCGCAGAAGAAACCTACCGGCTTGAGCGCAGGAAATCCATTCAGGCGTATGTGAACGCCTACCGGGCTTACCCGGCCATGATTATTGACGCGATGCAGCAATACGGTGTTGATGCGGCCGAGATCACGGAGGCAATGGTGGCAACAATCAACATGACGCATTACCTGCGAAAAGCGGGTGTCCCTGATGGCTTTATGGGCCTCAAGGTGTGGAGCCCTGCCGAAGTGCAGAACTACCTCGATTTTGTCAAGGAACACAGTCGTGGACACGGCTGGGGCTTCTTGGGCGTCGCCGACCCCATCGAGGCGCAGGACGTGATGGACAGGATGGCCGCACGCAAGGCCGCGATGCCAGCGTTTCAGATTCCGTGGGAGGGCAACTGGCGCCTGAATTTGTCCATCGAGCAAGCGGCCGAAGAAAAGCGCCGGGCGGGGCTTGACTCTGGCAACACGGTCATTGGCGGCAAGTGATGTTTGAGGTGCGACCGAACGGGGACATCTACCGCCGGGGAGTGCTGCTGCCATGAACCGTCTGATAAACCGTTAACAAGGACCACCATGCCCGAACCTGCCAGCACCACCGCCGCCACTCTGGCCAGCGCCATGATCAGCACCTCGGCCATCACCTTTCTGGGCGTGCCCCTGGGCCTGCGCGCCGACATGCTGGTGGCCGGGTTTGCCGGCTCGCTGGTGAGCATCATCCTGCTCAATACCGTGCCACCCTACGGCGACACCTGGCACGCCCTGATGCGCACCACGGTGCGGCGCATGTTTGTGTCGATGGCCAGCAGCTTGACCGCCGGCTACCTGACGCCCATGGTGATGCTGGCCGTGGCCCTGCCCGACCCGCTGGTGATGGGCGCGGCCTTTGGCACGGGCGCCGGCGCGCAAAAGTTGCTCATGGCCACCATCGCCAGGCTCAGCACGGGCCAGAACCCGCAAGGCGGCACGCAATGATGGCCGCGCTGCAAACCGTGCATCTGCTGGCCGCGCTGGTGGTGCTGGCCGAGGCCCTGAACAAGCTGGAGCGCACCACGCCTTTTGCCCCCGGCCTGAGCGCTCACGCGCGGCTGGTGGATGGCCTGAAGGCGCTGGCCTGGGCGCTGCTGGCCCTGGGCGCCGGCTGCACCGTGGCCGCGCCGCTGCTGCTGGGCAATGGGCTCACGGCCAATTACCTGCCGCTGTTCGACGCCGCGCCGCCGCTGATCGACCGCACGGCCGTCATGCTGGGCTTTGCGGTGCTGATCATTCGCACCCGCATTAAAGAGGGCTGACACCATGAAACTCACCGACCATTTCACCTTGGCCGAACTCACCCACAGCCAGACCGCCGACCGTCTGGGGCTGGACAACACGCCGCCGCCCGCCGTGGTCACGCGCCTCATCGCCACCGCGCATGGGTTGGAAATGATTCGCGCCCTGGTGCAATGTCCGGTCACCGTCAGCAGCGGCTACCGCAGCCCGGCCGTGAATGCTGCCGTACACGGCGCCCCGGCCAGCCAGCACCTTACCGGGCAAGCGGCCGACATCATCGCGCCGTGGTTTGGCCCGCCCAAACGTCTGATGGAAGCCATCATCAAGGCCGCGCTGCCATTTGATCAGTGCATCCTTGAATTTGCCGGGCAGGGCGGTGGCTGGGTGCATGTGAGCTTTACCGACAAGCCACGCGGCCAGGCGCTGGTGGTGGACCGGGACGGGACGAGGGCTTACACATGAACATCACCCTGATCAGCGCCGCCATTGCCGGCGCGCTGGGCTTTGGCGCGGCGTGGCAGGTGCAGGCCTGGCGCGCTGATGCCGCCGAGCTGGCCCGGCTGGAGGCCGTGGAGCAAATCAACCGAGAGAACGCCACCCTGGCGCACCGGGGCAGCACGGGCTTTGAGAAGGATAGGAGCACAAATGAAACACGCATCAGAACCATCACCGTCGAGGTGGACAAGATCATTGATCGCCCTGTTTTTCGCAATGTCTGCATGGATGCTGACGGGCTGCAGCTCATTAACGCCGCCATCCGACGCGAAGCCCCCGCCAGCGAATCTGGCAGCGCTGTGCCCAAACCTGCAGGAACTGACTGAGGGCACGGGTAAGGCGGTGCTGCGCTGGGGCATCGCCGCGGTGCAGATGTACCAGGATTGCCAGGACAAGCACCGCGCGCTGGTGGCGAGCTGGCCGAAGTAGCTAGTTGAACAGGCTGAGCAGGGCGAGCTGCTTTTCGACGGGCATTGAATGGAAAACGCGGAGCATGGCCATGTCGTGCTCTGAGAGGTGGACGGCCTGACCCTGGGGGCCGGTGGTGTGTGGGGTGCTGGGGGCGCCGGGTGCAATGCCTGGTGCGGTGCGCGCGGCTTCTTCGCGCGCCAGGATGCCTTGGAGGGTGGGGCCGTGGGCGCCGAGCGAGACGCGCAGGCGCTCGTTGATCTCTTTTGTGAGGCTGCGCAGGTTCTTTTTGGCGTGCACCTCCAGACTGTCTTTCAAGTCAGGACTCATTCTCACGAGGATGTTTGTGTGTGGTGCTTTCATGGTCAATCAGACTTTTTAAAAATATTTTTTCAAAACCCCTTGCGTGACGCTATAAGAAGTCGTACAGTAAGTTATATCAACTCCATAAAGTTATATAACCATGAAAAAACCTCTCAAGAAGAACATTTTAATAAGCGCACCCGTGCCGCTTATTAAGAAGCTCGATGTCGTCGCAAAACGCGAAGACCGCAGCCGCACGGCAATGGTGTGCATCCTGCTCGATCGGGTGCTGAATGCACCGAAGGCGCCGAAAGATGAAAGTGTGGCGGCGTGATCCATGCCGTCATCGTGCGCCGCACCCAGGCCGCCCGCAAGTGAACAAACCCTGAGAACCCCACCATGCTTTTCAAAAACGCATCCACCGGGCGCCCGCCTGTTTTTTAACCACTGAGGACTTTGATATGGAAAACGCAACCCTTACCCCTGTAACTTTTCACGACGAGATCGTTGAACTGGTTGATTTTGTGGGGCAGCCTTTCGTGGCGGTGAAACGCATAACCGCCAATTTGGGGCTTTCATGGCAGCCCCAACACCGTAAATTGATGGAGAAATTCGGGTCAGTTGTCACCGAAATGATGACAACTGGGGCCGATGGCAAGCAATATTTGATGGTTTGTTTGCCAATTCGCAAGCTGGCGGCATGGCTAAACACCATCCAGGTGAACAAATTGGCTCCAAATTTGAGGGCCAAAGTGCTGCGCTATCAGAACGAGTGTGATGACGTGCTGTGGGACTACTGGACAAAAGGCATGGCAGTCAACCCGCGCCTGGTGCAGGTTGACTTGACCATGAATGAGTCGATCGCTTTGTCAAAGGAGTGTTCCCGGCTGCTCAAGGATGTGTCCGAGTGCACCAACCCGACTTTGGCGGGTGAGCTTTACAAACATTTGAAGCGAATGACTTTGGCGCTGGGTGACACGGTGGCGCCGCTGGTGTTGTTGGCGCAAGGCCTGCGTCAAGGTGCCTTGACGCTTGAATCATGAACCACGCATCTGACAGCGTTTGCCCGGATACAAGTATCCGGGTTGAGGGGGGCTTGAGGCCCCCCAGGGGGCCCCTGAGCCCCGATTTGACCCCCTCTGCAGGGGTTGAGGCTGCTGAAAAAGCGTCAAAAAACGAGACATCATGAAATTCAAAAACGTACCCCATGGCCATCCGGCCAATCCGTTTGAGGCGTTCCGGCAACTGGTTTACACGGCGGGGGTCGAGAAGCTGGCCCCGGCCATGGGCCTGAAACCCGGCACGCTTTACAACAAGGCCGATGCCGATGAGGACACACACCACCAGCCCAGCCTGCGTGATGTGGTGCTGGCCACCCGGGCCACCCAGGACATGCGGGTGGTGGATTCGCTCAATGAGATGTTTGGCCGGGTGGGTTTTGACATCAGCGGTGATGCCGACCGGAGTGACGAGGCGCTGCTGGACCTGCTGCTGAACTTTGGCAGTGAGACCGGGGATTTCAACCGGGTGCTGCGTGACGCCCTGCTGCGCAAGCGGTTTCTGGTGGATGACGTGATGCTGTGCCGGGCCGAGGCGCTGGATGTGATCAGCGCGCTGCTGACGCTGGTGCACCGCATTGAGGGGCTGGTCGATGGCGAATGAACGGGCTTTGACGCACCGGCTGGCCGATGGCTGCCAGGTGAGTGAGCGGGTGGCAGCGCGGGCGGTGTGCGCGCTGTTTGGCAATGCGATTTTTGAGGCTTTGAAGGCCGAAGGAGTTTGCCGTGAACCAAGCAATTCAGGTGCCGCTGGCTTTGCCGGTGGACGAGGCCGCGCTGTTGGCCCAGGCCGAGGTGCTGTTTGTGCGCAGCCCGACGGTGCGGCGCAATTTCAAAACGATACAGGCGGCGCTGGCCGACCCGGTGGCGGGCAGGTGCTTGCTTTTGTGCGCCCGGCAGTTGCTGCTGCTGGGCAATAGGAACACGGGGCGCAGGCCATGACGCAGCGCATGGACTGGCTTGGTGGGGTGGTGTTGGCCTTGGTATTGAGTGGGCTGGGGCTGGCACTGGATGGTGATTTCAACAATAAAGGACACGACCATGATAGAGCTGAAGCGGTATTTGACGGAAGACGAGCAGCGCCGGCTGCTGGGTGTGGTGAAGGCGCAGGCCGGGCTGCTGGCCCAGCGCGACTTTGCCTGGATGCGCTTGCTGATAGAGACCGGCATGCGGGTGAATGAGATTGCCACGCTGAGCCTGGACCAGGCCGAGCGGGCGCTGGCCACGGGCTGGCTGGTGGTGCGGGCCGACCAGCGCAAGGGCCATGGCATCAAGCCGAAGCCGGGCGAGGCCAAGAAGCCGGCCAAGCGGGTGGGGCATGAATACATGGTGACCGAGCCGGTGCGCCAGTGCCTGGAGGCGCTGATCAAGCTGCACCACGAGCTGCGCCCGGTGCTGCAACTGGCGCCCGAGGTGGTGCCACCGCTGCTGTGGGGCCGCTGTGGTGTGGTGCGGGGCGTGGCGCTGCATGAGCACATGAGCGTGCGCAGTTTTCAGGTGCGGATGAAGCATTGGGCCTACCTGTCTGGCCTGCCCGAGGGTGTGAGCCCGCACTGGTTGCGCCATACCCGGGGGGTGAACATCATTCGCCGCAGTCGGGGCAATAACCCGCTGAAGGTGGCCCAACTGGCGCTGGGGCATGCCTCGATCGCTTCGACCGGGATCTACACCCAGATGAGCCGCGAGGAGTACAGCCGGGAGCTGCAGAACGTGGCGGGAGGGCGGATGCGGCAGGCGGATGCGCGGAAGTATTCGATGGGAGTTGCAGCATGAACACCGAAATCACGATGGAAGGGCCGGTGA
>JBAZYB010000210.1:0-7140 GCA_041659545.1 Hyphomicrobium sp.
ACGGGATGATCGGGTGCTCGCACAGCGAGGCTCGTGAGGCCGCCGGTGACGAGACCGGAGAGCGGCGAGTCCGCACGTTTCTCGAGCACCAGCGTCAGTGGCCCGGGCCAGAGGGCATCGGCGAGGCGTCGCGCCAGTGGCGTGAGAACGGCGTAAGTGTCGGCCGCATCGGCATCGCGCACGTGCACGATCAGCGGATTGAAGCGCGGACGCCCTTTGGCGGCGAATATCTGCGCCACTGCAGTGCCATTGGTCGCGTCGGCGCCGAGCCCGTATACAGTCTCAGTTGGAAAGGCAACGAGCCGGCCGGCGCGCAGGTGCTCAGCGGCCGCTGCGATCGCCGTCTCATCTGCCTTTTCGACGCTCATAAAGCTTCAGCTCCGCTGTTTGCGACCCTTTCATAGCCCCTCGACCTGAATTCTGTCCAAAGGGCGTGTAAAGTTCGCCGCCGAAGCGGGAAGGACTTGAGGATGCACCCCACCTTGGCGATCGGACATGCGTTGCTTCGCGTTGGTTGTGCGGGGCTCCTGCTAGCGACTGCCATTCCAGCCGCGCAAGCCAATTGGCTGTCGCGTCTCAGCCGTATCGGAACCGAGGTAGGCGAGGTGGCGCCGAAAGCAGGTCGTCTTGGAGTCGTCGAACTGGAAGGCGCCGCTACCTACGTTCGCTCGCTGCCGGGTACGGGCAATGGCGCCGCGCTCGCGGCACACGCGACGCCCGAAGGTCATTGGAAGTTTGTCAATCGCGACGGAGATGTCTTCACGGCTGGGACGCCCGAGGAACTGCAGCGCGTTGTCCCGATGCTGCTGCCCGAGACGGCGCCCGGAGCGAAGTTGGGCATTTACCTTTCCGAGGAAACTCTGTTCCGCGAGCGTTCTTTGCTCAAGGAACTGCCACCAGCGGCTACTCTTTATGTGGTTGTGGGTAAGGAGGGCTATCCGCTCATCGTTCGCACAAGCAGTGCCGGCGATATGCTGTACGCTGCGGTGCGTCCCAACCTGCATGTCGAACTGCGCGAGCAAGGGCTTTTCGGTGAGGCTGTTACGCGGCTGGAACGCCCGCTGAGCCGTTCGAGCATCCGCACGCTGGCGCTCGAGCCCGGTGCGCCGCAAACGCTTTCGTCCTATCCGCGCATAGATCCCGATAGCAAAGCAGCGCTCGTCGACGCTCTCGACCCAGCGGCGCTTGCCGGTACGCTCTCTTCTGTGCGCGGGCAGACGGTGCTGGTCACAGGGCGTGTCGACGGTAATCTTCTCTATTTCCAGCCATCGCGAGGATCGGAACAAAGCCTCAAGCTTTCCGATCTGATGCGAGCCGCAGCGGACAACGACGTCAATCTGGTCATTCTGCACGCGGCGACGCCGCGCCAGCCGGGTGGGACAAACTGGCTATGGCAGCGCATTTCCGTAGGTGGTCTCGACGATGCGCTGAAGCGGGCGACGCTCGGCGATTTCCTCGATGCACTTGGCGCGGGGCGCGGCGAGTTCCGAGTTTCGGTTACGCGCGAGGGGTCGGGGCGCGTCGCCATCCGCGCCGTGCCACTCAACTCGGATTCAGGTGCCATTACCGGCATGGTTGGCGATCTGTGGACCAACACGGTATCGAGCCTTACCGGCAACGTGGTGACGAGCGCCATCGAGGTGCACGCGCGCGGCGAAGAACGCCAACAGGAGCTCGATCGGCGCATTGTGCCATACGTACCGTCATGGATTCAGATCGCTTATCTCGTCAGTCTCGTCGCCGGCATGCTCGGCTGGCCGGTGGCCAGTTCGTGGTTCGCGTGCATCTGGCCGCCGGAGCGGCGCGGCGAATATGCAAGCGGGCTTGGCTACCGTGCGGCGCAGGCGGCGCGGCTTGTGGCGTTCGTCGTTGTATTCCTGCCTCTCGTCGGCGCTCCGGCTTTTATTGGCTCTCTGATCCTGCAGGCATGGGGGATTGCCATGCTACCTGTTCGGGCGGTGCGCTGGCTCGCGGCACGGCGCGAGGCGGAGACCGGCTGAAAATAGGCAGCCTTCGGCCAAGCGCTTACCTTGAAGCTGCTGTTAGGCTGGCCCTTTGTGGGCGCCGGGGGCTAACATGAGAAAATGCGGCCTCAGGTCAGCGCAACCATAACCAAACGCGGCAAACGCATTCATGGCGACGCTTCTTTTTACGCATCCATCCTTCATTGCTCACGACACGGGACCAGGGCATCCCGAACGCCCCGACCGAATGCGGGCGATAGACAAGGTACTATCGCACGAGATCTTCCAGGCGCTGGTACGCGAAGAGGCGCCGCTTCGCCCTGATGTAGAGGAGCAGATCCTGCTTGCGCACCCAGAGGGGCATCTAGCCGGCATGCGTGGGCTCGCTGAGGCGGCGCAGAAGAGCCCGCGCTATATCGACGGAGACACCGTCGTGTCACCGGGAACGTGGGAAGCGGCTCTGCGGGCCGTCGGTGCTGGTCTTGATGCTGTCGATGCGGTGATCGGCGGGCGGGCGGCTAACGCCTTCTGCCAGGTTCGTCCGCCGGGACACCATGCCGAGGCTGATCGCGCTATGGGCTTCTGTTTCTTTTCCAATGCCGCGATCGCAGGGCTTTACGCGCGCAAGAAGCATGGCGCCGAGCGGGTTGCCATCGTGGATTTTGATGTTCACCACGGCAACGGTACGCAGGATATCTTCTGGTCGGATAAGGATTTGTTCTACGGCTCGACGCATGAGATGCCGCTCTTCCCCGGGACGGGAGCGGAATCCGAGCGCGGCGTCGGCAACATCACCAATGCTCCGCTGCGCGCGGGGGATGGAGGTGAACGGTTCCGCGAGGCGGTCGAATCACGCATCCTGCCGGCGTTGCACAATTTCGGGCCCGACATACTTATCGTGTCGGCCGGATTTGATGCTCATCAGGCTGATCCGTTGGCCAACCTCCGGCTCGTCGAGGCCGATTATCTCTGGGCGACGGAGAGGCTGGCCGGATTGGCACAGCGACATTGCAACGGCCGCATTGTATCGATGCTTGAGGGCGGCTACGACCTCACCGCATTGGCCCGGTCCGTCGCCGTTCATGTCAAGGCGCTGATGGACGCTGGCGCCTAAGACACAATTGCAAGGCTCGGAACGAAGTATGGAACCGGTCACGTCGAAGACGCAGCCCACGCACGCCGACGTCAAGGAGATGAGCTTCGAGCGCGCGCTCAAGGAGCTTGAGTCGATCGTCACGCGGCTGGAACGTGGCGACGTCGAACTCGAGGAATCCATCGCCATCTATGAGCGCGGTGAGGTGCTGAAAGCGCATTGCGACCGCTTGTTGCGGCAGGCAGAGGCGAAGGTCGAAAAGCTCACCTTTGCTGCGGATGGATCGCCGAAGGGCGCCGAGCCGCTCGATCCGCAATGAAACGGCCGTCGCGTCAGATCTTGCGGCTGTCGTAGGCCCAATGTAGCAGCGCCTGGCGCTGGCGGGGCCTGCAGAATAAATCGCCTCTGTCGCAGTTGTTCTCGATTTGGCGCACGTGCCGGCGGATGGCTTTCCAGCGCTTGATCTGCCGGCTGTCTTCGTCCGGCATCCGCCGGCCCATATAGTAGCGGCAGTACCACTGAAACCACCCGCGCGGATCGTCGGGGTGGATCCATCCCTTTCGCTTCCATTCCGACAATGGCTGGCTGGCATCGACGCCGAAATAGTTCAGCGAGCAGTCGCGGCCCCGCTCGCCGTGCGCGAGCTTTGCATGGGCGAACCAGCTCTGAGGAAACTCGGCCCGCGTGTCGGTCATGTAGCGCCCGCAGAATACACCGAGGCGCAGCATCTGCGACGGCGTCATGTCGGGCGTAAACTCTGGGTCAAAGTTGCGCCCAGGGCGGGCAACGCGGGCGTAGCGGTAGTCTCGCTGCATGCGGTCGTTGACCGTGACCCAATGCTCAGTCATCGGCGCAGACCAAGGGCAACCGCTCGTCGCCGCGGTTGGGGAGCCGGTCGGGGCTGCGGCGGATCGTCGTCGATTTGCTCATCGGCCAGGATGCCACAATTTTTCTGAGGGGAGTAAGCCGCTTAGCGCGTCGGCACGCATTAACCGTCCGCCCAGGGGCCCGGTGGGGGAGGGCTGCTGCCCACTAGCTTATCCCTATTAACCCCGATAGGGTGCGCCCGGCTCAAAGACCGGGAGGCGGCTTTTTATCCGTTCGATCCGTTGCTTTTGGCTGCGTGTTTATAATCGGGGAGAAGACGAATGAAGTCTTTGATTGCTCTCGCAGTGCTGCTCAGCAGCTTTGCCGTTGTTGGCGTTGCCACCACTTCGCCGGCCGAAGCTCACTTCAAGAAGAAGCACCATCACCACAGGCACTACAAGGCCCACAAGTGCCACAAGCACGGCCATTGGTTCCGGAAGCACAAGAAGTGCCGTATGCACTAAGCTTTCAGCTCTACTAACGGCTGACACGCGCGGCTCCCCCCGGAGCCGCGCTTTTTGTTTGTGCGGCGGGCGCCGCGGCGATTGCTCACTTGCGGGGCCGCGACAGTGTGACATAACAAGGCATTATCATTGCATGGGATGGCTCGGTGGATAGTGCTCCCAAAACGCCGCTCCTCGACCGGATCAAAACTCCCGAGGATCTGCGCCGACTCGATGAGTCCGATCTTCCGCAGCTCGCGGCTGAACTCCGACAGGAGACGATTGATGCCGTCTCCGTCACCGGAGGGCACCTTGGTGCCGGTCTCGGTGTCGTCGAGCTGACGGTGGCGCTGCATTGGGTGTTCGATACCCCGCGGGACCGCTTGGTCTGGGACGTCGGCCACCAGACCTATCCGCACAAAATCATCACCGGACGCCGCGACCAAATCCGCACGTTGCGCGCTCCGGGCGGTCTGTCTGGCTTCACACGGCGTGCCGAGAGCGAATACGATCCTTTCGGCGCGGCGCATTCATCGACTTCGATCTCTGCCGGCCTCGGCATGGCCGTGGCGCGGGATCTCGAAAAGCGCGACAACAACGTCGTGTGCGTGATCGGCGACGGCGCCATGAGCGCCGGCATGGCCTACGAGGCGCTGAACAACGCTGGAGCGCGCGATGAGCGTCTCATCGTCGTTCTGAACGACAACGATATGTCGATTGCTCCGCCGACCGGTGCGCTGAGCGCCTATCTGGCGCGCATCACGTCGAGCGGCACCTACCTCTATCTGCGCGACATCGCCAAGCAGCTGGCGAAGCAGTTGCCGAAAAGCTGGGAGCGGCGCGCCGCACGCGTCGAGGAGTACACCCGCCATCTCTGGCAGGGTGGTGCCTGGTTCGAGGAACTCGGCTTCTATTATGTCGGGCCTATCGATGGGCACGACCTGAACCATCTTCTTCCCGTTCTAAAGAACGTCCGCGACGCGCATCAGGGACCGATCCTTGTTCACGTCGTGACCAAGAAGGGCAAGGGCTACCCGCCGGCGGAGGCCTCCGACGATAAGTATCACGGCGTGTCGCGCTTCAACGTCGTCACCGGTGCGCAGGTTGTCGCCAAGCCGAAGGCGCCGACCTATACGCGCGTGTTCGCCGACAGCCTCGTCGCTGAGGCGAAGAAGGACGACAAGATCGTCGCCATTACGGCCGCCATGCCAGACGGCACGGGGCTGGATGTGTTCGGCAAGGCGTTCCCGGAGCGCACCTTCGACGTCGGCATCGCCGAGCAGCACGCGGTCACGTTCGCAGCGGGTCTCGCCACCGAGGGCTTGAAGCCGTTTGCCGCCATCTACTCGACATTCCTGCAGCGTGCCTATGATCAGGTCGTGCATGACGTCGCTATCCAGAAACTTCCGGTTCGCTTCGCTATCGATCGTGCGGGTCTTGTCGGTGCGGATGGTGCGACGCATGCCGGCTCGTTCGACATCACGTATCTGGCTTGCTTGCCAAACTTCGTCGTCATGGCAGCGGCCGATGAAGCTGAGCTGGTGCATATGGTGGCGACGGCGGCAGCGATCGACGATCGCCCGTCCGCGTTCCGCTATCCGCGCGGTGAGGGCTTCGGCGTGCCGCTCCCGGCGGAAGGCGTGCCGCTTGAGATCGGCAAGGGACGTGTCGTGCGCGAAGGCTCGGCTGTCGCGTTACTGTCGCTCGGCCCGCGCCTGTACGAGTGCATTAAGGCGGCCGATCAACTTGCCGCTTACGGCCTTTCGGCGACGGTCGCTGACGCGCGTTTCGTCAAGCCGCTGGACGAGGATCTCATTCGTCGCCTCGCGCGGAGCCACGAAGTTTTGGTGACCGTCGAGGAAGGTGCGATCGGCGGTTTCGGCAGTCACGTGCTGCAGTTCCTCGCCGAGAGCGGTCTTCTCGACCGTGGTCTCAAGGTGCGCAGTCTCGTGCTGCCGGATGTGTTCATCGATCACGGCAAGCCGGATCAGATGTACGAACAGGCCGGTCTCAACGCGAGCGGCATCGTCACGACGGTACTTGGCGCGCTCGGTCGCGAGACGCTGAACGACGCCGCCAGCCGCGCTTAGGCCAAGTCCGAGCTGCTTAGATCGTCTGCGTGCCTGTTTTCGTAGGGGCTTAGCGGGTGCCCGTCGATTCCGAATTCAGGACATCCTATCGAGCCCCGGGGCACGCTCGGGGTAGAGAATTCCACCCTCGAGCGTGGCCGGTCGTTAGAGCGAGCTACTCGACGGTGATTGTGATCGCCTCCGACTGGACCGATGGCTCGAAGGGGATGTGGTTCTTGTCAGCAAAGATATCCTGCAGTGTGTGCTGACCCGGCGGCAGCTCGATGGTCGCCTCGGTCTGTCCCTTGCCGTAGTGCTTGTGCTTGTCGTCGGCCGGGATCGGCGCGTCATAGTCCTCGAGCTTGGTATCGATGAGCAGGTGATGGTGCCCGCTGTCGGGCTCATCGGTGCCTGCGGGGACGACTTTCATCCCCTCAACGCCGAACTTTATGGTGATCGGATTCTTGACGACAGCGCCGGCGCTGGGCTCGATGAGCCACACTTTGGCTCCTGCGGGCGAGGGCGTGCGTGGAATGGCTTCGGCTGAAGCGGTGCCTTCCTTGTGCGCCCCCTCGTGGGCAGGGGTGTCGCTGTCCCCGCAAGCAGCAAGAGACAGGACAACGAAGGTGGCAGCTAGGATCTGACGCATCGGGCGACTCCGTGGATTGAGCGAATAGGTTGCGCGCTGGCTGGCAAGATATAAT
>JBAZYB010000211.1:0-7119 GCA_041659545.1 Hyphomicrobium sp.
GGCGTCGTTGCCGGGTATCTCGACATGAGTGTCGATGACCTTGCGCACTGGCTTACCCAACTCAAGGCTCGCGGGCTCGTGGAAGCGTGCGAGCGCGGTCTGCGCCTGACAGACCTGGACGAGTTGGAACAGCTCGCCGACGCAGCGGACTGAGGCGCGGCCTTTCGCTATAGTGCGGCGGCTCGGAATGGTCCGGCCGTTCAGATCCCGTGACAAACTGCATCCATGACAGTCGGCAATGACAGGTTGGCGGCCCTAACCCCTGGGCGCGTCGGCACAGTGACGATCGTCGTCACAGACGATCACACCGCACCGCGCCTGGGTAGCGGACGCGCGCCCGTGTTTGCGACGCCCGCCATGGTGGCGCTCATGGAAGCGGCAGCTGTCGCCTGCGTTGAAGATCAGCTCGATCTCGGCCAGGAGACGCTGGGCGTACACATCGACGTCGAGCACATTGCTCCGACACCCACAGGACTTTCCGTCACCGCGACTGCAGAACTGGTGGAGCGGAATGGCCGAAAACTGGTGTTCAAGATAACGGCCTGCGACGACAGCGAGGTCATCGGCCGCGGGACGCACACGCGCATCGTCGTCGACAGCGCACGCTTTCGCAGCAAGCTCGAGGGGAAGCGGCCCCGCTCCACAAACTGAGCTCACCACACCTTGCGCAAAATCGCCGTCGTTACGGCGGAAACTGCAGCAATTGCCTTGCGTCATGCGCCTGATTTTCCGCACAATGCGCGGGAATCAAGCGATAAGCTGACTTGCTACCTCGGGGAGGTTCTTCATGCGCTCAATTTTGACGAAGACTGTCGTCGCCGCCGCGGCGCTGTGCAGTCCGTTGGCATTCCAAATCGCGACCGCTTCGGCGCAGGAGATGGGGCCTGCCTCGCCCTCCGCTCAACAATCGCCGTCCTCGCAACAGATGGGTCCGTCATCGCCAGTTGCCGCGCCGACTGAGTGCCCCGGGAATCCGAACCCGCTGGGCACCTCTCGCGTCGTCGAGATCGACACCACGGGTGGCCCTGGCTTCGGCTTTCAACACTACAAATTGTACGACTTCCTCAACCCGAAAGAAGTCGTACTGACCTTCGACGACGGACCGCTACCCAATCGCACCACCGAGATCCTCAAGGCGCTGAACGCCGAATGCACCAAGGCAATCTTTTTCTCGGTCGGTAAAGTTGCCGCCGGCTATCCCGATATTCTGCACGACGTCGCCAAGTCGGGGCACACAATCGGCGCCCACACGATGACCCATAAAGACCTGTCGAAGATGACGCTCGATCAGGCCAAGGACGAGATCGAAAGATCGTTCAGCGTCGTACATCGCGCGGTGGGTGGGCCGACGGCGCCTTTCTTCCGTTTCCCGTATCTGCGGCATTCGCCCGAAACGCTGAAGTATCTGGCCGACCGCAATGTCGCGGTGTTCTCGACCGATATCGACAGCTTCGATTTCAAGCGCAGTAAGGCCGACGTGTTGGTCAAGAGGATCATGACCAACCTCGACAAGCGCGGCAAAGGCATCATCCTGATGCATGACATTCAACCGCATACGGCGGCGGCTATGCCGGAGCTTCTGAAGCAGCTTAAGGCTGGCGGATACAAAGTCGTGCAAATGGTCCCCAAGGCGCCTATCCAGACGTTGCCCGAATACGACGAGCTCGTCGCCAAGGACATGCAGGGCATGCCCACGGCACTGGCAGATCGCCCGCTGAACTCGGTCGTAAAGACTATCGGCGGCCAATAATTGGCCACATGGCTTTGGTCGATCTGCTCGGGCGGGCCCATATTCGGGTTGGCATGAACTGCATTGGGCTGAAGCCGACACATGCGCCAACTCATCTCGACCTGCCTTGCGGCCTTAGCTGGGCTGGCACTGACGTACGGTGCCGCGCAAGCGGACTGCAAGGCTGAGGATTTTGCGGCGGCGGTCGACAAGTCGGGGGCGGCCCTGCGCGCCTTCAACGCTGACGCGCTTCCGAAGCTGCAGCAAAAGCTGCAGCAACTGAAGGACAAAAGGGGTTGGAACAGCCCTGACGATGAAGAGAAGGCGCTCGCCAGCGTACGCGATGAGCGCACGGCGAAACTCGACGCCGAGGCCGAAGATCTCATCGTCAAGATCGATCAACTCGGCCGCCCGCCCGAGACAGGCCCCATCGATTGCAGCAAGCTGACGGAGCTTGAGGCAGCGGGGCTTGAGCTGCTCGCGGTGATGAAGGCGAAATCGTCGTACACCCTCGCCAAGTTCGACGCGGCCATTGACGGTAAGCGGACGGCGAACGCGGCGCTCGCGCGCAAGGATCCCGCGGCGCAGCCTGCGGCAGGCCCAGCGGCGGCAGCAACGCCCCCCAGGCCAGTGCCGAAGTCAGCAGCGCAGAAGTGGGCGACACAGACGGAGCCCCAAGGGGAAACGGCGGCGGAACCTGGCGTTACGACGCTGGAACCGGGACCGTCGGTTGCCATCCTCGAGCCCCTCCCTCCGGAGGAGCCGGGCTATACGATCGACGAAATCCGGGAGATTTCACGCGGCTTCTTCGGCACCATCTCGACCGAACTCGGCAGCGTCATCGAGTACGCGTTTTCCAGCGCGGGGCGCCCAGACGGATACGTCCTGGGTACCGAGGGGGGTGGCGCTTTTCTAGCGGGCCTGCGTTATGGCAGTGGCACGGTCTATCTGCGATCGGGTGGCAGCGGAAAGATCTACTGGCACGGGCCATCGATCGGCACCGACTTTGGCGCGTCGGGATCGCGGACGATGTTCCTGATTTATCGGTTGCACGAGCCGGAAGCGCTGTACCGGCAGTTCACCGGCATCGACGGTTCGGCGTATTTCATCGGCGGTGTCGGCATCACCTTCTTGAAGGGTGGGCAGGTGCTGATGGCGCCGATCCGGACCGGAATTGGCCTCAGGCTCGGCGCCAACATCGGCTACATTCGTTTCACGTCGCGACCGACGTGGAACCCCTTCTGAGCCTCACGCAGCAGGCATGAGGCCCGAGCGGCTGGTGCTTACCAGGTGTTGTAGCTTCCGCCGTACTGCTTCTTCTTGGTCCGCTTCTGCGGCTTGGGCTGGCTATAGCCGAAGAGGCCGCCGAATGGCTGGAACGATGGCTTCGGCTGCGCATAGCGCTGCTGGCGACGCTCGGCCACGGCGGGGGAATAGGGTGGCTTGCCGACGACCGTAACGCGCGTCATCTCTTTTCCATGCTTTTGCACGAGATCGTAGAAAATCTTGGCATTCTTCGGATGCGAGCGGACGCATCCGTGAGAGGCGGGACGGCCGAGATTGCGCAGATCGTTGGTTCCGTGAACCGCGACCCCACGATTAAAGAAGACCGAGTAGGGCATCGGCGAAAAATGGTACTGTTTGGAGTAGTGCATGCGCGCCGTGTAGTGCGGCGTGTAGGTGCCCGTTGGCGTCTTGTAGCCGCCACGCGCCGAAGAGATCTTCCAGTGCGCGATCACGCCATTTTCGTCGGAAACCGTCATAGTCTGGCTGGTGAGGTCGATCCTGGCGAACAGTGTCGGCTCAGGCGGCGGCAGCGGTGCGGCCGCCTTCTCGGTCTCAGCTGGAACTTCGGTGGCCGGCGGCAGTGCGGCGTCAATGGCCTGCGGGCCCTCGATCGATGCCTCGGCAGCGGGGTCTGCAGCCGCCAATACGGTGGGCGCTTCAGCATGCGCCGACGAGCAGATCGCAATGACGGCAACGGAAGCAATTAACGCAGCAAAAGAACGCATCGCCCTTAACTCTCTCCCTGACTGAAATCCGGTCCGTCACACCAAGCTAATTGGTGAACGATGCAGAAAGCTTAACGCAGCCATCTAATTAGCTAGGCGCGCGTTGGCGAAGTGCCAACCCTGGAAGCTTCCCATCGGGGTGCGGCGGGGGCAACGTCAGACACGCCAATTGCTCCGTTGCAGGCGCATTTCTCGCCCAGCGTGTAGCCGATCGGCAGCACCGCCACCGCGGGCGTCAGTTGAAAAGGAATTGAAGGAAGGTCTTGGGCTTGGAGCGCCGCCGCGCCCTGCGGTCTTCCTGGGCGGAGGAGTCGAGCTGGCCCCACGGTGCCCACGCACCCTGGTCCGAACTCGTATAGCGCCGGCGGTCGCCGTTGGCGGCTACGCCTGCACGCAAGATGAACTCGTCGGTGGCGCCGTCGACGCTGGCGACGATGACCCGATCGTCCTGCCACGTCCAAGTGGCGACCTTCTTACCTTCGCGGTGCGGCTCGATGCCGACCACCGAGTTGCTGAACAGGTCGAGGATGGCGATCTGCTCAACCTCTTGAGGGCCTGTAGCGCCGGGAACGGCGCCGGCCGCAAAGCGCAAGGTCGCGATGCCGCGCAAGGGGGCCTGCTTCACTTCCCACTCCAGCAAACGCGGCTGACCGTCACCGGCCATTTCGAGGGGGATGCGCAAGCGGCGGTATTGGTCGCTCACGGCAAAGAAGTGCGTACCCTGCTGTACGACGCGCCAGCTTTCCACTCCCGCGCCTGCGATCTCGCGATCTTCCGCACTTGCGGTGTCGGCCCCGAGACGCTGAAGGCCATCGGCGGCGAGTTTCAGCCGCGGTTTCAGCGACACGGCCCGCTTATAGTCAGCGGTCGCCTGCTCCGTGCGCCCTTGGGATTCTTCAATCTCGCCTTTGGCCCAAAGAACCTCGGGACCATCGGGATCGAGCTTCTCCGCCGTTTCGGCGTCCTTGATGCCGACGTCCGTCTGGCCACTCATCTTGTAGGCGACAGCCCGGTAGGCGAACGCGAGACCCGAGCGCGGATCGAGCTCAATGGCGCGGTTGAGGTCGACGAAGGCGTCCTCGTAGGACTGTGCCACCGCATTGGCGAGGCCGCGGGAGGCGAACCCGCGTGCCGAGCGTGGGTCGAGCACCGTCACTTGGGTGAAGTCCTTCAAGGCCGCGGCGACGTTGTCGGACGACAGGTAGGCCTGGCCCCGCAAGAGATAGAGTTCGGGATTGTCCGCATCGAAAGCGATGGCACGCGAAAGGTCCTCGACCGCATCCTGCAGGCGCGTGATGTCGAGCTTGGCTTCGGCGCGGTTGCGATAGGCCGCGGCAAAGCGCGGATCGGCGGTCACGGCGCGGGAGAAATCGCGGATTGCTGCATGCGGGCGCCCGGCAGCCATGTGCACGCGACCGCGCCCCGCGAGGGGGGGAGCCGATTGAGGCATGAGCCGTACCGCCGCCGTGTAGTCACGGATGGCCAAATCGTTGTTGCCAGCCTTGGCGAAGGCTCCGGCTCGGTTCGACAAGGCGGCGGCATAGCCGGGGGCCAAAACGATGGCGCGGTTGAAGTCCTTTATCGCCTCTTCGGGAAAGCCGAGGGCCAGCAGCAGGTTGCCGCGATTGTTGTAGATCGCCGCATATTCGGGAAAGAGCTGCGCGGCACGATTGAAGTCGTCGATGGCGAGCTTGGACTGCCCGAGGCGCGCATAGGCGACGGCCCGATCGGTAAGAATGGTGGCGCGACGGTCGTTGGGCAGCGCCGCATCTTTGAGAGCTTCGGTATAGTCGGTGACAGCTTGGTTCGCGTCGCCGCGCACCAGTGCGGTGGCACCGTCTTGCGCCTTCAGCGAAGCGTCGGCGGCAACTGCCAGAACGACACTCGACGTCAGCGGCAGCAGAGCGATGGCAAAGACAGCTCGTCGAAGCATTCACAACCCGCGCAACTTGCGTTGATCGCGGCGCTCCCCCGGCACCGCGAATCCAGCATAGGCCAATAGTGGGTGATTGTGGCACCCAATAGTTGCCTTCAGGCAGGTCCGGAGAGTGCGCGCAACACCTGGGGCAGGGTGTCGGGCAGATCTTCGGCAATAAGCCCCGGGCCGAACGTCGCAGCGGTGGCGCCGTGGAACCAGACGGCAGCGCAAGCGGCGTCGAATGCCGGCATTCCTTGGGCCAATAGCCCGACGACGATCCCCCCGAGCACGTCCCCGGCACCGGCTGTGGCGAGCCAGGGCGGCGCATTTTCGTTGATGGCGGCGCGGCCATCCGGTGCGGCGATGACGGTGTCGGGGCCCTTGAGCACCACGACGGCGCCGGATCGCTGCGCCGCGGCGCGAGCCCGGGCAAGCTTGCTGTCCTGATCGTGGTCTGCGAACAGCCGCTGGAACTCGCCGTCGTGCGGGGTCAGAACAACCGGGCGGGCCTGAATGCCGGCGATGGCGCGAAACAGTGCGTCGGGCTCCTCTGCAAAGGATGTCAGGGCGTCGGCATCGAGAACCGTCGCGGCTCCCGATGTCAGCGCCGCGCCAATCAGCTGGCGTGTTCTCTCCCCGACGCCCAGGGCCGGTCCGAGGAGCACGGCATTCTTCCGCCGGTCGGCAAGGATGGCCGTAAGGCCGGCGGCGCCATCGAAGGGTGCCAGCATAATCGCCGTGAGGTGGGCGGCGTTGACCAGCAGGGCGTCCTCGGGGCTGGCGATGGTGACGAGGCCGGCGCCTATTCGTAACGCACCACGGGCGCCGAGACGCGCCGCGCCAGTGTGCGCGGCCGGACCGGAGACGACGAGCGCATGTCCACGGCTGTATTTGTGGCCGTCGAGGCGCGGCCAGGGGAAATGGCGCATCCAGAGTCCCGGCGCATTGGCCCAGGTCCGCGCACCGATGTCGATGAGGACATCGTCGGGCGTTCCGATATCGCCGACGAGCACCGGACCACACAGCAGGCGCCCCGGCATCAGGAGGTGCCCCGGCTTGCGGCGGAAGAAGGTCGCGGTGCGCATCGCCTGAACGACAGGGCCCGTCGGTCGACCGGTGCTGCCGTCGAGGCCGCTCGGCACGTCCACCGCCAACACCGGCAGGCGGGAAGCGTTGAGGGCGGCAATGACGTCGGCTGCCACCCCTGCGATCGGTCGCGTCAGGCCCGATCCGAACATCGCGTCGATGACGAGGTCCACGGCATCGATCGACGCGGGTGAAAGCGGATCGATTGGTCCGCCCCAACGATCGGCCATGACGGCAGCGTCGCCCTTCAAGGCGCTCTTGTTGCCGAGGAGAGCGAGGCGAACTGCGAAACCGCTTTCGCGCAGGTAGCGAGCGGCCACGAACCCGTCGCCGCCGTTGTTGCCGGGACCGCAGAGGACGGCGATTCGTTGTCC
>JBAZYB010000212.1:0-7118 GCA_041659545.1 Hyphomicrobium sp.
CTCTCGCCGCGCGCCCTGATTGCCTGTACGTCAGCCTCTCCGGCGCTGGCCCGACGACTTACGGCCTGTTTGCCGATGCGACCCGCGCCCGCGCTGCCGCAGACCACTTGGGCGCAGCCCATCCCGACTGGTGGATCGTCGCCACGACGCTCGGCGACTGACGCACTGGGAGTCGCCGCCAGTGCAAATCTAGCAAAAAAAGCAATTCCGGCACGCGGTGGCGGCCTGATTGATCTGGCCGCCCATGATCTTCGAGTACTCGGTAAGCTTGGGCTTGAAGCGCTCGCACACGGCCTTCTTGGCCTCCGCCTCACCGTGCAGCGTCTCCCACTGCTTCAGGTACTCGCCCTTCTTGGAACGGAATTTGGCGAACACCCGCTTTAAAGACTGAGGCTCGACGCATGTGGACACCGCGAGCCAGGCGCGGCGCTGCAAATTGAGCTTCGTGCCGCAGAATTCCTGCAGGGCATCGACGGTCGCGTACTCATCGACGAGCTTCCACAGGTTGGTTTGCTCGGTTTTGCTCATATCCGTAATGCCGAGCTTGGCGAGAACGATGCCGCTGGGATCCGGCGGCGCTGATTGTGCCGACGCGGCAGCGCCCGCAAGCACGCAGGCTGCAGCGATGAGCCAGCCGGCCATTCCCACATTGCGTCCGAACTTGTGCTTAGGCGCGACCACCGGCGTTCCCCGATTTATGGTTGTAACGGTGAATCCTAGGATGGCGGTGCCCGGCCCGCAATATGGTCGCTCCCGGGTGCGCTCTTTTCAGTGGGAGCGATGCACACAGAACTCGATCACGTCCAGCATGGCCGCCTTTTCCGGGCGGTTGGGGAAGATGGCCAGGGCGTCGTGGGCAATAGCGCCGTAGGAACGCGCCCGTTCCATGGTCGCCTCGAGCGCCTTGTGCTGCTTCATCAATGCCAGGGCTTGCTCGAGGTCGCCATCCTTGATGTCGCCCTCGGCAATGGTGCGCGTCCAGAACTGGCGTTCGACCTCTGAGCCGCGGCGGAACGATAGGATCACCGGCAAAGTGATCTTGCCCTCACGGAAATCATCGCCGACGGTCTTGCCGAGGTTTGAGCTGTCACCCGAATAGTCGAGCGCGTCGTCGACCAGCTGGAAAGCGAGGCCGAGGTTCCGGCCATAGGCCTTGAGCGCCGTCTGCTCGGCAGCCGGGCGATTGGCGATGGCGGCACCCACTTCGGCGGCAGCCGAGAACAAGGCGGCCGTCTTGGCGTTGATGATCGCCAAGTACTCATCCTCGGTGGTGGCCGTGTTGTTGGCGGCCGCGAGCTGCATGACCTCGCCTTCGGCAATCACCGCAGCGGCGTTGGAGAGGATTTTGAGCACCGGAAGCGAGCCGACGTCGACCAGCGTTCGGAATGCCTGCCCGAGTAAAAAGTCCCCGACAAGGACGCTGGCTTGGTTGCCCCACAGCATCCGCGCCGTCTGCTTGCCGCGCCTCAGGCCGCTTTCATCCACCACATCGTCGTGCAGCAGCGTTGCGGTGTGCATGAATTCGATCGCGCTGGCGACGCGAATGTGTCCCTGCCCGGCATAGTTACACAGCTTGCTCGATGCCAGCGCCAGCATCGGCCGCAGGCGCTTGCCGCCCGAATCGATCAGGTGATGTGCCAGCTCCGGAATCAGCTCGACGTCCGACACGGCCTTGTCGAGGATGATGCGGTTGATCGCCTCCATGTCGGCCGACACGAGGTCGAGCAGCGGCTGCAGGCCGTTAGGGGCGTTGCGGGCAGCTTCGAGCGGAATGATCTGGGCCAATGCGGTTTCTCGACTTCTCGTTTGTTATTATCGGTATAGCCTCGCCAGGGGGGCGAATACCAACCAAACTTTGCCGCAGCAGGCCAGAGCCGGCTACTCTGTCTCATGCGTGACCTCGTGGCGACAAATGACCCCGTGCTGATCAGCTACCTTCAAGTGCTGCTTGAGGATGCCGGAATCGATACGGCCGTGTTCGACGGCAACATGAGCAGCGTTCAGGGTACCCTGGGCGCCGTTGTCCAGCGTCTGGCGGTGCCGGACGAGCGCTGGGACGCCGCTCGACGGCTGCTTGTCGACGCCGGGCTCGGCCAGTGGATGGTCCAGCCATGACCCACGCATCCGCAACCGACGAACCGCCGCAGGTCACCGACGACGCGTTCCTCGGCGGGGCGCTCAATATCCTTCAGCCGCGGGCGGGCTACCGTGCCGGACTGGATGCGGTGATGCTCGCGGCTTCGGTGTCCAATGATCCAGGCCAACCGTTGCGCGTCCTCGATGTCGGCGCTGGTGTCGGCACTGCGGGATTGTGCGTCGCCCGGCGTCTTGCGGCAGCCGAGGTCGTCCTGCTGGAGCGCGAACCGCAACTGGCGGATCTGGCGATGCAGAACGTCCAGCGCAATGGCCTTGGAGATCGAGTGCGGGTCGTCGCGACGTCGGTCGGTGCGCCAGCGGCTCAATTACGCGCCGCTGGTCTCGCGGAGGAAAGTTTCACCTGCGTCATTGCCAATCCACCCTACCACGATGCGGGCGCGGGAACCCTTCCGCCGGACGCGGGCAAGGCACTGGCCCATGCCATGGCTGAGGATGAGTTGCAGCGCTGGGGACGCTTCCTTGCGCGGATGACGGCGCCACGCGGGACCGTCACGATGGTCCACAAAGCAGAGGCACTGCAACGCGTATTGGCGGCGTTCGACCAGCGCTTCGGCGCCATCCGCATACTACCGCTTCATCCGCGCGCCGGGGAGCCCGCTCACCGGGTGATTGTGCAGGGCATAAAAGGCAGCAGGGCGCCACTGCAACTTTTGACCGGCCTCGTGCTACATGGGGACGGCAATGCCTTCGTGCCTGCGGCTCAGGCCATCCTACGTGACGGCGCAGCGCTGACCATCGGGATGCCAGCGCCCTAGCCGCGGCGGCGCCAATGCCCTAAAACGTCCGCCTCTCCCCATTTTCCCAACCCCAGTGAGGCCGTTCGCATGTGGTTATTTGGCCAAGGCCCCGTCGTCCCCGTGTTGCGCCTTACCGGCCCCATCGGTATGTCGACGCCGCTGCGCTCAGGCCTCTCCATCGCCCATGCGGCGAGCGCCATCGAGAAGGCCTTCGAGATGTCGAAGACACCCGCCGTGGCAATTCTCGTCAACTCGCCTGGCGGCTCTCCGGTACAATCGAGCTTGATCTTCCGCCGCATCCGCCAGCTTGCCGAAGAGAAGAAAAAGAAGGTCTACGTGTTCTGCGAGGATGTTGCTGCTTCGGGCGGATATTACCTCGCCGTTGCGGGCGATGAGATCTACGCCGATGCTTCATCGATCGTCGGTTCGATCGGCGTCATCTTCTCAGGCTTCGGCTTCGACAAAGCGATCGCCAAGCTTGGGGTCGAGCGTCGCGTCTATACCGCAGGGGAGAACAAGGACACTCTCGATCCCTTCCTCCCAGAGCGCCCTGACGACGTCGCCCGCATCAAAGCCGTGCAGCGCGACGTGCATGATGTTTTCATCGGCGTCGTGAAGGAGCGCCGAGCCGGGCGTCTGACCGGGCCTGATTCCGAACTCTTCTCCGGCGCCTTCTGGTCGGGACCCAAGGCACTCGAGTATGGCCTCATCGACGGCATCTCCGACGTTCGCTCCAAGATGCGCGAGCTCTTCGGCAGCAAGGTTCGTCTCAGGATCGTACCCCTTGATAAAGGAGGGCTTTTGGGCCGTCTGCGCCGCGCCTCTTCCGTCGCGGGTTACGAGGAATTAACGACTGGGCGTCTTGCCTTTGCCGAAGATCTGATATCCGCTGTTGAGGCCCGGGCGCTTTGGTCGCGCTACGGGCTGTGATCCGCGCACGGTCTTGGGTGCACGATGCGCGTTTCAGAGGGAGTGCTGCCGATGCCTCAGCTCGTCATCGCCGTGCTGGTCGGCGCAGGTGTTGCCGCCGGCGCCAAATGGATTGCCCGTGAGATGGCGCGCGCCGCTGAGTTGGCGCGTTCCACGCACGAGGAAATGACGCGTGGTCCCGAGTTGAAGCCCGTACTCAAGGATCTCGGCACCCTCGAATGGGATGCCGACGCCGGTGTGTATCGTCCGACGCGCGGCCGCTGATCTTCAATCCTTGATAAGGCTCAAGCCGGTATCAAGGCGGGCGAACTAGTATCGCCTCACGAATCCCCGCCAAGAGGAAGCCCATGGCCATCGATCCCGCGACGCTTGCTGAGCTCGACACCCGCATCGCCATTCTGCGCGACAACTTGCGCGAGCTGATCGAGCAGGCTGCGGCCTATTCCGGCGCCGCAGACGAGAGCTTGGCCTCCGACCGCATCGCCGATCAGCAGGCCAAGCTCGATGCGCTGCTCGCTGAACGCGAGCAGTTGCAGCAGTCGTAGCAGGGCGTCGCGACTTCCATCCTTTAAGCGCGCGTATCGTCGGCCTTGTTCGGCTCGCTGAACCGCAGGCGGTTGCCGAACGGGTCGGCAACCTGCATCACGCGTGCGTCCCACGGAGCGTCTTCGAGGCCCGGCTTGTAATACTTGTAGTCTTTGCCCAGCAGCTCGCGATGGTAGTCGCCGATGCCGCGCATCCAAACGAACACCGTCGAGCCGGGACTAGCGTCGCCATGATGCTCGCTGAGGTGCAGCTTGATGCCGCCGCGTGAGACCTGCGCGTAAAGCGGGAAATTATCGCCGAAGCGGTGCTCCCAATCGATCGTGAAGCCTAGGAAGCCGACGTAAAACTCCTTCGCCTTTTCGACATCGAAAATGCGCAGGATGGGGATGGTCTCGCTGAAGCGAATGCCGTCCGTCGCTGCCTGAGGCAGGGCACTCTCGCCCGGAGCCGCTTGATCGATCTTAGCAGCGAGCACGTTCCAGTTCTCGGCACCCAGCTGCTGGGCGACAATCTCCAGGCATTCGCTGTGTGACAGCGCGAGTTGCCGTTCGCTGAGCATATTGCGCAGCGCGCGGGCCATGACTTTGGCGTCGGTGAAAGTGCGCATGATGATCCTCTAGCCTTGCCGGCGAACGAGATGTGATCAGCGCTTGCATTGCCGACCCGTTCGCCGATGAGCCGAAGGATCAACACGTCGAAAGATGCATTCACCATTCCCCGAGGGGCGCAAGCGGCAGGCTGCATCGGCCTTGGATGCAGCCTAGGCGCCGGCCCGCGCGTACGTCAATACAACCGCTAGAAGCTACGACGGAATGCTGAGTTGGTACGTATGCGCGAGCCACCGATAGCCGCCTTCAGCGCGCCGCTCCACGTAGCCCAACGACGGAAACGGCATATGGTAGCCCTGCACGGGAATGCGATCCGTGGCAGCCAGGTCGTAGATCCGCTTGCGTGTCGCGGCGCCCTGTTCCTTGTCGGAATCAAACACGCAATGCCAATCGGGCCGCGCCAGCGATGCCACTTGATGGTGCGCGCAGTCGCCCCAGAAGAGCATGTTCTTCCCGTCGCTTTCGAGCATGAACGCTAGATGCCCGGGCGTGTGCCCCGGCGCGGCGAGGGAGCGAATGCCGCTCACGACATCATCGCCTGCCTTGATGAAGCTGATCCGGTCTTTCACCGGGATAACGTTGGTGCGGAATACCCCCGCCATCAGCTTGCCGAGGTCGCTGGTGTGCACGCCTTCCTGCGCCCAGTAGTCGTACTCGGTCGCCGCTATGACATAGCGCGCGTTGGGAAACAGCGGCTTGCCGTCCTCCATGATGCCGCCGACGTGGTCGATGTGGCCGTGCGAAAGGACAACCACGTCGATCTGGTCCGGCTTGAATCCGGCCGGCGCGAGTTGCGCCGCAAGCCAGCCGCCATCGGGGCGTTTGACGAAGCCGTTGGCGCCGTTGCCGGTATCGAAGATGACGAGCTCCTTGCCCGTATTGACGACCATAGGCGTGAAACCGGGCTGATACTTTGCCGGTGGCAGCAGGTTGTCGGTCATCAGCCGCTGCACATCCGCTTCTGCGGCATTGGCACCGATAATCGGGAACGGCCCGTCGATAAAGGCATCGGAGTCGGGCAGCATGGTCAGTTCGAACGAGCCGAGCTTGAAGCGGCGCCAAGTGGAGGCGCCGAGCCCGAGCATAGGCCCGGCAGCCATGGCACCTGACGGCTGCAGCACACCCGCCAGCGGTATTGCCGCGAACCCCGCCGCTACCCCCATGAGGCCCCGGCGCGTCATTCCCGACCCCGTTCCCGATGTCCGCAGGCGCTTCTCTTCCGTTGCCACGTTGTCCGTCCTCTGCAACTCTGTATCGGTCGACTGCCGCGAGGATATGCAATGGCTCATACGGGCCGCTTGAACGAACGTGCTGTGCCGTCCGGCGTAGATTCGCTATGGCATGTCGATTCAGGCTGGGCCGTCTTTGCCGGTCCGCTCGGACGCAATGCGCTCCACGCGCACAGCACCGCCGTCTATCTCGCCGGCCTCTACGACACATTCCAGTTGCGCATCGCCGGTGGCGAATGGCTGTCCTGTCGCACCGCCATCATCCGTGCGGGGGTCGACTACGAGTTCGACATGGCGGGCGCCCCACTCAGCGTCCTCTATGTTGAGCCGAATGCGGGTAGCGTCGACACGCTCGCTCCGCTAGTTCGCAACGGTGAAGCGGTGCGCGGTGCATTCATCGGCGACGGCGACGTGACGCCTCTTCGTCACGTCTTCGAGCACCGCCCCGGCGTTGCTGAGTTGCGCGCCAGTACGGACGATCTTCTCTCGTTCTCGCGCAAGCGGGCTCGGCGAGGCATGGACGGCCGCGTCACGCGTGCGCTGGAAACGCTTCAGGCCGAAGAGACCGAGCACAACTGCGTTGCGTCCGCGGCGACCGCTGCCGGACTATCGGCTTCGCGCTTCCAGCATCTGTTCACGTCTGAAGTCGGCGTGCCATTCCGCCGCTATCGCCGGTGGCAGCGACTGCGGCTTGCCATCGCCGAAGCGGTGCGTGGTGCATCACTCACCCATGCCGCACACGCCGCGGGGTTCGCCGATCAGGCACACTTCTCCCGCGCCTTTCGCGCCACTTTCGGCGCTCCGCCCTCCCGCGGTCTGTAGTTCTCCATCTCGGCGCTTGCGGACGTTTTATGCGCGTACGGAGGTTTGTCGCGAATCGTTGCCCTGTCGCTACACGCCTAGGCCGCCGA
>JBAZYB010000213.1:0-7117 GCA_041659545.1 Hyphomicrobium sp.
GAGCTCGTTGAGCACGAGGCGGTCCTGACTGCGCATCAGCTCTCGCGCCAAAAGCGGACTGCCTGGATACCGGCGCAATCCGGAGCCCGGGTTCAACCGGCGGACCACGTCGAGATAAGGAGCCAGAACTTTGGCTGCATCGGCGGAGAACCTCGCCTCCATCAGGCGGCCGATGCCCTCGCGCCATTCCCAAGTCTTCTGCGACTGCTCCGAGTCGAGATCGTAGGCGCCGATCCCTGCGTGCGTATCGACAATGCGGAACGCCGCCGGCTTCAACTTCATGTGCTCGATGAAGAGCGCCAGCACCGCGTGCTTGACGACGTCTGCGAAATTCCCCGCGTGGTAGGCGTGCCGATAGTTCATGGCGTGGCATCAGCGCGCCGGACGCAGTGCTGTCAAGCCGGCGCTGTCGATGACCACGCCGAAATGATTGGCAACCTGTTCCTTGGGGAACGGCAGCCGAAGGCCACCGCTGGCAGTGTCAAATCATGGCGAGCGCGGAAAGCGACCACGCTGCTAAGCGCTTCCCCGATTGCTCCCTCCACCTCCGCAACTTCCAGCCCCGCCTCCCCGCGGGGCTCTTTTTTTGCCCGACGCAACGTCAGGCGCCAGTCAGGCCTTTCGCTCCCACTTGCCCGCTGAGCTTTGCTGCCAATACGTCACTGGACACCCAGCGCCCTTGGCGGCCGTCCACTGTGCGCGGGCAACTTTCACCGCTTCGGCATCATTGCCGTCGAACATGTAGACGATGCGCACGAAGCCCGAGAACGTCTCGGCCTCCGCGCCATCGACGAGAAATCGCACGCCCGCCCCATTGGGTGTCTCCCCAGTGGTCGTCAGGTAGACCGGCTGCTCGCTGGCATATCCGTCCTTCGCCGATCCATGAGCAAGGAAGCTGTCCTCTTTGTGGGTCCACAGCGCCTGATCGATGGCAGCCAGCCGCTCTGGCGAGCCTGCCTGGATCACGGCGCGCCATCCACGCTCGAGCGTCTTCTCGACGAGGCTCGGCAACACCCTCTCGAGGGTCTGCTGCTCGAGGTGATAGAACAACACTTCGCTAGGCGCGGATGAATTTGGCTGAGTCATGCGGGAATTATACCCGCCGGCGAGCGCGATGCACGCGCTGCAAAACGCGGACGATGCTTGCTGCGGCGCAAGGGCGATTTACCCTTGCACCACAGCACTCGCTTACCTACTTATCGTGGTCCGGAGCGGCGCCAGACGTGCGGCTGTCGTCCGTGCGGGCGGTGGAGTTCAGCGGCATCTTCGGGTTCGCCGCGGCTCCCGCCCGCTGAATTCTCCTGTCGTCTGCGATCAGCGCTTCATCGAAGTCAGGTAACGCTTCGGCACTTCACCGGCGGCGACGAGGGCATCGACGCAGCGACGCGACAGCGAACGGCGCGAACCCATCATGCAACTGCGTAGCTCCGGCGTCCCGATCGAATACTTGGCACAGAAGCGATAGTAGTCACGCTCGCAAGCGGAGTTCACGCGCGAGGAATATGCGTTCGCCGCCGACCCCAAAGCCGCAAGCGCCGTCAGAGCAACCGCACCAGCAAAAACCGCACGAAACACCGGACGCGCCCGGCCGTGAGAGCACTTGTGCATTGATCCCATTTTCTCGTTAGAGCTTCCCCCGAGCCGCAGCCCACGCGCCGGTTCTGTCATGCAGACGCGCGAATCCAAGGTAGCTCAGCAATGGGCTCAAAACCAGTGACCGGACAGCCTCGCTGTGCCAAGAAACGTCACTAGCTCTTATGCTTAGCGTACGGATTATCACCCTTGCGCAGGTTGAAGCGCAACGGCACGCCGGGCAGATCGAACGCTTCACGCAGGCTATTCGTCAGGTAGCGAAGATACGATTGCGGCAGCTCGCCTGGACGTGAGCAGAAGGCAACGAACGTCGGTGGCCGCGTCGACGGCTGCGTGATGTAGCGGATCTTGATGCGCCTGCCACTGACCGCTGGCGGCGCATGCCGTCCCAGCGCCTCCTGCAGCCAACGGTTCAGCTCCGGCGTCGACACGCGCCGGTTCCACAGGTCGTAGGCTTCGAGCACCGCCTTCGACAATCTCTCGATGCCGCGACCGCTGAGCGCCGAGAGCGGCACCAGCGTAACGCCGGAAACTTGAGCAAGGCGCTCGGCAAGCGTCTCGCGCAGTTCCTTGAGCTTCTTCTGCTTGTCCTCGACGAGGTCCCACTTATTCACGGCCACGACCAAGGCGCGCCCCTCCTGGGTAACATGGTCTCCGATCGTGAGATCCTGGTGCTCGAACGGCCGCTCCGCATCGATGAGCAGCACGACGACCTCGGCAAAGCGTATGGCGCGGATCGCATCCGATGCGCTCAGCTTCTCTGCTATCTCGGTGATCTTGGCTTTGCGCCGCAAACCGGCCGTATCGTAGAGGCGCACCCTGCGACCTGCCCACTCCAGATCGCTCGGGATTGAATCGCGGGTGAGACCGGGCTCCGGCCCGGTGATCATTCGATCTTCGCCCAGGAAGGCATTGACCAGCGTCGACTTGCCGGCATTGGGGCGCCCGACGATGGCGACACGGATCGGCCGCGAAGTAGCGGGCTCATCGAGGTCGCCTAGAGCCGCCGACTCCTTCAGTCCCAGCGCCGAGAGCATCTCGACGACGAGGTCTCCGAGCCCTTCGCCGTGCTCGGCCGATATCGCTGCCGGTTCGCCGAAGCCCAGCTCGTAGGCGGCATAGAACCCTTCTTCGGCCGCCTTCCCTTCGCTTTTGTTGGCGACCAGAACAACCGGGCGTCCCGAAGAGCGCACCATTTTGCCGAACGACTGATCGTCCGACGTGATCCCTTCGCGGGCATCGACAACGAACAGCACCAGATCTGCCGTCTCCAGCGCCGCCTCGCTCTGCTTGCGCATGCGCTCGGCAATCGATCCGCGCTTAGCCTGCTCGAGCCCGGCGGTATCGACGATCTTCACCCGGTGGCCACCGAGGTCGGCCTCGCCTTCGCGCCGGTCGCGCGTCAGGCCAGGTAGGTCGGAGACCAGCGCCGTGCGCCCGCCGGTCAGCCGGTTGAACAGCGTCGACTTGCCGACGTTCGGCCGGCCAATAATGGCAATGACGGGGGGAGAGGACATCGGGATCGGGCCGGACGCTGCTTCGTGGAGCGGCGCTTATCGCGCATTCGCCGGCTCGAAGATAGCGCAACGCGCCGACCTATCCGTTAAGCCCGCCCGCTAGTTGATGGCCATCAGCTTGGCGTCGTCATTGATGACGTACATGCGCCCCTGCGCCACGATGGGCGCAATATAGAAGGCTCCGCCGAGCTCCTTTTGGCCAACGACGCGGCCTGTCGTGGCCTCGACGCCGACGAGAGAGCCCGCCGACGAGGTGAGCCACAGTGTGCCCCCGGCCAGCGTCGGACCGGCCCAGGCGCCATTTCCGGGCAGCTTGACGGTCCATTGGGTTTTGCCGTCCTGCCGCGACAGGGCCACGAGTTGCCCCTGCGTGTCGGCAACGAAAACGCTCCCTCCAGCCACCCACGGCGTCTGCGTGCCGGGCAGGTTGATGGACCAGAGGCGCTCGCCGCTCTCCGCCTGGGTAGCGATCATCCGCCCCGCATGGCCGATGGCGAACACGGTCCCGTTGTCGATAGCCGGCCGTGCCGCATCGCTCATTGAGGCGACCTGCGACGTGGTGCGCGTGCGGGTCAGACTCTCCGACCACATCGATGAGCCGTCCGAGGCTTTCATCGCCATCAGATCGCCCGAGGGATACGGAACGACGACGACGTCGCCCTCGACAGCCGGGCTCGCGTTATTGATGAGGCTGGCCTGTTGCGGCAATCCACGCACCGACCACAGCTCGCCACCGTCGGCGCCCGCGAGACAGAAAAAGCGCCCATCAAGCGTGATCACGAAGACCCTGTCGCCGACCGCGGTCGGCGATGAGCGTACAGGCGCTTCGAGCTGCTTTTCCCACAGCACTTTGCCGTTTTGCGGATCGATGGCGACGACATTGCCGTAACCGGTCGCCGCATAAAGCCTGCCACCGTCTGCAGCGAGCCCGCCACCAAATCCGCCGCCACTGCTGCCGCCGCCGAAAGAGAACCAGCTGCCGCCGCCTTCACGCTTTGGCTTTAGCGCGGTGCGCCAGACGGCCGACCCGCCAGAGGTTGCGAAGGCACTCACAGTACCGTCGGCGTCGATAGCAAAGACGTGCCCGCCGAAGACGATAGGCCGCGCCGTCAACCGGCCGCTGCTCCCCGACCCCGTTCCGATGCTGGCCGACCAAACGACATTGGTCCCGCCGTTGAAGGCGAGATTGCCCGGTGCATTGCTCGGCTCGCCGCCCGGTTGCGCCCAGTTGTCGTTCACCCGCGGGGCGGGCAGCGTTATCGGCGCAAAGGCTTCTGCAAGCTCACCCGTCTCCAGGCCTTGCGCCTCCATGACCGGAATACGCTTGCCGGGCAGTGCCACCTGCTTTTCTGCAAAAGGATTGAGGCTGGAGATCTTGGGCAGGGAGGGTCCATCACCGGCGCACCCGGAAAGCAACGCTAGGGCGCAAAGCCCCACGCCAACCGAACCCGTGTGCGCCTGTCCCCTCATGATCCCCCAACTAGTCCTTTTTGGCCGGCGGTGACGCCGGAGGTGCCGCATTCGCTGGCGGCGTTGCATCCGCAGCCGGCGGGGACGTCGGGGCTTCGCCGGCTTTCTTGGCGATCTCTCCGGCCGCGATCTCCGCCATGATGATCTGTGCCCGCTCGGCGATGCTCTGCGGGGTCTGCTGGTCGACGAACAGAGGCGTCAGGATCGAACGGGCGTCGGTCGTCTTTCCAGCCTTGTAAGCCGCCAATCCTAGCATCTCGCGAGCGCTGAAGCGCCAAGGGCTCGTGTCGGCCATAAGAGGGGTGAGCCGATTCTCGATCTCGGTAAAGTCGGCCTCCCCAAGCCGAAGCCCCGCGGCCTGCAGTCGGGCGTACTCGCGCAGCATCATATCGCCGTTGCTACTCGCCGCGAGAGCGTCGTAAGTCGCCAGCGCCTCAGTCTTCTTGCCCTGCTTGGCCTGTAGGCCAGCAAGTTGCAGCTGCGACAGGGCGCGGTATCCTCCAACGCCCTCGGCGGTCAGCTTCTCGAATTCCTTCTCGGCGCTGCCGTCCTTTTTCTCGTTCAGCAGCACTATGGCATCTTCATAGCGAGCGCCCGATGTCTGAGCGGCGGCGAGCTGGCGCCCCTCCCAGAACTTGTAGCCGGCAACACCGACCACAATAAGGACCGCGGCAGCCAGAAAGTAGGTGCCGTATTGCTTCCAGATCTTTTCGAGGCGTTCGCGCCTCAGCTCTTCTTCGACTTGACGGAGAAGATCATCGTCCTGCTGTGCCATCGCTTGCTCTTTTCAGCCTGAACCCCAGCGCACTTCCTGATCAGAGGCCCGGGCGGGCGCCTTGGAAGCCGCATACATAGCCGACGGCATCCCCTGTGCAAGCGATTGATCGGCCTTTTGCGGAGCCGAGGGATACCAGACGCGGTTTCCCTACGCCTTGCTGATCGGGGTTTTCGACTTTTTCGTGGCCTTTCCACCGGTTGCACTGGCACGCTTACGCGCCCGGGGCGCCGGTTCCGCAGCGCTCTCCAGCATGGCGTAAGTGTGCTCCGGGGTCGGGAAGGCGCGCGAGCGCACATCCTCGGCGTATGACCGGATGGCATCTTCGATGACTTGGCCGACCTTGCCGAACTTCTTCACGAAGCGGGGCACGCGCGGGCTTAGGCCCAGCATATCCTCCATAACGAGGATCTGGCCGTCGCACGCCGACGAGGCCCCGATGCCGATGGTCGGAATGGGGATGGATGCTGTAATGCGCGCCGCCAGAGGCCCAGTGATCGCTTCCAGGACGACTGCGAAGGCACCGGCCTCGGCGACCTGCCGCGCATCCTCTTCGATAGCTGCCCACTCCTGACGCTGGCGCCCCTGGGCCTTGAAACCGCCTATGACATTCACCGATTGCGGCGTCAGGCCGACGTGCGACATCACCGGAATACCGCGATCAACCAGATAGCGGATCGTTTCCGCCATGCGGCGGCCACCCTCGATCTTCACCGCCCCGCAATCGGTCTCCTTCATTACCCGCGCGCAATTGCGGAAGGCGACGGGGGGGCTTTCCTCGTAGGAGCCAAAAGGCATATCGACGACCACGAGCGCGTGCTTTGCCCCGCGCACGACGGCCCGTCCGTGCATGATCATTAGATCCAGCGGCACCGGAACGGTTGTCTCAAAGCCATGCATAACCATTCCCAGGCTGTCACCGACCAGCAAGAAGTCGCAATAGCGGTCGGCGATAGCGGCGGTATGTGCGTGATACGCCGTCAGCGCCACAATTGGCTCACGACGCTTTTTCAGCGCCGTGATGTCGGGAGCCATGAGGCGTTTAAGGTTATTGTGCACGGACATGGAAGGCTGCTCTATTCCTCAACGGCATCGGCCGAACCTAGTGATCGGCGAAGCCCGAGACCAGAGTCTGACATTGCCAATATCGCTAGAACGTATGAAATGAGTTTGTTTTCATAACCTTGCTAACGAAGATTTAGGGTTAAAATCATCATATAGACGGAACTCATCCGAGACACTTTCGAATTACCGGGGGCGATCTTGCAGAAACTTGCAGTGCGTAGCGTTGGTACTGGCGGCTCCAGTAGCCTTCGCATCTCCACCCTCATCGCGTTCTTCGCCGCAAGTTTACTTGTCCTTGCGACCCCCGAGCGTGCCGAGGCGCAGTTTTATCAGTGGGGCATGTGGAACAGCCCCGGCCCATGGAAGCAGAAGCCGCGCCGCGCGCGCCGCGCCGCGCCGCGCAACGCCGAACCAAACGAGCAAATAGCCTCGACGCTGCCCAAGCCGAGCGGCCCGTTGGTTATTGTTGTCTCGATCAACAACCAGACGGTCACCGTCTATGACGACGGCAAACAGATCGCCAAGTCGCCCATCTCAAGCGGCATGAACGGCCACGAAACGCCCACCGGCGTCTTCAGCATTCTCGAGAAGAACCGCCAGCACTACTCGAACCTCTACGGCGGCGCACCGATGCCGTTCATGCAGCGTCTGACCAACTCGGGCGTGGCGATGCACGCGGGTGACCTGCCGGGTTATC
>JBAZYB010000214.1:0-7094 GCA_041659545.1 Hyphomicrobium sp.
GTCCACTTGGCGAGGACTCTAGGTTGAGCGTCCGGAGGAGTCCAGGATGAGGCGGCCGCCTCCGCATCCAGTGTTGCCCTGCGAGCGCAGGGCCTGTCGGCCCTGTCACCGCAAGAAAATCACGGGGATGAATGCAGGATGAGCGTTGCTGCGGCGGCACCGGACGCGCCTCGCACAACATCTCGATTGGCAGATGTGGCTGCATCCGCTTGGGTTAACGTTAAACGCACGGGCACGCCGGTGCCGGATGCCAAACAACCCGGGCAGGAATTTCTCGACATAATTCACTCACCCGCCCATGTTCATGTGCAATTAAGAAATCAGGGCAGGTGCAGGAGGTGTTTCGTGTTCGGCCGCGGCTTCAATCCAGATCCTAAGGCGCCGGGCGCCTCGCCGACATCGCCGGGCTCAGGCCCCTCGTTGACGCCGCCTGCCATGCCCGCATCGCGCGACTTCACCACCTCTTCATCGCCAATGATGGCCCCCGCAAAGGCGGCATCGATCATCGGACCCGATCTCGCAATCATCGGCCAGAAGATCACGCTCGTGTGCAAGAGTGCGCTCATTGTCTCCGGCGAAGTCACCGGCGACATCCACGGCGACGACATTACCGTCGGCGAGACCGGCAAAGTCACCGGCTCGGTGATTGGCCGCAACCTGACGGTTCAGGGCTCGGTAAACGGCGAACTGCGTGGCGAAACCGTAGCGCTGCATTCGACGGCGCGCGTTGAAGGCGACATCGTGCAAAGGCATCTGGTGGTCGCCGAAGGAGCGCATTTCGACGGCCGGGTGCGCAGTGCCAAGGACGCCAGCGACTGGCAGCCGGTGCTCGACACCGACACCCATCGCAACGCCATAGGCTAGCCCACGGCCGCTAAACGCGCCGCATTGCTCAAGCCGAATTCTTGTCGAGACCCGTAATGCGGTCGAGCAGCCGCGCCTTGCGCGTCCGCTTGACTTCGGCAGGCACGCCATCGCCACTTGATGTCATACCCGCTGCCGGAGCGTGCTCGACGCGCGTCTCGGCCGGCAGCGAGGCGGCATCGTGGGGTTTCAGGAAGCCGCCGCCACGCCGAGGCTCGCCCTCACTGGAATTCTCTGCAGGAGCGGCCTGAGCATCATTGATCGGCCGGGCAAAGCGCGCCACGCGTGGATCGTTGATGCGCTCGGCAAGCGGCCGCTTTGACGCTTCCGCGCTGTCTTGCGACCGGCGTGCCGGTCCGGACGTCGGAACGGTGCCCGATCCCAGGCGCCGCATCTCCTCCATAAAGTAGGCTGCCTGACGCGCCAGCTTCTCATTGCCGGCAGCAAGCTCGGCCCGCAGTGAGTGGATCGTACCCGTTTGCTCGTCGGTCAGTGCCTGTAGCGCTGACAGACGCGCCTTGAGCGCAATTTTGCTTTCCTTGACGCTACGATCGTCGCTGTCGGCTGCCTCATAGGTGGAGAGCGCCGCCTTGAGGCGTGACAGCTCGCCCGCCTGATCCTGGTTCACCGACTTGAGACGCCGGATCTCTGTCTGCATCTGCGGATCGGGATTCTCCGGTGCGCGCTCCACCGCCTTCAAAGGCGGCGGCATATCGGCCCCGGCACCAACGCCGCGAACCTTGGCCGGACGCATCGCTTCGCCCATCCCGGCCATGCCATCTCCGGCATCGGCAGCCGGACCGGCCCGCGCCACGAGAGACTGCAGCCTGGCGATGAGCGCTGTTTGCTCCCGCGTCTTGGCGCGCAGCGCCTCTATCTCGGTACGCAAGGCGATTTCGCCGTCGTAACGGGGATCGGCAAAACCATCGCGATTGCGAGACGCGCGGGTGTTCAGTGTAGCCTTGAGACGATGCACCTCGTCCGTCTGCTGCGTATTGATCTGGTTCGCTTCCTCGAGGGCGCGCCCCTGCTTCTCGCTCGACTGCGACAGTGCAACGATCTCGCGATCGCGCTGGAACAGCAGCTTGCGCGCTTCGGCCAAGCGGTGCTCGACCTTCGGCAAACGATCCATGATCGTCTGCTCGAGTACCCGGCGCGCATTCTCGTGCTCTTCGAGGGCCGTACGCTGGCGAGCCAGTTCGCCCTCGAGTTCGCTGATTGAGGCATCGCGTCGATTGAGCTCGACCATCTGCCGCGCCGAGGCTTCCGTCGATTCCTCGACCTTGGTCTCGAGCTTGTGGATGCGGATGGCCGCCTCAGCGCGCAGCCGATCCTTATCGGCGCGAATTTCGACCTCGGTCAATGGCATGGAGCGCTTCAGCGCTTCGGTGGTGAGCCGAGCGACACGGCGCCGATAAAGAGGGGCAATGAACAGCGCCAAGAGGGCCGCCGTCAGGAAGCCCAAGGTGGCCAACATGACCATCTCGATGGTGATCACGCCAGCGACCTCGTTTGCGAACGGCTAAACAAGGCGCATGGCAACACACCCAAGCGCAACCGCTCGGCCGGTGTCGTCATTCTGGCGAGTTGGCTGCGCAATGCTCTCATTTCAGCGCGTCTCCACCCGGAACATACCCCATGAAGCCGCGCGGCGACTCAAAATGGATTCCACGTTGGCGTGCGGGTATACTTCAAATATCCGATGTTCGCACCTAGACGTAAACCAATTCCCGAACGTATGGGCGCCAAGGTGACGTTCCCATGTGTCTGGAATTGGATACCCACGCCTCCGACGATGTATGCGGAGCCCTGAACACCCGCATACCGCTCATAAATCTGCGCCGGATCCTGCAGATTGTAGACCAAAACCATGGTCTTTGAGCCTTCACCGCCAAAGTCATAGCCGATCGACGGGCCCTGCCAGTAAACCCTATGGGAGCCGGCATCCTTGGTATAGAGCGTGCCCTCGCCGTACCGCAGTCCGGCGACGAAGGCGCCACCGCCATCGGTCCCCAGGATATAGCCGTTCGGCCGCCCCGACTTGCGGAAGGCGTACTCCACGACGCTCGCCAGACCCTTGCTGACCGAGCCGAAAAAGTGCTCTCCCGCGCCGATGATCTCGTTCTGTGAATAAGTATCTCCCGGAGGCGGACCACCGCCCCGACCGTCGTCATAGGCTTCGCCTGGGGCGTGATAGGGTTCACCATATCCGGACCCACCTTCCTCTGCAGGTGGAGGTGCGGTAGCAGACCGGTCGCCGTCGTAGCGGCGATAGTTGTCGTCCTCGCGATAGACGCCACCGGGCCGGTAGGGCGACTGGTTAGCCGACCCGCCGCTCTGCGGCTGGGCGGAACCGTCGGCCGGCGGTTGATAGGCGTCGCCACTCCCCGTGCGCCCCCCCGAATAGGCGCCATAGCCGCTGTTGTCCTGCGCGTGACCGGAAGGGGCAAAAGCAATTGCTGCAAAGCATAATGCAAGCGTCGAGACAGCGAGACGGACGCAACGTCCATGCGGCAACAGCGCCATCGAAGTACCCATCATTTTAAAAGCCATCAGCGGCTAATCCGCAGCTGGCCGGCTATTCAAATCCCGCCGTAACTTATTGAGAAACTGTGGCCGCTCAACGATTGCATATGGCCTTATTACGGCACCTGGGACCCAGCCGTCGGCGGCAATAACGGCTCTCGCGCCCAGGCGACGAACTGCGGGTTTGCGTATCCGCCCTCCCTCTTGCCGTAGCTCAGAGGTGCACCGTCCAGGGTCGTGACACATCCCCCCGCCGCCGCGAGAATCGCCTGACCCGCCGCAGTGTCCCACTCGCTGGTCTGCCCCAACCGCGCGTAGAGGTCGGCCTCCCCGCGCGCGATAAGGCAGAACTTCAGCGACGAACTTGCCTTGCGCTTCTCGGCAATGGCGAGATGGCTGAGGAACTCGTCGGTGCTTTGCGCGGCATGCGAGCGACTTGCAAACGCCACCAGCGCCTTGGGGTCCGGCTGGCGCGTCGCCAAAGGCTTCAGGGCAAGCTGAGAAAGGCTCGTCACCTCGTCATGCGGTGACAGCGTCGCCTCGACCGCCTCCCCCGCGCCTACCGTGACATAGAGTTGATCGAGCGCGGGAGCATAGATGATGCCGAAGATCGGACGACCGCCTACGACAAGACCGACATTGATCGTGAATTCCGGGCTGCCCTTGATAAAGGCCCGCGTACCGTCGAGCGGATCGACAAGAAAGAATGCGTCCTCCACCGCCGGCACGCACCCGGCGGAGACGGCCTCTTCGGCAATCACGGGAACGCCTGGCGCCGCTAGGTGGAGCGCCTGCGTGAGAACAACTTCGGCCTCTTGATCGGCGATCGTCACCGGCGTCGTATCGGCCTTCGTTTCCACTTCGACGTCGGTCGCGAAATGGCGCATCTCGATGCGCCCCGCAGCCAGAACGGAGGGCAGCAACGCCTCGACCAGCGCCCGGTAATCCTCTAGCCTCATCGTTTGCTCGTACCTTGATTCGCGTGCCGGCCGACTGCGGCTCGGGTCGGAGAGCATGCCTCGCGCGTTAGAGAAGCAAATTGCTGGGCCGACCTTTGCATGGAAGTTCCGGCGCGTGTATCAGATGGCACCAACGTTTCGCAAGCGGACCTGTTGGCGCGTATCATTGAAGTGCGGGACCGCCCAGGCCCCGGCATTCGCAATAGCGGCATCCTAGGGGGGATCGATGGGCGAGCGCGCCAATCCAACGGACCTTGAACTCGCGGCACTCATCTCCAGCAAGATCTGTCACGACGTCATCGGGCCGGTCGGCGCCATCTACAATGGCCTCGAGATCCTCGATGAGGATGACGACCAGGAAGCCAAGAACTACGCCCTCGACGTCATTCGCAACGTCACCGAGCAGGCCTCCGCCCGTCTGCAGTTCTGTCGCTTTGCCTTTGGCGCGGCTGGATCTGCCGGATCCATGATCGACCTGGGCACCGCCGAGCAGATCTCGCGTGGCTTTGTCGGCAAGGGCAAGCACAACCTCACTTGGCGCTGCCCGCCGGGCCACATGCCCAAGGACAAGGCCAAGCTCCTGCTCAACCTCGTTGCCAGCGCCATAACGGCCTTGCCGCGCGGCGGTGAAATCGAAGTCCAGATGGCCGGAACGACGGAAAACCCTAGCTTCCTCTTGCGCTGCCGCGGCACCAATGCGCGCTCACCGCAGCATCTGGCGGAGTTCATTTCCGGAGAGCACACGCCGCCACTGGATGCGATGACGATTCAGGCCTACTACACCTGCCGTCTGGCAACGACGGCTGAAATGCGCCTCGCCGTACTACAGGACGGCGCCGATATCCTCCTTTCCGCTAAGCCTGCATAAGAACGCTGTCGGCACTGGCGAACGTCATTTTTTCTTCGGCTATGCCCCTTGCCCGCCAAGGGAGGGTTTCGCGTGCTGCGCGTCGAACGACTGCAAGTTGCTGGACTTCCTCCCCTGACGTTCGAGGTCGCCGACGGCGAATGCCTCGCCGTCGAGGGACCCTCTGGTATCGGCAAAACCCGGTTGCTGCGGGCCCTGGCTGATCTTGATCCAGCGCCTGGTCGCGTCTCCCTGGAAGAGATCGAGCGTGCGGAAATGCCGGCACACGAATGGCGCAGAAACGTCCGCTACTGCGCCGCTGAGCCTGCTTGGTGGACTGACACACCACGCGGATGCCTCCCCCCCACCAACCCCGCGCGCACCGAGCGGCTGGTGCGCTCGCTGGATTTGGATTTGTCTTTATTGGATCGCCCCATCGCCGTCCTGTCGACCGGCGAACGTCAGCGATTGGCACTCATACGTGGGCTCTTGGACGAGCCCAAGGTCCTGCTCCTCGATGAGCCCACCGGCTCTCTCGATCCGCAAAGCGTCGCCCTCGTGGAAGAGCTGATTCGCTTCCAATTGCTGTCGGGGCGATGCGTCGTGCTCACCAGCCACGACGCGGCACAGATTGGCCGCCTCGCGCACGCCCGACTATTGCTCTCGAAGGAAAATACACCCCGGCAATCCCTGGCCCCGGACGCGTTATGACATATGTATCGCTGAGCTATTGGGATCTGTTGTTGGCGGCGGCGCTGCTCATCGCCAACGGTGCCATCTCCTGGGCTTTTCGCCTTGGGCTGGAAAAGAGCATCGCGATCGCCGCCGCACGCATGGTCGTGCAGCTCGCTCTCATCGGAGTCGTGCTCAAATTCATCTTTTCACAGGCATCGCCCCTGTGGACGCTGATCATGGCACTGGTCATGGTCGTGGCCGCCGCGGTCGAGATCGTATCGCGCCTCAATGGCCGCATGCCGGCATCGCGGCTGTTCCGGCTCAGCTCGTCGACATTGCTGTTCGTTGGAACTTTTGTGACCGTATTTGGCGTCGGCGTCGTGATCGGCCCCGACCCGTGGTACGCGCCCCGCTTCATGCTGCCGATCCTTGGCATGGTGCTCGGCAACACCATGACGGCGATCACGCTCGTGCTCGATAGCCTCAGCGGCACAGCCCAACGCGAGCGAGCTGCCATCGAAGCGCGACTTGCTCTTGGGGCACGACGCTTTGAGGCGTTGTCGGGACCGCTGCGCAGCGCATTGCGCACCGGCATGACGCCCATGCTCAACGCCATGGCAACGACTGGCATTGTTGCGCTGCCTGGCATGATGACCGGCCAGATCATCGCCGGTGCCGATCCTGTCGGTGCAGCCAAGTATCAGGTCCTAATCATGTTCCTGATCGCCGGCGCGACGGCGCTCGGTTCGCTTCTCGCCGCGGCCGGCGGCATCTTGCTGCTCACCGACGAACGTGAGCGATTGCGTCTGCCAGACCCTACCGACAAAAAATAAAGCGCCCGCAGTCGAGGCGGGCGCTTTACGTACAGCTCTCTAGCGGAGAAGCGGTGTTACTCGTTGTGAGCCGGGGCAGCACCGGATGCATGATCCAGCGGCGGAACGACAGCCGGAGCCTTGCTCGCGGCGCTGGCCGCAACGGCGGCCGCAGCAGCTTCCTTGGCGGCGCTGGCAGCCGTCTCAGCTGCGACAGCCGCACGCTCTGCGGCAGCCGCTGCTGAAGCAGCCGCGGCTGCGGCCGCAGCACGATCCTGCTGAGAAATGGTGGGGACAGCGGGCTTCTGCGCAGCTGGCTGCGACAAAGCCTGACCGGCTTGCAATGCACCAGTCTCGACAACGCCACCAGTCGTCGCGGCGGCGGCCGCGGCCGGTGTCATGGATTCCACA
>JBAZYB010000215.1:0-7066 GCA_041659545.1 Hyphomicrobium sp.
GGGTGATGGCGGTCTAAACACCGCCCTAATCGCCTTTTGGCGGTCGTTTCGCCTTGCCTTTCGCTTGAGAGGCTGGGGGAGTTGGTGCGTCCGCACCTTCAGACCAACCGCCCGCCTGTGCGTCGGCGCATCCGAATGCCCCTTCGCCCCAGCGGCGTGTGTCGGACTCCATGCCCCTCGCCATGGCCTCGGGCATCTTGAGGTTTTCAAAGCTGAGGGTGGTCACCGCCTTCTCGGAGGCGATGGCGATGCGGTATGCCCGCACGCCTTTCGGGTTAGCCGACAGGCGGTCCCGCTCGTGAATGGTGATCTCCGCGCTTCCACCCTTGGAGGGCGGCTCAGCCTCGGCGTGATACACGTAGTTGGCCTTCAACGGACCGGCTGATCCAAACCAGCACGCCAGCACGCCACGGGCGATGCGCTCGTAGACTTCGGTTGGCGATCCGACAATCGGCGCCTCGCTGACAGATCCTGTCAGTTCGGGAAGACTGGCAAGCGTAGGCGCTAGCCCGTCGTTGGCGCAACCGCCGAGCACAAAGCCAGGCAGGGCGACGAAGCCGGCAAGTGCCAGTCGAGAGTATCTTCGCATCGCCGCCGAGCCGCATGGAGCCGTACGATTGGGCCGCACGGCTAGCCGTGCAGGATCCCTCGTTGGCACGTGTCCGGTAGGAAGACAAGGCGATTGGCGCGGCGGCAGATCCAGACCAGCGAGAGGCGGGTGCGTCCCGCCTCCTCGGCCCCTAATCAGCGAAGCGCGGCGGCGCTACGCTCGGTGCGGCGGCGGTTGCGCACCTGCTCGTGGCTCGTAGGCGAGTCCGCGCGGGCCACCTGTTCGAGAGCATCGTCGCGCTCGCGCAGAGCGGCTTCGAGTTTCGCTTTCAGGCCATCGGCAGAGGCACGCAGGTTATCGCGCCGCTGGCTGGCAGACTTGGCGAACGTCGAATAGGCGAAATGAATTGGATCGCGCACGCCCGTGCGCTCCTCCTCGGCCTTGATCTGGCGATGAAGGTCGCTCGCCATGCCGTCGAATTCACGGATCATGTGTTCCAAATCGGCGACTTTGCGTGCCATTTCGTCGGCAGCAAAGCGCTTCAGCCTCAACGCCGATTCACGTGCTTTCATCGTTCGATACCCCGGACTAATTCGAACTCACGGCGCAAACTAACAAGAAGCGTGCCAGTGCCGCAGTTAACCCACCGATGGCCACGTGGCAGGCAGCGAGGCGCACAACCCTCAGGTCGGTGATCGGGGCATGCGCTACGTTCGCACCAAATCTGACACGCGGCCATTAAGTTGCGGTAAAGCAACGCGAAGATCAATCCCTTAGCCATTGCGTCGATCAAGGCAAAAAAATGGCGGTCAGCCTATAGGGGGCCTCCGCGAATTCTGTTACCTCTTGATTCGTAAGCGCATTGGGCTCAAGCGGCGCCCCCGTTGGCAGATCTTCCCCGCAGCGGGAAATGGTCAGGGGTGGCACGCCGTCGCGGCCTACGGTTCAGCGGCATACCAGCACATATATTGCGTGAGCAACGCAGCCTAAACCGCTGCGGACGACGAGTTTTTTGGCGACCATTTCGCGTGGCCGCTTCGGTGGATGGTGCACCAAGACCGTAAATCGAGTTCGTTAGAGTCTTCGATCGTGAAGCAAGACTTAATTAGGGTTTGTTAACCTTTGGGCGGGTAAATTCCTAACGATGGCTTAGCTTAAAGAGATGCGGGCGCTCTCTTTCGGCTTTCTGGGGCAGCGGCGCGGACTAAGAGGAACAACCATGAGAGTCCTTCTTATTGAGGACGATAGTGCGACAGCACAGAGCATCGAGCTGATGCTTCAATCCGAAGGTTTCAACGTCTACACGACGGACCTCGGTGAAGAAGGCGTCGATCTCGGTAAACTTTACGACTACGACATCATCCTTCTCGACCTCAATCTGCCGGACATGAGCGGCTATGAAGTCTTGAAGACCTTGCGTGTCGCCAAGGTCGGAACACCGATCCTTATCCTTTCCGGTCTTGTCGGGATCGAGGACAAGGTTCGTGGTCTTGGCTTCGGCGCCGACGACTACATGACCAAGCCGTTCCACAAGGACGAGCTCGTCGCGCGCATTCACGCCATCGTGCGGCGCTCGAAGGGGCATGCACAGTCGGTCATCGAGACTGGCGACCTGCGCGTCAATCTCGATACCAAGACGGTCGACGTTAACGGCCAGCGTGTGCATCTCACCGGCAAAGAATATCAGATGCTCGAGCTGCTCTCCCTGCGTAAAGGGACGACGCTCACCAAGGAGATGTTCCTTAATCATCTCTACGGCGGCATGGACGAGCCGGAACTCAAGATCATCGACGTGTTCATCTGCAAGCTGCGCAAGAAGCTGCAGGCGGCCACCGGCGGTCAGCACTACATCGAAACGGTTTGGGGCCGCGGTTACGTGTTGCGCGATCCGAGCGAAGATAGCAGCGCTGTTACTGCAGCCTGACGCACCGGATCGGGCGCCGCTGCCTGACGTTTTCGGGAGCCTTCGGGCTCCCGATTGCGTTTCAGACTTTCCCGTTTCAAATGCGCCAGCGATAGAATGGTGAGACAGGCATGGCCGAACACGATGCAATGGCGACGATCATCGGCTTCACGGGCGTTGGGCTTTTGCTGCTCGCCTTCGTGCTCAACCTGGCCAAGCTCCTGAAAGCCGAGAGCATCCCCTATCTGGCGCTGAACCTTGTCGGTGCCAGCCTTGCCGGCCTTTCCTCGTGGCTGATCGACTTCATGCCCTTTGTCCTGCTTGAAGGGACTTGGGCCGCAGCGACGCTCATCGCGCTTATTCGCTCGCTTGCCGGATCTACTTCGCGGACTTCATAAGTTCGGCCGCGTCTGCATCGGAAAGCCTGTCGCGTACCGCCACCCAGAATACGAACAGGGAAAATCCGCTCACGATCAGCAGATCCCCATACTTGGGCAGCATGCCGAGGCCGCCGCCGAAGTTGCCGACGAACGAGAGCACCCCAAGTCCATCGATAAACAGCCAGAACCACAGCGATTGGCGCAGGTCGAGCTTTGTCTTCCCGCCACCCATGTAGTTCAGCGCCATGAGCACGGCGCCACCCGCGATCGCCAGCGCAAAGACCTTCCAGTTCGTTTGCCAGCCCGCCCAATAGACGATGCAGCCGACGAGCACGAACGCGAAGGCCGAAATGGCGTCGCCGCCCTTGAGTCGGAACGGGCGTCGACGATTCGGCAGCTGATGGCGCAGGGCGACGAGCGAGACAGGGCCAAAGGCGAGCGAAAGAATCGCCGCCGATGAAATAAACCCGATGAGCTGCGACCAGCCGGGCAGCGGCAGCAGCAACAACAGCCCGACGAGGAAATTGATAACGATGGACCACACCGGCACCTGCGCCGTGTTGAGGCGCATGAACAACTTTGGAAGATGCCCGTTTTCTGCCAGCGCATAATTGATGCGTGCCGTCGCGCCCGTATAGGCAATCCCGGTCCCGGTCGGCGAGATGATGGCGTCGACATAAAGGAGTGCGGCAAGTCCTTGCAGCCCGAGGATGGTGGCAAACGCTGCAAATGGACCGTCGGCCACATTCTCCGCCAAGCGGGTCCAGCCACCCGCAAGGTGCGCCGTCGGAACAGCCCCGATAAATGCGACCTGCAACATCACATAGATGACGAGGCAGATCAGGACCGCGCCGATCATTGCCAGGGGCACAGTGCGCTGGGGATTGGCCGCCTCGCCCGCCATGTCGATGACGGTGCGAAAGCCGAACAGCGAGAAGACGACGCCCCCACTGGCCACTGCCGCAAACACGCCGTCCATGCCGGTCGGCATGAACCCGCCGTGGTCGGTGAAGTTGCTCTTCTCGAACCCGAAAGCGATGAGACCCAGTATGGCCAGCGTCGGGATAGCGAGTTTCCACGAGGTGACAGCGAGGTTGGCCCGGGCCAGCCAGCGCACTCCGGCGAGATTGAGGATCACAAACCCGAACAACAGCGCCGTCGCCACCATGAGACCGTGCCCGGTCAGTACGCGATTGCCGGCAACGTTCTCGGTCAGCCAGGGCATGTAGTTCGACGCGTACTGCAGCACGGCGGTCACCTCGATGGGCGCCGTGGCGACGTAGGCGATCCAGCACAGCCAGCCCGCCATGAAGCCGCACATCGAGCCGTGCGAGAAATAGGGGATGCGGGCGATGGCGCCGGCGAGCGGCAGCATGCCCCCCAGTTCGGCGTAAACGAGCGCCAGCAGCAGCGCGACGCCACCGCCGATCAGCCAGGAAATGATCGCCGCCGGCCCGGCCAGCTGAGCCGCATAGAGCGAGGCAAACAGCCACCCCGAACCGATGATGCCGGTAATACCGGTGAACAGCAGTGCGACGGGACCGATCTGCCGCCGCAACTCGCCCTCAAGTGGCGCCGCGACGGCTACGTCATCACCGCGCTGCCGGCCTTGCTGGTCTGTTGTCGCGGTCATGCCCGTCCACCCCGGCCGCGCGGCGAATCACGCGCCACGGCAAGGTCAAACTAGCCCGCGGCTGGTGAAAGGCTGGTGCATGCTGACGCCGGCGCGGCGCAACGCCCCGTCCGAAGCGACTAGTCCTTATCGAGGATGCGACTGACGCATTCGGCGACGCCTTCCTGCCAGGTTGGCAGCCGAAGGTCGAACGTCTCCGCCAGCTTCGTGCAGTCGAGTTGCGAGTTGGCCGGCCGATGTGCGGGCGTCGGGTAGTCGGCGCTGTTGATCGGCTCCACCTCTGCGACCGGCCCTCCAAGCAGCGCTGACTGGCTGAATACCTCATCAGCCAAGCCGCGCCAGCTCGTCGCGCCCGCGTTCGCCGCGTGATAGACGCCCCATGGCACCTCGGCACCCGGCTGGGAGACGATCCGCGCCAGATCGAGAATGGAGCCGACGAGGTGCGGCGCATAGGTCGGGCTGCCGATTTGGTCGTCGACGACGCGCACCCGATCCTGGCTTTCCGCCTGGCTAAGCATCGTCTTCACGAAGTTGCGTCCGCTCGGACTGAACACCCAGGCGGTGCGCAGGATGATGTGCCTGGGGTTGGTGTCGCGGACCACCTGTTCGCCTTCGAGCTTCGAGCGGCCGAATACCGTGGTGGGGTGAGTGGGATCGTCCTCCACATAGGGCCCGCTCTTATGCCCGTCGAACACGTAGTCTGTCGAAATATGGATGATGGGGATGCCGCGTTTGGCGGCCGCTTCGGCGAGCAGCTGTGCCCCGTCGCGATTGAGCGCGAAGGCGCGCTCGGCATCACTCTCCGCCTTATCTACCGCCGTATAGGCCGCCGAATTGATCACTACAGTCGGCGAGATGCTGGATAGCGCCCGCTCGATGGACCGCGCCTCGCAGATGTCGAGCGCGGCACGTCCCACGGCGCAGCCTGTGACGTCCGGACGGCCCGGCGCCATCTCCACAAGCGCGCGCGCCACTTGACCCTGCCAGCCGGCAATCAGCAGACGCATGTCTCAGCCCTTTGCATGCTAGTCCCGATCCGTGGCAAGGCTCGTCTCACCCGCGCCGCGTCCGCGCCGGTTCACCTGCCACAGCAGCGTTCCGTCCTCCGCGGCGAAGGCGAAAACATGGCCCATCGATCCAGCGATAACGATTTCTTCGACGATGCGCACCGAGACCGGCTGCCCCTCGCACGGTTGGCCCGCCGGCAGTTTGGCAAGGTCGCGCTCCCATAGGACCCGCCCACTCGCCACATCGAGCAGCATCACCGCACCGGCATGCCCTACGGCGACGCGCCTGCGGGATTGCTCGGACGTATCGCGATGCTCAGGCAAGCTCGTGATCCTTCTGCGTTAGGAAAATGAGCACGATGCCAATGCAGGCGATAAAGCGGAAGGCGGCCTGCTGCCCGTTCCACGTCTGCGACTGCCACATCTGGAACCACTCACCGCCGACAATCATGAAGCCGCAGAACCACAGAGCAAAGCCGGTGACGAGCCCCGCCACTGCCGCGTTCTTTGCCGTGTTGAACGTGAACGCGGGGGACTCTCGCACCAGCCAAAGCCGACGCGCCCCGATGATGCAGAGGACGCCGGCCAGGAGTTCAGCGAAGATGATGAGGGCATAGGCAAAGTGGTGTAGCAGCGGGCTGGTGATCGCCCGCCATGTCAGCGTCGAGGACGGGAAAACCATGTCCATCGACATGACATGCTGCACAAAGGCATAGTTGGTGCCGTAGTCGATGATGTTGTCGGCGCCGACGAGCAGCGAAAACAGCCCAATCATCAGTACGAGCAGAACCTTCGCGGCGCGTACGACCATGTTTGGGCCCTTTGCGATTCGGCGCGGCGATTATGCGGCGCTGGCTGGCTGGCGCCAACTCCGCTACGAAATGGCCACCACAACTCGTTAACTGCGCGAGGATAGACCCGCGATATGACTAGCAAGGAAAAGCCGACCGCGGCTAAGGGACTGAACGCTGCCATCGTCCCTGTCACGCCCTTCCAGCAGAACTGCACCCTGCTGTGGGATGCGGAGACGAAACAGGGCGCCATCGTCGATCCGGGCGGCGACCTCGACCGCATCGAGGCTGCGATCGCCGAAGTCGGCATGAACCCTGAGAAAATTATCCTGACGCATGGCCACATCGACCACGCGGGCGGTGCGGCCGAGCTTCGCGAACGGCTGGGCGGCATCCCCATCGAGGGCCCGCACGCCGCCGAGCGGCCGCTGCTCGAAAACCTGGACAAGCAGGGCGAGGCCTACGGAGTTCCTGCACGCCCCGTTACGCCTGATCGCTGGCTCGACGAGGGCGAAACGGTCACCGTCGCCGGGCACACATTCGACGTCCTGCATTGCCCCGGCCACTCGCCCGGATCGGTTGTGCTGGTCAACCATGCGCAGCACTTTGCGCTGATGGGGGATGTTCTATTTCAGGGCTCGATCGGCCGCACGGATCTGCCGATGGGCAATCACGAAGCGCTGATGCACTCGATCCGAACCAAGGTTCTGGCGCTGCCTGACGACTTCGCATTCATCTGCGGACACGGCCCGACCAGCACCATCGGGCAGGAGCGTCGCACCAACCCATTTATCGTCGGCGA
>JBAZYB010000216.1:0-7054 GCA_041659545.1 Hyphomicrobium sp.
CGCGTCCCCGCGCGCCAGATATTGGCGCCGCCGGCCTTCGCGCCCACTACGCCGAGGACACCAAGAAAAAACAGCGAAGCGACGGTGACGACGGGGATGATCATCCCGGTCGGTGCCAGTACCGCCGCTAGCATCGGCATCGCGGCACCCGAAGCGAATGTTGCCGCCGAGGTCAGCGCCGCCTGGATTGGCCGCGCCGTAGTTATTTCCGAAATGCCAAGCTCATCGCGCGCGTGCGCTTCCAGAGCGTCCTTGGCCATCAGCTGCCGCGCGACTTTGCGCGCCAGTTCGATCTCGACGCCGCGCTTCGCGTAGATCTGCGCCAGTTCCTCGCGTTCGCCGCTGACGTCGTCCTGCAACTCCTGGCTCTCGCGGGCGAGTTCCGCATTCTCTGTATCCGCCTGCGAGCTGACCGAGACGTATTCGCCCGCTGCCATCGACATGGCGCCGGCGACGAGCCCGGCGACGCCGGCAATCAGCACGTTGGCGTGTGTCCCGTCGGCGGCTGCGACGCCCGAGATGAGACTGGCGGTCGACAATATGCCGTCGTTGGCACCTAGCACGGCTGCCCGCAGCCATCCGATGCGGCCGACGAGATGGTGCTCGGCGTGTCTGGGTAGGCGGCTCATGTTGCCTCCTTGGCGTCGGCTACGACGAGGCAGGGCCGGAACGGCCCAGTACAAATGGGCGGAAGACCCTCAGCTCTTCACTTTGACATAGCTGCCGGGGGCATCTTCGACGGCACCGAGTTGCTCGCCGGGATCGCGCGGGACTGTCCACTCCCCCGAGTGCTCGTGCAGCCACTCGGCCCACAGCGGCCACCAGGAGCCGGGGTGCTCTTTCGCCGTTGAGACCCACTGCTCGAGCGTCTTGGCGCCGCGCTTGCCCCCCGTCCAATACTGGTACTTCACCTTTTCAGGCGGGTTGACGACGCCGGCGATGTGCCCCGAGCCCGACAGCACGAACTCGACGTCGCCGCCGAGCAGCTGCGCGCCCTGATAGACGGACTTGGCCGGCGCGATGTGATCTTCTTTCGTCGCCAGTTCGAACACCGGCAGTTTCACCTTGCTCATGTCGAGGCGCGTACCGGCGACGGTAAGCTCACCCTTGGCGAGGCGGTTGGCGTTGTAAAACTCGCGCAAATAATAATTGTGGTTAGCCGCCGTCATCCGCGTCGAGTCCTGATTCCAGTACAGCAGGTCGAACGGGAACGGCTTCTTGCCCAGCAGGTAGTTATTGACGATATACGGCCAGATGAGATCGCGCGGGCGCAGCATGTTGAACACGTTCGCCATGCGCGAACCATCGAGGTATCCACGCTCGCTCATCAGCTCGTTCAACGACTCGAGCTGCTCGTCGTCCGTGAACAGGAGCAAGTCGCCGGCCTGGGTGAAGTCAATCTGCGTGGCCAGGAAGCTCGCCGCGTTGAACAGCTCTTCGCCGCGCGCCGCCAGATAGGCCAGCGTCGTGGCCAGGAGCGTGCCGCCGACGCAGTAGCCGGTGACGTTGATCTTCTCGACGCCGGTTTCACGCTTCACTGCATCGGCCGCCGTGAGGATGCCCTCCTGCATGTAGTCCTCGAAGGACTTGTGCGACAGCGCCGCGTCGGGATTGACCCACGACACGATGAAGACGGTGAAGCCCTGGTCGACGAGGAACTTGATCATGCTCTTCGTCGGCGTGAGGTCGAGGATGTAGAATTTGTTGATCCACGGCGGCACCAGCAGCAGCGGGATCTCTCGTACCTTGTCGGTCGATGGCGCATACTGGATGAGCTGGAATATGTCGTTCTGGTAGACGACCTTTCCCGCCGTCGTGGCGAGATTGCGTCCGATCTCGAATGCGGTCGGATCCGTCTGGCTGATCTTCAAAAGATCGCCGGATTTCTTCATGTCGTCGGCGAGCAGCGACATGCCCTGCACGAGGTTCTCGGCATTCGTCGCCAGCGTTTCGCGCAATACCTCAGGATTGGTGAGCGGGAAATTCGAAGGCGAGAGCGCACTGGCTACCTGGCGCAAGTAGAACTCCGCCCGCTGGCGGGTGCGCTCGTCGAGGCCGTCGGTGTTCTGTAGCATGTCCTCCGCCCACTTGGATGTGACGAGGTACGCCTGCTTCCAGAAGTCGAAGTAGGGGTTGGCCGACCACTCCGGATCCTTGAAGCGGTTGTCCCCCGACTCCGGCTCGGCGACCGGCGTCACATCCTCGCCGAACATGCGGCGGACGGTGTTGTTCCACAGCTCTGCATACGAGCGCAGCAGGACCCCTTGCGACTCTGCAAACCGCGCCGGGTCGGCGAGCCACTGGCGACCGAGATCGGTGAGCGTATTGGTCGCCTCTGTAATCTCCGTGGCGGCCGAGTAGGGGCCCATCTTGGCGTCGTTGCGCTCGATGAACTCCGTGAGCACATTGCCACCCTGCTCGAAAAGTCGCAGCAGATTGCGCGCCAGTTCCTCCGCGTTCACGGATTGGAACGGCAACTGCTCGGAATCTGGCTCTTGCTTTGGAGTGGGCATCGTAACCTTAAACGGTTTGCGGCCAATGGCGGCCCAGTATTCATTGTATGCCAAGCTTTTGCGACATTGCGCGGGCAGTGTCACTTGTCCGTGTGGACAAGCCAGCCCTATGTCACCATGCCGCGACAGCCAAATCGCGGCGAAAAGGCGTTTCGCACAGTACTGGAGAGCGAAATTGCGAGCCATGCCTATGCGTGAGGGCAAGCCAGCGCCCCGATGGACGGGCCTGCGCGGCTTTGCAGCGTGTTTCGCCCTTGCACTAGGCGGCTGCGCATCCACGATCAGCACCCCGCTGCCCGACCTGCCCACGTCACACATCTCCTCGGCCATGTCGCCGCAGGAGCATCAGAAGGCGGTCGACGAACTCACCCGGGCGCGGGATACCCACGCACTGGAAGCCGAGAAGCAGATCGAAAGTTCACGGTGATCGGGCCCTGCAAGGCTGCGGCGGACTGGACGGAGGGTGGCAGCAGGGCGTAAACACGGACGCGTCAGGCGTTTAGCTCAGCGAAGCATCCGCCAGCACCCACATACGTCGAGGAAGAGGCGTCCCGTGCACGAGGACTTTCACCGCATCAAGCGCTTGCCGCCCTATGTCTTTGCCGAGGTCAACCGCCTCAAGGCAGCGGCGCGGGCGCGAGGTGCGGACATCATCGATCTCGGCATGGGCAATCCCGACTTGCCAACGCCGCAGCACATCATCGACAAGCTGGTCGAGACGATCTCCAAGCCGCGCACGCATCGCTACTCCGCTTCCAAGGGCATCCCCGGCCTGCGGCGCGCCCAGGCGGCATATTATGAACGCCGTTTCGGCGTGAAGCTCGACCCCGAGACGCAGATCGTCGCCACCCTGGGATCGAAGGAAGGCTTCGCCAATATGGCGCAGGCCATCACGGCGCCGGGCGACGTGATCCTCGTGCCGAATCCAACCTATCCGATCCACGAGTTCGGCTTCCTTCTCTCAGGCGCCGCTATTCGCCATTTGCCGGCTTCGACCGGGGTGGAATTCCTGCGCGCCGTCGAGCACGCCTGCAAGCACACCATTCCCAAGCCGTTGGCACTGGTGCTGTCATATCCGTCGAACCCGACGGCGCAGGTGGCCGACCTCGACTTCTACAAGGACGCGATTGCGCTGGCCAAGCAGCTCGATTTGATCGTGCTCTCCGATGTCGCCTACGCCGAGATCTACTTCGACGGCAATCCGCCGCCCTCGGTGCTGCAGGTTCCTGGCGCCATGGACATCGCGGTGGAGTTCACCTCCCTGTCGAAGACCTACAACATGCCCGGCTGGCGCATGGGCTTCGCCGTCGGCAACGAGCGCCTCATCGCCGCCTTGGCGCGTATCAAATCGTATCTCGATTACGGTGCCTTCACGCCCATTCAGGTCGCCGCCGCGGCGGCCCTCAATGGCCCGCAGGATTGTGTCGAAGAAATCCGCGCCACCTACCAGGCGCGCCGCGACTGCCTCGTGGAGTCCTTCGGCCGCGCCGGATGGACGATCCCGCCGCCGCCGGCGACGATGTTCGCCTGGGCGCCGCTGCCCGAGGCCTTCAAGCCGCTGGGTTCGGTGGAGTTTGCCAAGCTGCTGATCGAGAAGGCCGGCGTTGCCGTCTCGCCCGGCGTTGGCTTCGGCGAGTATGGCGAAGGCTACATTCGCATCGCCCTGGTCGAGAACGAACATCGCATCCGGCAGGCCGCACGGAGCATCAAAAAGTTCCTCGCTCAGGCCCCGGAAACGTTGCATAACGTCATCCCCATCCAGCAAAAAGCCAGCCGCTAGCTCCTCCGCGTACCAATGCAAAAACCTCTGATCCTGGGCATTGCCGGCCTTGGCACCGTCGGCGCTGGCCTCCTTGAATTGCTGAAGACGCATGAGGACCGGCTCACCCAGCGTGCCGGCCGCCCGCTGCGCGTCGGCGGCGTTTCTGCACGCTCCAGGGACAAGAGCCGCGATGTCGACATCGCCGACTTGAAATGGTTCGACGATCCGGTGGCCCTCGCCAAGGATGAAGCGATCGATGTCTTCGTCGAGCTGATCGGCGGCTCCGAGGGCATCGCCAAGGAAGCCGTCGAGGCCGCGCTGCAAGCCGGCAAGCATGTCGTTACCGCCAACAAGGCGCTCCTGGCCAAGCATGGCGTCGCGCTCGCACGGCTGGCCGAGGAAAAGGGCGTCGCGCTCAACTTCGAAGCCGCCGTCGCCGGTGGCATTCCGGTCATCAAGACGCTGCGCGAGTCGCTGGCGGCCAACGAGGTGCGCCGCGTGTACGGCATCCTCAATGGGACCTGCAACTTTATCCTTTCCTCGATGACGGACGAGGATCGCTCCTTCACCGCCGCGCTGATGGAAGCGCAGGAACTCGGCTACGCGGAAGCGGATCCGACCTTTGATATCGGCGGCTTCGATACCGCGCATAAGCTCGCGATCCTCACCAGCCTCGCCTTTGCCACCGAGATCAACTTCGAAGAGATCGACGTCGAAGGCATTCAGTCCATCACCGAGGCCGACATCGATGCGGCCAACGACATGGGCTACTGCATCAAGCTGCTCGGCGTCGCAGAGCGCACCGAAGGCGGCATCGAGGCGCGCGTGCACCCCGCGATGGTGCCGGAGGAATCGGCCATCGCCGAGGTCTGGGGTGCCACCAATGCCGTGGCCATCGACTCCGACTTCTGCGGGAGCCTGCTGCTCATCGGTCCTGGCGCGGGTGGACGCGCCACCGCCTCCGCCGTGGCCGGCGACATCCTCGACGTGGCGCGGGGCGCCGTGATGCCGCCGCTTCTCACGCCGACGAAGGCGCTCAAGCCGTACGTGAAGTCAAAGCTCGGATCGCACCACGGCGCCTACTATGTACGGCTCGCGGTCCACGATCAGCCCGGCGCGATGGCGGCCATCGCCAAACGCATGGCCGATCAGGACGTGTCGCTCGAAAGTATCGTGCAGCGGCGCCCGCGGGCCGCACCGGCAGGACCAAGCGTGCGCCACAAGCCTGGCGGCCCGGCACTCGTCGTCTTGATCACGCATGAAACCACCGAGCGGGCGATCCGTCAGGCGGTGGACGCCATCGAGAAGGACGGCAAGGTCTCCGAGCGACCGCAAGTCATACGCATCGAAAAGCTTGGCGAAGGCGGCGATCGCCTGTAGCCGCGAGGAACTGGACCATGACAGACGACAGCGGCAATTCGGGACTCGATCGGACGCTCGTGCTCGAGGTGGCTCGCGTCACCGAGGCGGCAGCTATTGCGGCGGCGCGCTTGCGCGGACGCGGCGCCGAGAAGGCCGCCGACAAGGCGGCCGTCGATGCCATGCGTCGCGAACTCGCACGCCTAGCCATTCGCGGCACCGTCGTCATCGGTGAAGGCGAGATGGACGAAGCCCCGATGCTCTACATCGGCGAGAAGGTTGGCTCCGGCGAAGGGCCCGAGGTCGACATCGCAGTCGACCCGCTCGAAGGCACCACCATCTGCGCCAAGGCGATGCCCAATGCACTCGCCGTGCTTGCCATGTCGGAACGCGGCGGCCTGCTGCACGCCCCTGACATGTACATGAACAAGATCGCCATTGGGCCCGGCTATGCACCCGACATCATCGACCTCGATGCCTCGCCCACCGACAACATCCTGGCCCTCGCCAAGGCGAAGGGTGTCCCGGTGTCGGAGATTACCGCCTGTATCCTCGATCGCCCCCGGCACGCTGAGTTGATCGCCGCCGTGCGTGCCGCGGGCGCTGCCGTGCAGCTCATTCCCGATGGCGACATTGCCGGCGTCATCTGGACCACCGATCCCGAAGAGACCGGCATCGATATCTATCTCGGCTCTGGGGGCGCGCCCGAAGGCGTGCTCGCCGCCGCCGCGCTGCGCTGCATCGGCGGGCAGATCCAGGGCCGACTGATGCCGGCCAACGAGGCCGAGCGCGCCCGCGCCGCCACGATGGGCATCCCCGACATCAACCGCAAGTTCATGCTCGAGGATATGGCCTCGGGAGACGTGATCTTCTGCGCTGCGGGTGTGACCGACGGCTCACTACTTGATGGCGTACGCTTCCATGGCGACTCCGCCGAGGTGGATTCGGTCGTCATGCGCTCCAAGAACCGGACCGTGCGGCGCATCCGCTCCACGTATCGAGACATAGCCAGCCGTTTCGGTGTCTGACGCGACACCCGATCCACCTTGAACCGCCGGGGTCATTCCTCGACAATAGACCCGTGAGCGTCTTAGTTTAGGCGCGAGTTCCAGAGAGGGAGCGGGCGTGGACCAGCGCGAAGTCGGCGGCTACTCGGTCACCTATGGCCGCGAGGAAATACAAGCGCCCGTCTACGTCGTCGCGGTTCTATCCGCCGTGCTGTTGGCTGCTGCGCTGACCACGGGCAGTACCGTAGCACTGGTGCTGGGCGTCGCCGCTGCCGGGGTGGCCTACTACAACGTGCCGGTTCTCGAACGTCGGCCGATCGTCGGCGCCAACCAGTACGGCATCTTCATTCAGGGGTTGGGGCTCATCCGCTGGAGCGCCATCGACAACATCGAGCTTATCGAGCTGGCCGTGC
>JBAZYB010000217.1:0-6962 GCA_041659545.1 Hyphomicrobium sp.
GCCTGGGGTGCGAACCTTCTCGACCAGTCGTTGGCGACCGCCTGGTACCCTGCCAAGTGGGACGACGTCGGCGACGACGAGCTCGTTTTCCTGATCCCCTCGCTGTGCCATTGGCAAGACGGGGGGGCAGCGGATGGCGTCGCGCGGCACGGGCCGGCTCAATCCCTGGCAAGGTCGCTGACGAAACGAGGCGACACGGTTACCAGCCTGATGGCCGAGAAGGCCGGCGACGGCCAGCCCGATGCGAAACGGCAGGCGCGGCACAGCCTGGTCCTGGCCGGATTGCTGACCAGCCTTTCTTTCGATGAAGGCTCCAACGTCACGCCGTTCGTCGGCAAAGCAAAAGCACCGGATGGGTTGGAGCGGCAGACCCCGACGCGCGCGGGCGCTGCCGATTGGCTGCTTGGAGCGCTCATAGCCCTCGCCTTCACCGACCGGGCCCTCGCCGACGCTCTTGGCAAGCCAACGACGGGCGAGACACGCGATGGGCCGCTGATCGACTGGCCGTTGAGCCTTTCGGACGCGGTCATCGTCTCGGCTGGCACGCACCTCAACGCCGCCTACCTCTATGCAGAATTTCACCATGCCCACGAGCTGCTGGCGCTTGCCGCGGTGCTGGGGCATCTCGCCGACGGGCGCGCCGCCTATTTGCCCCCGCTTCTGGCCGAGGCGCTGCTCGATTGCCTTCCCAGAAAGGGCGTGCCGGCCAGCGAGGCGTCGATGGCATTACACGGGCTTGCCGAGCAGGCTTACGGCGTCACCCGGCTGGCGACCGTGGCGAGGATCATCTCCGCCACGGGCGTTTCACAACTCATCTTGCCGCGCTCCACGCGCTTGCCGACCCATGTGCGAACCACTGGCACCGAGCGGCTGCTGCAGCGCATCGACACAAGTAAACTCTGGCCCGTATCGCGAGGCGCCTAATGCAAGATTCTGAGCCGATTGCCAGGCTTTCTCACGAGGCGAAGGCCGGCCCGCGTCCGAGCGCGCTCGTCACCCCACACGACATCAAGCGTTTCTTGAAGCGCTATGCAAAGCTCATCTTCATGTCGATCGTGGTGGGCTTGGTGGTTGCGGCGGCGTACGTCTGGTCGGCGGTGCCCATGTATACGGCGCGGACGCAGCTGATCCTCGACCCAAGCCTGCCGCAGATCCTGCGCGAGACGAATACCGAAGCGAATACCGCCATCGACGCAGCACAGATCGAAAGCCAGCTGGAGATCTTGCGGTCTGACAAGATTGCGTTGGCCGTGATCGAAAACCTGAAACTGCAGGACGTAGCGGAGTTTGCCCATCCGCCGGCGGGACTATGGCCGTTCGGCAAGAAGGCCGAGCCGACCGCCGACACCATGCAGCGCAACGCGCTGTCCAGGTTCCAATCCAATCTGAGCGTGCGCCGCGTGGGTCTCTCCTACGCCATCGAAATCCTTTACCGCGCCCAGAGCCCGGAACTGGCTGCCAAGGTCGCCAACGCCACGGCCGAAGCCTATATCCAGGAACAGTTCTCCGCGCGCGCTCAGACGGCACGCCGCAGCAACGATTGGCTCGAGCATCGGATCGACGAGCTTCGCGCCCAGATGAACGAAGCTGCCCTCAATGCGCAGGAATTCCGCGCCAAGCGCGACTATCGCATCACATCGACGCGCGATCCGGGCAAGTCGGGCGAGTCGGGTGCAGGTGAGACCAGCCAAAAGGCTGCCGCGGTGCACCGACAGAACACGATTGAAGAGCTCGATACGACGGCGCAGACCTACCGGCGCATCTATGAGAGCTATCTCAAGGCCTATACCGAATCCGTGCAGAAGCAGTCCTATCCGGTCACCAATGCGCGCGTGATCACCGAAGCTTCGGACTGGATCGGCAAGAGCCACCCGAAAACAAAGCTGGTGCTGGCGTTCGGCGGCCTGGTCGGCGGGCTGGTCGGCTTCGGCATCGCCTTCTTCCGCCACAGTATAGATCGCAGCGTCTCAAGCGCTCAGCAGATACGCGATGAAATCGGCATCGAGTGCCTGGCCAGCATTCCGTTACTGGCAACGGATTCTTCCAAGCCCATGTCGCGGCTGCGTCGTTCCCCGCTGGGACGCGGCGTGAAGTGGATCCTCGACCGGCAGCCGCGCGCGGTCGGCGGCATCTCGCGCGTCGCGCAGTTCTTCAACGCCCACCTCGGTTTGGTTCTGCAGGGGCATATTGCCAAACGGGCTCTGCGGCAGGACGGCGAAGAGTTCGTGTCGATCGCGCCGGGCAACGAGCACCTGAATACTGCGGTTGCGTTTCCATTTTCAGGCTTCAGTCACGGGGTCAAGACCTGGAAGACAGCCATTGCACTGGCTAGCCGCGCACGGCCGATCCGTTCGATCGCAGTGACCTCGGCCCTGCCTAATGAAGGCAAGTCTACGCTGTGCTCGAACCTGGCGGCGCTCTACGCCGCGAGCGGGACCCGCGTGCTGCTGATCGACGGCGACCTGCGCACGGGCCGGCTCAGCAACGCGCTCGCTCCGGACGCGGAATATGGCCTCGTCGATGCGCTCGAAGGTGTTGTCGAGCTGGAAGAATGCATCGTGGCGACGAGCGACCCGAACTTCAGCATCCTTCCTGTCGCCAACGGTGAAGCAGCGCACTCGGAGGAGCTCTTAGGTTCGTCGAAGGCGCAAGCGCTGTTGAAACAGGCGTTGAACAGCTACGAGTTGGTCATTATCGAGTTGCCGCCGCTCGTGGCAAGTGTCGACAGCTTGGCCATGAGCGCGCTTCTGGACACTACGATCATCATCGCCGAGTGGGGCAAGACACCGGTCCCGGTCATCTCGGAGGCGGTGCATATGCTCCGCAACGCGCGGGCCAAGATCCTCGGCATCGTCCTCAACAAGGTGGACACATCGACGGTCCGCTACGGAGACGTTGCAGCCAACTATCTCGGCTATTGGTCGCCATCGTCTACGCCACAGCTTCGCCGCCGAGCCTGACAGCTCGGCGCAGGGAAGCTGCGGACCAGGGCGCGCGAGGCCTGCAATTCTGCTCAGACAAATCGAGACGTTGCCGCGCACCGCATGCGTCCTGCGCCAAGCCCAGACGGGGACGTTCGCTTTGGGATCGTGTTCCGGGGGAGCGGTGCATCGGCAGAGTGCGCGCGTTAGCGGAGCCTCACACATGCGCTGGCGGCGGTGGGCGCTCTTGACGAGAGCGCCGGCACCCATTGTCGGGAGTGGCGTCTGGAACAACCCGTGGCACTTCTCGGTCGAAGCTTCTGCACGTTGGCCCGGGCTTTCATTGGTCCGGGCTTCTCCTGACCTCGGTTTTTGCCGACGCGGGCCTCTGCTGCCCTAGGCTTCTGGCAGCCTGGGCTTCTGCTGACCTAGGGTTCTAATACGCGGAGCGCCCGAAACTCACGCTCCTCAGCGAAGCTGTTCGGCAATCGAGCCTGGGCTTGCATTGGAGGCGGTATCAGCCTGCGAACGGGTCGGCCACCAAGCCGTCCGGCTCCGGCTGGGCGCCTCGATGATGATGGTGTCATCGGGGAGGATGGCGGTTGCGTCGCTGACTTCGCTGCCTTCGAGGGTGCGTCCGTCACGGACAATCTTGTAGATCGGCCGCATGTCCTGCGATTTCTCGTACTGCGCGACGATCTGGGGTGCCACCGTTTCGGTCTCAAAAAGAAGGTTCCTGGCCGTTTCGGTGCGGGCCTGAAGCTCGTCCAACCGCGACTGCGACTTCTGCATCTCGGCCGAGACTTCGCTGCTGCGCTTGGCCTTCAGATCGATGATGGAAATCTCGGTCTTGCTGACCTCCTGGCGGGCGCGCATGAGACTCGACTCAAGGCGAAGGCGGTCGCCATCGACCTGAGCGACGTTGCGCTCCAGGGCCAACTTGCGGGAGGTCACGGCGAGGCCGCGCTTGTGAAGGTCATTTACCAGTCTGGATTCCTCCTTGACGGAATCCACCTCGACCTTGTGAAGCTCGGCCTGCTTCTCCAGCGATTGAACCTCCTCCGTCAGGTACGATTGCAGCTGCTCCAGGGCGTTGAGCTGGGTCTGGAATGCGTTCCTGCGGGTGTCGAAGACGAGCTGTTCCTGCTGGGCAACCTTCTGCAGGTGGCCGGTCTCGATCTGCTGCTTAAGAGCGTCGGGCCACGTAACGACCGATGCATTCGAAAGCTCCGCCCCCAAGCGCGCCATCCGCATGCGCAGGCCGGCTTCTTCAAGCCCCATGCTGTCCAATTCGCCGCGCGTGCTAATCGCCTCGCGCTCCAGCCGCATCAGGCCAGCGGCGCTGCGCGGCTTGCCACCGGCGATGGCATACGCCTTGAGGACCGTGAGACCCGGCCGGTAAGGATATTCGCCGGGCTTTTCGACGGCGCCGACCACGTAGAAGGGACGGTGCTGGACCAGCTCGATGGTGATGTCGGGGCTTTCCGCAAGGCCCATTTTATCTTGGAGCCGCTCACCGATCGAGCGCGCGAGTTCATCCGTCGTCAGGCCACGTGCCAAAATGCTCCCGAGCAATGGCAGCGACAGGATGCCGGAGCTGTCGACCGTATGTTCCGCCTTGAAGGCCGACCACTCATAGATCTCGTCGCGGGCCGGGCGCCATTCGTAGACTTTGATACTGACCTTGTCCTGAGGGCCTAGGCGATAGGCAGAGGCCGCCTCGTGACTGGACCCGGCGGCAATGACGCCCGCAGGCGGCAGGATCAGGTAGCCGAGGACCAAAGCCATGGCCAGCGGTCGAACCCAATTTTCAATCATCGCAATACGCGCTCCGCACTCGTGTGCATGTCCAGGACCGCAGATGGAACGCGCACCGATTGGCGCGCGGCTTCTGCCGGGGAGTAATTATCGAGCACTAGATTATTGGTGTGGGGCGGCAAGGGGAGCAGCGACAAAAGACTAGCCTGGATCATGTCCCCGCCACCACGCCGTAACCGCCCTACGACTTTTGGCGCCTTGCATGCTTCCAATGGAGAGGATGCAGCGCCTGAGGCAGCCCTTGCGCGCTGCACCCAACCACAGATCCTTACGGACCAGAAACTATCGTTCGGCTTGTGGTGAACATGCCCGCTTCGAATACTCAGGGCATGTTCGCTTACGCCGGTCAGTGTCGACAGCTTGTGACGCAGCAAGCTGCTCGGCTGATGACTACCGCACAATAGGAGCGGGGAATCCGTGTCGCACAAGGTGGCCGCCATCCATAGCCAACTGCCCGACCTGACACGTAGGGCCGAACAGGCACCGCTGCCGAAGCGGGTCGCCATCGTCCACGACTGGTGCCCCGATTTTCGCGGTGGTGAGCGGGTGCTCGCCGAGTTGTGCAGGATTTTCCCGGGAGCGGAAGTCTTCACGCTCTTCGATTTTCTACCTGAGGAAATCAAGAAAGAGCATTTCCCGGGGGTCACGTTTCACACGTCCGTGGCCAACAAGCTGCCGAAGGTCGAACGCTACTACCGCGCGCTGTTTCCAATCTGTCCGCTTCTGATCGAGCAGTTCGATCTCACCGGGTATGATGCCGTGGTGTCGTCATCTGCCGCCTTCTCTCGCGGCGTTCTCACCCGGCCCGATCAGCCGCATCTGTGCTACGTGCACAGCCCCATCCGCTACGCGTGGGACGAGCAGTTCTCGTATCTGGAGCAGGGGCGGCTGGGATATGGCCCGAAGGGGCTGGCGTTTCGCTACTTTGCGCACAAGCTGCGCACCTGGGACGTGCGGACGGCGAGCGGGCCGGACATCATGCTCGCCAACTCCAACTACATCCGCTCGCGCATCAAGCGCGTCTACGGCCGGGGGGCGCAGGTCGTGTTTCCGCCGGTGCCGCTCGATGAGCTGCCGTTCGTGGCCGAGAAGGACGACTACTACGTCACGGCATCGTTCCTGGCGCCGTATAAGCGCACCGATCTCGTCATCCGCGCCTTCGCGGCCACGCCGCATCGGAAACTGATCGTCGTCGGTGGCGGCCAGCAGGCACGCGCACTGCGCGACATTGCCGGACCCAACGTGGAGTTCACCGGATTCCTGCCACGGTCCGAGTATCTCAAAGTCGTATCCAACGCGCGCGCACTCGTCTTTGCCGGTTGCGAGGACTTCGGCATTGCGCTGGTCGAGGCGCAGGGGTGCGGGACACCTCTCATTGCATTCAGCCGCGGCGGAGCCCGGGATATCGTGCGGCCACTGGGGCAGAGCACGGCACCTACAGGCGTGCTGTTCGACCGCCAGTCGGTCGAGTCTTTGAGCGAAGCGATCGAGCGCTTCGAGACGCATGGAGACCTGCTGCAAGGCACGGCATGTCGCGAGAATGCGGCGCGCTTTTCTCCGCAACGCTTCCGGCAGCAAGTTCTTCAAGCATTCGCTACTGCCGTGAACATGCACGATCACCATGCACTGGCCGAGGAGCCGTTCGAATCGAGAAGCACCGCATTTCACGCCAACACGGACGCGACGGCAGGAGCAGCGCAAATTCTCCGCTCCAACCCTGCCACCGTCGCGGCTCGAAGCTGAACCCTAGAACCTGGAATTCACCGGTGCTCCACAGCGCCCAAGAACCATTGGCGATCATGCAGTACACCGGGTCGCTCAAAGTTGGGACTTTGCAGGTCCAGCTTAAGATCGCGGGGACGCGACAGCGCGTGCTCAAAGTTCAATTCTGGTATCCGACGGAGGGCGTTACGACCAGCCGCTGGCGGGATTATTGCGCGCGCTTTTTGTGGCCGACACAGGCTCCAGCACATCGCGACGCAAGCTTGCTGTCAGGCGAGGAAAAGCTGCGTCTCATTACGTATCTGCCGGAAGCTCCGGGGCAGCGAATCGACAACACCTACACGCTCGCCAATCTGGCCAGTCATGGATTCGTCTTGGCGGCCGTCCTCGACCCCTATTCGCTGACGACGGAATTCGCACATCAACGATCGCTCGGTGACGATGCCGCTGCGGCGGGGTCATCGCTCGACAGCCGCGTGCGTTCGGGCGTGCTGGCGGCCT
>JBAZYB010000218.1:0-6953 GCA_041659545.1 Hyphomicrobium sp.
ACAAATGGGCCAAGCGCATTGGCGTGGAGGAAATTCGCCGCCAAGTGCTCGACGATATCGTGCGCCGCCGCGGTTACTACGATCGCTTCGTCCACTCGCAGAAGTTCGCCCAGGTCGATCCCTGGTCGGAGCGCGTCTCCGGCCTGCACAAGCACGAGTTCCGTCCGCTTGCCGCGGTCGGCCTACCCCAGGCAGCGGAGTGAAGCGCATGCAATGGATCGCCATCGGCTTGCTCGTCGACATTCCGCAACGCGGCGCGCGCTGCATCGAAACGCCAGCGGGCAAAATCGCCGTGTTCCGCACGGGCGATGACCGCGTGTTCGCCGTCGACGACCATTGCCCGCACAAGGGTGGCCCGCTGAGCCAGGGCATCGTCCATGGGGCGTCGGTCACCTGTCCGCTGCATAACTGGGTGATCTCGCTCGAAAGCGGCAAAGCGCAAGGCGCCGACGAGGGATGCGTGCGCACCCTTCAGGTGAAGGTCGAGGACGGCAAGCTCTATATTGCGCCCGGTTCGCGCGCAGAAAGAGCAGCCTGACCATGGAGATGGCGGCGCCACGCTCGATCAAAACAACTTGCCCTTACTGCGGTGTCGGCTGTGGCGTAATCGCCGAAAGGAGCGGCGCCGGCGAGGTCAGCGTACGCGGTGATCCCGAGCATCCGGCAAACTTCGGACGCCTCTGCTCGAAGGGGTCCGCGCTCGCGGAGACGATTGGGCTCGAAGACCGTCTCCTCTACCCCGAAATCCAGGGAGCGCGCACCGGTTGGAACGATGCCCTCGATCTCGTCGCCGAGAGATTCAACGACACCATTCGCGCGCACGGTCCGGATTCGGTCGCCTTCTACGTGTCCGGCCAGCTGCTCACTGAGGACTATTACGTCGCCAACAAGCTGATGAAGGGCTTCGTCGGCTCGGCCAACATCGACACCAACTCGCGCCTGTGCATGGCGTCGTCGGTTGCAGGCCATCGGCGGGCGTTCGGCGCCGATACCGTTCCGGGATGCTACGAGGATCTGGAACTTGCCGATCTCGTCGTACTCGTCGGCACCAACCTCGCGTGGTGTCATCCGGTTCTCTATCAGCGCATCGCTGCGGCCAAAGAGAAACGGCCGCAGATGAAGGTGGTGCTGATCGACCCGCGCCGCACAGCGACCGCCGACATCGCCGACCTCCACTTGGCGATAAAGCCAGACGGCGACGTGCCGCTGTTTCTCGGCCTGCTGAGGCACCTCGCCCGCACTCGCACAATCGATCGCAGCTACATCAAGCAGCACACAAGCGGGTTCAGTGAAGCCCTCCGGGCGACCGAGACACTCGACGCCTACGCGCTCGCGCGTCTAACCGGCATATCGGCACCTGCACTGGAGGAATTCTTCACGCTCTTTGCGGCCACTGAACGCACGGTCTCCATCTACAGCCAGGGGGTCAACCAGTCGGCGGCGGGCACCGACAAGGTCAACGCCATCATAAACTGTCACTTGGCGACGGGTCGCATCGGTCGGCCCGGCATGGGCCCGTTTTCCGTGACCGGTCAGCCGAACGCAATGGGCGGACGCGAGGTCGGCGGGCTCGCCAATATGCTGGCCGCGCACATGGCGATCGAGGACGCCGCCGACCGCGAGCGTGTGCAGCGCTTCTGGCGTGCGCCGACGATTGCGCAGCATTCTGGCCTCAAGGCCGTCGATATGTTTCGCGCCGTCGGTGATGGTCGCATCAAGGCACTGTGGATCATGGCGACCAATCCCGTCGTATCGATGCCGGATGCGGAGAACGTCGCGGCAGCCATTCGCGCTTGCCCGTTCGTCGTGGTTACGGATGTCACCGCGTGCACCGATACGGCTGGTTTTGCGCATGTACTTCTGCCGGCAACGGCCTGGGGTGAGAAAGACGGCACCGTAACCAACTCCGAGCGGCGGATCTCGCGCCAGCGCAGCTTCCTGCAGTCCCCCGGCGACGCGCGCCCCGACTGGTGGATCGTCTCAGAGGTGGCCCGCCGTATGGGGCACGGCGCTGCCTTTGCTTACGCCGATCCGGCCGAGATATTCGCCGAGCATGCAGCGCTCTCGGCGTTCGAGAATTGTGGGACGCGCGACTTCGACATCGGCGCCTGCACCGCAATCGACGCGGCAGGATATGAAGATCTCGCACCGTTTCAATGGCCGAGCGCTATTGGCCGCACACCCGAGCAGCGCATGTTTGCCGAGGGTCGCTTCTACACCGGTGATGGCAAAGCGCGCTTCGTATCTGTTGAGGCTGTCGCGCCGGAACGGAGTACACCCGGCTTCCCGCTCACGCTCAACACTGGCCGCGTGCGCGACCACTGGCATACGATGACGCGCACCGGCAAGAGCTCGCGCCTATCGCAGCACTACGCCGAGCCATTCGTGGAGATCCACCCGGAGGACGCCGCGCGCCATCACGTCGGCGATGCGGATATCGTGCGCGTGTCGACCGGACTCGATGCCATCCTTGTGCGCGCTCTCATTACCCCGCGCCAGCCTATCGGCTCCATCTTCGTGCCGATGCACTGGAACGACCAGTTCGCCTCACGTGCACGCGTGGACGTTTTGATCGCTGGCATCGCGGATCCGCACTCCGGTCAACCGGCTCTGAAGAATGTGCCGGCGCGCATCGAACGCTTCGTTGCGGAGACCTACGGTTTCGCCGTACTGCGGCGCAAGCCGGTCTCCATCGACGCGGCCTACTGGGCCATAGCCAAATGCAACGGAGGCTGGCGGGTCGAGATGGCCTTCACCGCCGGCCGCGCCGACTGGACCGAGTTCGTGCGCAGGCTCGTTGGCGGCGAGGGTGATGTTGTGGCCTATCACGACAGGCAAACAGGTCGCATGCGGTTCGCCTGCTACGACGACGGCAATCTCACGGGTACGGTCTTCCTCGCGCCCGAGCCAGTTGCAGTCGCGCGAGAATGGGCGATCTCCCAGCTCGGACCGCCCGACATGACATCGTTGAAGCGCAGCGCCGTGCTCGCGGGGCGTCCAGGTGCGGGTGCCGCAGATCGAGGTGCCACCGTCTGTGCCTGCTTCGGCGTGGGCGCCAACGAGATCGCCACCGCCGTTACGCGCGGCTGCTCCACCGTCGCAGCGGTCGGCAACGCGACACAGGCTGGCACCAATTGCGGCTCCTGCCGCGCCGAGATCGGCAACATCATCGAGCGCCAGCGGGCCATGCGTTCTGCTGCAGCGCTGGCATCGCTCGTCACACCGAACTGAGGGAAAAATATGCGTGGCGCGCTGACATTAGGACCGACACTCGCGGAGCTTCTCGCTGTCACCCTACAGCGCGTTGGCGGCATCGTGCGCGCCACGATCCAGCGGCGCGACGGACACCCTGCAGCGACCGCCTCACGACACGTGAAAAATGCCCACATCTGGCTCGTCGGAGCCGGCCCGGGCGATCCAGAGCTGCTGACGATCAAAGCTCTTCGCGCATTGCAGACAGCCGATGTGATCCTGCACGACCAGCTTGTATCCGACGAAATTCTCGCCCTGGCGCCAACGCACGTCGAGCGTATCGACGTCGGTAAGAAAGGCTACGGCCGCGCCTGCCGCCAATCCGACATCAACGCGCTGATGGTCGGTCACGCGTGTGCAGGCCGCCGTGTCGTTCGACTCAAGGCTGGCGACCCGTTGATGTTCGGGCGCCTCGACGAGGAGATCGCGGCGCTAGAGCACGCTGGCATCGGGTACACGGTCGTTCCCGGCATCTCGGCAGCCCAAGGTGCAGCCAGTGCATTGGGCATCGGACTGACGCGCCGCCGTGGCGCGCGGCGCTTCCAGGCCATCACTGGCCACGCCGCCGCAGGGCAATTGCCGGACGACTTCGATTGGGCCGGTCTTGCCGATCCCAAAGCGACGACCGCGGTCTACATGCCGAGAGCGACCATCGGGGTCCTCTGCGCAGAGCTGCAGCGTCGCGGCTTGGCGCCAAGTCATGCAGCTGTCGCCGTTTTTAACGCGACGCGTGCCGATCAGCAGATCGTCGGCGGAACGCTGGCCACGCTGCCGCAACGCATCGCGGCGGTCGAAAGCGGGGCCCCGTGCATCATCCTCATCGGTGTGCGTGCGGAAAATCATCCTGCGAAAGCTATCGCACGGTCGCCGGTGGCCGCCTGCTTGAATGCGTGAACGAAGCGTGGAGCGTAGATTAGCGTCATGAGTAGAGTAAAAGTAGCGTTTCGCGTCGCGATCGTCAGTGCGGGCCTCTTCCTCGCTACAGGCGCGGGAGCTGCCGATCTGGGCGGCGACTGCTGTGCGGACCTGGAAGAGCGCATCGCCGGGTTGGAGGCCACCACCGCACGCAAAGGCAATCGTAAGGTGTCACTGACGCTCACCGGATACGTCACCAAGCAGATCATGTTCTGGGATGATGGCGGGGAGCGGAATGCCTACATTTCCGACATAGGCCCGACGCAGGCAACCAACTTCCGCTTCACCGGCCAAGCCGCGATCTCGCCGGGATGGAAGGTCGGCTACATGCTCCGCGTTCAGGACCTTACCGACAACCCCATGGGGTCTAGCCAAACGGTGCCGAGTACCAACCAAGGCCTCAATGTACAGATGGCGAACTGGTTCTTAGCGAGCGAGTATCTCGGCAAATTTAGCTTGGGCAAAAATGCGCTCGCAGCCAAGAGCGCGGCCATGTTCACCGACCTTTCGGGTACGCAGGTCATTGCCAACTATGTGTTGTTCGACGGCAATGCGTTCTTCTTACGCGCGAACGGTGCGCTCTCTAAGCTGCGTTGGGGCGATTTCGCCTACTGCTACGCGCAACAGCGCCCCTGGGGCGGTGATTGCGACGGCATCGTCATGAATGGCGTGCGCTACGACAGCCCCACCTTTGCCGGATTCTCGATGTCGGCGAGCTGGGGAGAGGACGACGATTGGGAGGTTGCAGGGCGCTACACCGGCGAGAAGAGCGGCTTTAAACTGGCTTTTGGTACCGGCTACTCCGTCAACACTGACGAGGCGACGCAGCCGCTACCCGTGTCACATGCCAAGGACTCCGCGGTTTTTCAGGTTGGCGGCTATGCCCAGCATCTCGCCAGTGGGCTCTTCCTTCACGCCGCCTATGGCAACGAAAACAACAACGGCAAAGAGACGCTCGCCGGCTTCACGGAGCCCAATTCGCATCAGTGGTATCTGAAGGGCGGCATTCGCCGCCAATGGCTGTCGCCCGGACACAGTGTCCTCTATGCCGAATATGGCGCCTACATCGACCAGCTTTCGCCGGCGGCGCTTGCAGAAGGCGCCACTTCGAGCAGATTTGAGCGCTTCGGTGCAGGCCTGGTGCAGGAAATCGACTCCGCGTCGATGTCGCTATGGATCAAGTATCGCGAACAGCACGCCCACATCGAAGGCACATCGCTGGGCGAGATCGATGACTTCCGCTATGTCTCGACCGGCGCGCTGATCAATTTCTAGTGCGGCGCGTCAGCTCCTCAGCGCGCTGGAGCTTGCGGCCGCGCGGCAGGTGAGGGGGCCGAGATCGGCGCTGTCCCAATTCTCATCGGAGTCGCCGCTCAACCCATGCCCCAACTGGCGTGACGGCTGCGGCGCGATCTCGACGAACTTCGGCCTTGGGGCGCTTACGCCGCGCTTGGCTCCTCCAGCGGCTCCACCAGTCCCTGCCGCATGCACAAGTAAACCAGCTCAATGTCCGAGCGGACTCCCAGCTTCACTTTTATCTCGTAGTGATAGTTCGCCACCGTCTTGGGGCTGAGGTTGAATGCTGACGCAATCGCGTCGGTCGATTTCGCATTGAGGATCATGCGCAGGACTTCGAACTCGCGCGGCGTCAACTCGTCCACTGCCGACGCGTCGCCGCTCAGTCTGCTTGTAGCGATCGCCTGGCTTATCTCGGCGCATAGCGCGGGGCGACCTGCAGAAACGCTTCGGATCGCGCTCACCAAGACGTCGGGAGGGCTGCTTTTCGTGACATAGCCTTTGGCGCCGGCACGAAAGGCCTGCTGGGCGTATGTGGGGCTGGCGTGCATCGTGAAGATGAGAATGCGAGCGAGTGGGTCTCTTTGGCGTATTTGCCGGACCAGATCGATGCCGCCGCGCCCAGGCATCGAAATATCGACGACAACGACATCGGGGTTGGCGTTCTTGAACGCCTGATACCCAGTGGCAGCGTCTTCCGCCTCGGCAACGACGTCGATGCCTTGGTGCATCTCGATCAGCCGGCGGTATCCCTGCCGCACGACCGCGTGATCGTCGACCAGCAGTACGCGGATGCTCTCGCTCATGCGACCCCTCGTGCGTGGATGGGAAACTCTACTTGAAGCCGGAAGCCGCCGCTGGGCAGCGGACCGGCGACGAGTTCTCCGCTTAGCGCGACGACGCGCTCGCGCATGCCGATCATGCCGGAACCACCATAGGTCGACGCCCTCGCACCTGGAGACAGCCCGCATCCATCATCGACAACGGAAAGCCTGATCGTCTCCCGGCCCATATCGGCGATCTGCCCGAGCAGCACTTTAACGTTGCGTGCATTGGCGTGCTTTGAAGCGTTGGTCAGCGCCTCCTGCACGATCCTGAAGACATGAGCGCTCGTTTCGGCCCTGAGGCGCCCCACATCCCCCGCCGTCTCGATCGAATAGCTGGTACGCCCGGCGGCGCTCTTGTTGTGTCCTGCCACGAGGTCCTCGAGGCTCTGGATGAGCCCCAGATCATCGATCTCCTGTGGCCGTAGATAGTTGAGGGTCCGGCGAAGCGAGACCATCAAGCTGGAAGCCATGCCTTCCAGTTCTTTTGCGTCACCGGAGAGCGAAGGAACCTCGCGCTGCGCTCGGGTCCGCAAGCACGCCGCATGCGCGCTCAGCGCGCTGAGCTTCTGCGCAATATCGTCGTGAAGTTCGCGTGCGATGTGACGCCGTTCCTGCTCCTGAGTATCGACGAGGCGGCGCGCGAGTTCGGCACTCTGGGACGTG
>JBAZYB010000219.1:0-6847 GCA_041659545.1 Hyphomicrobium sp.
ACCATCGACAGCATCGATGTCCAGCCCGCCCTTGAACGCTTCAGGAAAAAAGCGCGCCATGATCGAAGAGCCAACAACGCGATGTTTCCAAGCGACGAGCTTGCCGTCGGCGTCGAGCCCGGCGCTGATACGGTCATAGTAGTAGGGCCTGTACATATCGTGCTGGATGTCCTCCTCGCGGCTCCACACGACCTTCACTGGATACTTCGACTGCTTGGCGACTTGCGCTGCGAGCACAATGAAGTCGTACTCCAGTCGCCTGCCGAAGCCGCCACCCAACAGATGATTGTGGATGCGCACCTTCTCCTGTTCGATGCCAAGAACCTTCGACACCGCGAGCTGCGCGTTTGCCGGTATCTGCGTGCCGACCCAGACATCGCATCCCTCCGGCGTCACGTGCATCGTGCAGTTGAGGGGCTCCATGGTGGCATGCGCCAGAAACGGGTTCTGGTAGACACTCTCGAGCTTTGTGGCTGCGCTCGCGAACGCTCCGACGGCATCGCCCTCTTTCTTGCCTACGGCACCGTCGCGCTCCGATGCCTTTACCAATCCCGCCACCACGTCCGCCGTTGAGAGCTTGGCGTGCGGGCCGTCGTTGAACTTGGCCTCCGCCGCCGCTAGGCCCTGCTTCGCCGCCCAATAGTTGTCGGCAATGACGGCAACGGCATCGTCGAGCTTGGCCACCTGATGGACACCGGGCACCGCCAAGGCCGCAGCCTCGTTCACCGACGCCAAAGTCCCGCCGAAGACCGGCGAGATAGCGATGGTGGCAATCTTCATGCCCGGCACCTGAGCATCGATCCCAAATTTGGCCGTGCCGTCCACCTTGCCGCCGGCGTCGAGGCGTTTGACCGGCGTGCCGATGATGCGGAACTGGCTCGGCTCCTTCAGTTTGACATTTGTCGGCACTGGCAGCACTGCTGCTTCATCGACCAACGCGCCATAACCGACCTTTTGTCCGCTCTTGGCGTGGACGACCTGACCCGCCTCGGTCGTGAGCTCCGCAGCGTCGACGCCGAGTTTGGTGGCGGCGGCGGCCACAAGCATCTCGCGCGCAGTAGCTCCCGCCTCGCGCAGCGGCGTATAGAACCCACGGATCGCCGTCGAGCCACCGGTCATCTGGGCCCCCCCAAGTGCCGGATTCCCGTACAGCTTGTTGCTCGGCGGTGAATGCGTGACGCCGACATTCTTCATGTCGACGTCGAGTTCTTCTGCCACCAGCATCGGCAGGGAGGTGTAGGTCCCCTGCCCCATCTCGATCGACGGCGACACGATCGTCACCTTGCCCTCGCGGTCTATCCTAATGAAGGCATCGGGGGCGAACTCATGCACCGGCATACTGCCGGGCTCGGCTTCCGCGACCTCGACCCAGCCGATCATGAGACCGCCACCGAATGCGGCGCCCGCCTGTAGAAACCGACGCCGCGTAACATTGCCCGCGGCCGACATCTGAGCTTGCTTGAGCATGGCGGGCCTCACTTGCTCCCTGCGGCTTTGGCTGCCTGCTTGATCGCCTCACGGATGCGCACGTAAGTGCCGCAGCGACAGATATTGCCCGACATGCCCTGGTCGATGTCGGCATCGCTGGGTTCTGGAGTCGCCGCAACGAGCGCCGCTGCGCTCATGATCTGGCCCGACTGGCAGTAACCGCACTGCACGACCTCGAGATCGAGCCACGCCTCCTGGACGGCTTTCCCGGACTTTGTCGCTCCAATCCCCTCGATGGTCGTGACAGCCCGATCCGCGACCTCCGAGACCGGCGTCAAACAAGAGCGTTGCGGCTCTCCGTCCACATGCACAGTGCAGGCGCCGCACTGGCCGACCCCACAACCGAACTTCGTACCGGTCATCCCGAGGACGTCGCGGATGACCCATAGAAGCGGCATCTCGCCTTCGACCGGGACGGCGACTTTTGACCCGTTGACAGTGAAATTGATCATGCTGGCTGGCTCCCTCGCGCGGGGTTGGCTGAGCAGAATATAGGTTTGTCGTGTGGCGGATGCCACTAGCTGTCTTACATGATAGGTGAAATTTATTTCAAAATGGCGGCCCTGGAACGCGCCAGTGCATCGCCCCACGGCTATACGATGCATCCCCGGTAGGCGCATGCGAACCCGATAGGCTTGGGCTCGGTGCACACACGCATGCCGCGCGCCGACTTCTTCGACTGCGATATTGACCATTGTCAGTCGCGCACGCAGCTCCGACCGTCGATCGCAATCGAACCCGGACTTCTGCCTCGTCATCGCGACGGGCTGTCAAAGTCTCGGCGCGCTTCGATCCCCTCACGCATCCGAGGCGGCTTGGACGGCCTGCCGTCGACATACGAGACGCGCTGATGAATGGACTGTACGCAATGCTCTCAGCGAACGATGCCTTCACAAACCACCGACAGCGATCAACGCGCGCGGTCGCGCCTTTGCCGATATCAAAACGAAGCAGTCGAGAGGCGCGCGGCGCACATCAATCCGACCCGACTTCGCCATCTTCGAGGTCGCGACGTTCGTAAGCATCGACGACGTCGCAATTAATCGCTACAACGTAAGCATTGGCGACCGAGATGATCATGTCTGAAGCTGATCAATCACCTCAGATACACAACGCTGGACTTCCGCGCCGACGCTGCAGCGGGTTCCGGCGACACCGCACATATTTTCGCGATCTCAAATGGTGCTGCCAGTCGGCAGCAGTGCGATGCCGACGTGCCGAACGTGGCGAGAAGCCCTGGTTACAGCTGGCAACCAGCACCACGTCGGATGGTTACTCATTGACTGACGCCAGTGCCCTCCCGTCGTCAAAGTCCACTCTGTCTCGGTGCGCAACAAGCCGTCGGCGGTCGCGCAAACGGGGAAGCGAACGCCGCTATACACGATTTGGCATCAGCGCGAGCTGGCAGCTTTTCCTCATGCCGCAAAGCCCGGCCCATGCCTTGTGGGCTAGCCCCGAGCGCCGTTCGCCGCGAAGAAATCCCTCAGCAACCGCGCCGTCCGCCGAGGCTGCTCCTCGCATACGAAATGACCGCCGGGAACGGCGCAGCCCTCGACGCTGTCGGCCCACGCGGACCACGTTGATAGCGGGTCGCCCCTCGCGACGTTGAACCCCTCCGACCAGATAACAAGCACTGGCGCCGCGATCTTCTTCCTGCCGCGGTCTGCTTCATCGTTTGTCCGGTCGACGCCCCAGCCTGCCCGGTAGTCCTCACAGGTCGCATGGATCGATGCCGGATCTGAGAAACAGGCGACATAGTCGGCCACGTTAGCGGGGTCGAAGGCGAACCCGGGCGCCGCCCAGCCTTGCAATGCGCTGCGCAGAAAGAACCCCGGATCGGCCCCGATCAATCTCTCCGGAAATGGCTGCGGCCTAGCAAGAAAGTACCAGTGGTACATTCTCATCGCGCCTTCAGCATCGGCGCGCGCCCAAACGTCGGCGGTGGGAATGATATCGAGCACAGCCAGTGCCGAGACAGCTTCTGGATGATCGAGTGCCAAGCGATAGGCGACCCGCCCGCCCCGATCATGCCCCGCCACCGCAAAGCGAGAAAATCCGAGGGCCAGCATCGTAGCCAGCTGGTCCTTGGCCATTGCTCGCTTGGAGTATCTGACGTGATCGGCATCGCCCGACGGCTTCGCGGATCGCCCGTAGCCGCGCATGTCCGGCACAACGACCGTGAACTGCTCGGCGAGCTGAGGTGCGATCGCGCGCCACATGACGCGTGTCTGCGGATAGCCATGCAGAAGCAGGAGCGGCGGGCCTGAACCGCCGACAAGCGCGTCGATTTCCACGCCGTCGCCAGGGAGGCGAACTCGTTTGAAACCGTCGATCAATCCTTCAGGTGGTTTGAGTTCGGCCGTCATGGTTCGATCCGTTACGACTCGCGAATGCGGGGACCGCACCCCCTTGGACACAACCTGCAATTGACAGATAGCTCGACCGATAAACGATGCAGGACGACGTTCATCACGCGGCAATGAAGTTCTCAGATTGGCGGCGCCTCAACACTCGACAGCGGGCAGTCTATCCAGGATGAGGCCGCAGCGGTGGCACCCGCGCAGGCCGGTTCCAACAACAAGATAGCCGCACCCGATGGATGCGGCGCAAGTAGAGAGTGGACCCGGGAATGGGGGAGAATCTCAATGGTGATCGTTCGGCCGAATCCACGCGAATTCTGCTCATTGAGAGCTCGGTCCATGACGCTCAGCTAATTCGACTTCTGCTGAAGCCAGAGCCGCGATTTAGCGTAACGACAGCCTCGCGCCTCGCCCGCGGGCTGACCCACATGCGCCGCGAGCAATTCGATCTCGTGCTTGTCGACCTGGCACTGCCCGACGGATGCGGAGTAAATGCCCTCGTCGAAGTCAACAGAACGCATGGGGGCCTGCCCATCATTGCCCTGAGCAGCATCAACGATGAGGCTGTCGCCCTCGATGCCTTGCGTAAGGGCGCGCAGGATTGGCTTCTCAAGTCTCAGATGGATCGTGCGCTCCTATTGCGCGTCATCCGCTATGCACAAGAGCGCCACCGCCTGCTCGCAGCGCTACAGAGCCTCGCCCTGACAGATACCCTCACCGGCCTCTATAACCGCCGTGGCTTCATCACAGTTGCCGAGGAGCAGCTAAAGCTCGCCCGCCGCTCGAGCTACGGCCTTGCCCTGGCCTTCGTCGATCTCGACGGCATGAAGCGCATCAACGACGGCCTGGGGCACGAATTCGGCGACCAGGCACTGGTCACCACCGCCAAGATTCTCCGCCAAACATTCCGGGACTCCGACGTCATCGCCCGCCTCGGCGGCGACGAGTTCATTGTCCTGGCCATCGCCGCAGGGCCAGGCGTCGCCAGTCGCATTCGCAAAGAACTGGTCAACTCCCTCGCCGAGCACAACAGCGTCCCCGGGGCAGTGCCATTGTCCTTCAGCGTCGGCTTCTCCTATTTCCTCCCCACGGCCACCTCTAATGAGGCGAGCATCGAAGATCTGATGGTCGAGGCAGACAAGCAGATGTACATCGAAAAACAGCAGAGCCGGGCCAGCCGCACCTTCCAGGATCAGGAGCGACAGAAAATCACCTCCGCCTGATCCAAGGGGTGCTTCCGGAGCACTCTAGTCGGCCTGCAAGCCGGTCCGCACCATCGTTGACACGTCAGAATAAACGCCAAGGATCGGCGATAGAACCTTGTGCAGGGCGCTCTTTGAGATCAGCGTATCGTGGATCGCCAAGTGATCGATCCCCGTCGTCAGAAAGCACTGCAGCGCATCCCGCGGCGTCTCGACGATCGGCTCGCCTTTGACATTGAATGAGGTATTCAAGAGCACCGGCACGCCAGTAATCGCCTCGAATGCCTCAACGAGCCTATAAAGCCGCTCGTTTGTCTCCCGCCGAACCGTTTGCACCCGCGCCGTGCCGTCGACGTGCACAATGGCTGCAACGCGCTCCTTCCATTCCGGCCGGACGCGCTTGGCGACCAGCATGAAGGGGGATTCTTCCTCGCCTTCGAAGATCTCCGCAGCCCGTTCGGCAAGCACGATAGGCGCAAAAGGACGGAACGCCTGGCGGTGTTTCACGCGGCTGTTGAGAATGTCCTTCATCTCCGCGTGGCGCGGATCGGCGATGATGCTGCGATTACCGAGCGCACGGGGACCGAACTCGGACCGCCCCTGGAACCAACCGAGCACTTTGCCCTCCGCCAAGAGCTTGGCCGCCTCCGCACATATGTCGTCGCTCGTGCGTGACTGCGTTTCCAGGCGAACTAAGCCGCCACTCAAGGCTTCGCCCAGTTCCTTGTCGCCATAGGCCCTGCCAAGGTTGGAATGGATCATGACGAACGAGCGCGGATTCTTCTGCACATGAAGATGCCCGTAATAGGCGCAGCCGATGGCCACGCCGTCATCACCGGCCGCCGGCTGGATCCATACGTTGTCAAATCCGGCCTCGCGGATCAGCCGACCGTTGGCGACACAGTTGAGACCGACGCCACCGGCAATGCACAGGTTGCGCGCCCCGGTCGTCTCACGTAGCCAGCGCGCGCGTTCCAGCAGCACTGTCTCGGTGTCATTCTGCACCCGCCAGGCCATGTCCTCCCAATGGGACTTGTTGGCGCTCGCCTCCCAATCCTCATCGATGTCAGCGAGCCACAGCTTGTTGAAGGTACCCGTCCACTCGGGTGCGACAAGCTCGCCATTCTCTATGCGCATCAGCGGAGCGATCCGGTCGGCCCGCCCATAGGGTGCCAGTCCCATCACCTCGCCGCACTTGTTCCAATCGCCAAAAATGTAGCTGGACACCCGGCTATAGAGTGCCCCAAGCCCCGCCATGAAGAAAAACTCGTCGCTGAGAAAACCCCGCGTGGGCTCCAGCCAAACCTTCTTCAGAGTCTCCAGCTTCGTACCCTTGAAGCGGTAGTAGCTCTCCGACTCGCGGGCGAGCGGTGCCACGCCTTCGGTGAGCTGGCCCGGCTCGCGAACATCGCAGGCGTAGTTCCCAACACCGTCCACGATCATCACCACCCCCTCATCGAATGGGCAGGCGGCAAATGCGCTGTACGCATGCGCGAGGTGGTGCGAGACCGCTTCGACCTTATCAGCCGTGGCGCGAAACAGCGGATTCTTGGCGGCCTGCCTGCGCTCGGCAGAGTCCATGAACTCAGGCACGTCCTCGTAACCGAGGCGCTCCTCCATATCCTCCACGGGAAGCACGTAGCAGTTGCGCACGACCAGATCGATGTCGCTCCACTCGATGCCTTCGGCGTCGAGGCAATAGTCCACGACCTCCTGATAGAAGCCGGTGGCGTGCTTTTCGCGGGTGATGCGTTCTTTGGCGATCGCGTACGCGATCTTTCCATCGCGCAGCAGACA
>JBAZYB010000220.1:0-6831 GCA_041659545.1 Hyphomicrobium sp.
GCTCAGCGTGACAGGCGCTGTCGCATCGGTTTCACCTGTGGCGAGAGCTTCGAGGCAGGCGAGCGCGGCACCCTGAACGTGCGAGGGGGCATTGTCGCCGCGCAGCGGCTGCAGTGCGCTGCGCAGTACGCGCATGATCCAATCGGAGCGCTCGGCGTATCGACCCAGCCAGAAAAGGTCGTCGGCGACGCGGCTTTGGATAACCCGCTGCGAGCGCTGCACGCGCGCGGTTTCGATTGTCGGCTGCCAAAGACTGCGGTGCGGCGGCACTTCGCCATCGGTGACGACCCAAACATCGCGGGTGCGTGGCTCAGGCGCGCTGAGTGCGACAGCAAGGTTGGGCACGATGGCCATGGAGAGGCCGCCGGGCATGACGGTATAGCCGTCGGCGGTCGCGGCGACGAACATGCGAACGGCAAATGGCTGCGGTACGAGGCCGCGAGGCGTGAATGCCGGCGTGGTCCCGAAGCCGATGCGCTGTTCGGCGACGAGCGTCTCGCCATGCAGCTCGATCTCTTCCTTTAGCGCGCGTCGCTGGGCATCCGTAAGGCTGGAGCCAAGCTGGCCGTATTGCGCGCCGCCTGGCCGGCCTGTGCCTTCCTGCGCTGGACGCACAACCATGCGATCGAGATTGTTGAGTACGTGCTGGCGATTGGAGGCTTCGCCTAGCCAGCGGCGCGGAGCGTCGGCGATGAGTAGCTCTTCGCCATACAGTTTGCGGCAGATGGCCGGCAGGTAGGCGGCGAGACCGCGGTTCTGCGCTACTGCCGACCCGAGCGCATTGCGGGTCAACTCGGGGTTCTTGCGGCAAGCAGCCACGAGGCCGGGCGGGCCGCCATAGCGGGCTGCGTCGAGTTCGAGAGGATCGCACTGGCGGCCCTCGACGCAGCGAACGATGAGGTCGATGCGCTTCAGGCCCTCAAGGGTCTTCAGGAAGACGCGATCGCCGGCTGTCCGCAGGTCGCTGCCCTCGACGAGGAGATAACCGAGGTAGCGGGCGAGGTAGGCGTGGCTGAAATAGTCGTCGTGATGCGAGCCTGGCGTCAGCAGTGCGATGCGTGGATCGCGACGCCCGGTGAGGGCCGTGAGGCCCGCCTGCACGCTCTGGAAAAACGGCGCTAGGCGCAGGCAGTTGCAGGCCTCGAACAGGTCACCGGCGACATGTGTGTGCACCACGCGGTTGGCCAGAGCGTAGCCAATACCTGCCGGCGTCTCGGTGTGGTTGTCGATGATGCGCCAGCTGCCGTCGGCCTCGCGGGCGAAATCGATGGCGTAGAACTGGAGGTAGCCGGACGCTGGCTGGATACCGTGGCAGGGCGTCAGGAAAGCGGGATCGGAGAAGACGAGCGCCGGGGGGATGAGCCCCTCGCGCAGAAGGCGCTGCTCGCCATAGACATCGGCGAGGATCGCGTTCATCAGCCGGGTGCGCTGGAGGATCGCCTTTTCAAGCTGGTGCCAGTCGGTGCTCGCCAGGACAAGCGGGATGAAATCGACTTCCCAACGTTTTCCTGGGGCGGCCGGGTCGGCGAAGATGTCGTGGGCGATGCCCATCTCGCGCACGCGCCGGTTCAGCCCTTCGGCGCGCTCGGTCTGTTCGGCAGCCGGCAGGGTGGAGAGGGCATCAATAAACGGGCGCCAGTGGGGGCGCACGTTACCGGCAGCGTCGAGCAGCTCGTCCCAGGTGCCGTCTTGCGGTTTGACGTAGCCGGCGAGGAGCTTGCGATCGCTTTGCACAGGTTGCCGGGCTTCGAGATTCATGGGGCGATGCCCCGCAAGTTGCGCATGTCGGTTCGGCCTGGCTCTTGTGTTCGGCGGGAGGATAGTGCTTCGCCAGGGAGCATGCCAGCCTTCGACGCATGTTGCCGGCGGCGGGCGCGGCCGCTAAGTGACAGTGCCCGCCGACGTTGGCCTCATGTGCGCAGGTCGAGCGTCAGCGGATAGTCTGGGTTGATATCCGGTGCCGTCGGAGTGATGTGTCCTGGCGTGTGCCCGAGGCATTCGAAGCGGGCCAAGCGGCGTCCTTCGGCCTCGTAGGAGTTGATCGGCGATATTTCCAGGTTGCGGCCGCCCGGGTGGGCCGAGTGATAGCGGCAGCCGCCGACGGAGCGCCCGGTCCATGTGTCGATGACATCAAAGACCAGCGGTACGTGCGGGTCGATCGTCGGGTGCAGGCACGACGCGGGTAGCCAGCTGCGGAAGCGTACGCCGGCAACCTTCTCGCCGTACGTGCCGGTGGAAACGAGCGGCATGGTGCGGCGATTGCACGTCACGACATAGCGGCCGTTGGCGCCGTCGCGGACCTTGACCTGCAAACGATCGAGTGAGCTGTCGACGAAGCGCGCGGTGCCGCCACCGGCGTTTTCCTCGCCGAGGACGTGCCACGGCTCGAGGGCTTGGCGAAGCTCAACGTCAACGCCATAGGCCTCGAACTCGCCGATGAGTGGGAAGCGGAATTCGAAGTGCGGCTTGAACCAGTCGAGCTCTACGGGCAGCCCGGCTTCTTTCAGCTCGCCGACAACCTCGGCGAAATCCGCCCAAAGGAAGTGCGGGAGCATGAAGCGGTCCTGCAGCGCTGTTCCCCAGCGGACCACCTTGCCGCGATAGGGGCGGTCCCAGAACATGGCGACGAAGGCGCGAATAAGGAGTTGCTGGACCACGCTCATGCGTGCGTGCGGCGGCATCTCGAACGAGCGGAATTCGACGAGGCCGAGACGCCCTGTTTGACTATCGGGCGAGTAGAGCTTGTCGATGCAGATTTCGGCACGGTGGGTGTTGCCGGTTACGTCGACGAGAAGGTGGCGGAAAATGCGATCGACCAGCCAGGGCGGAACGCTGCCGTGTGCGGGATCCGGCATCTGCTTGAGAGCGATCTCGAGCTCATAGAGTGATTCAAAGCGTGCCTCGTCGAGGCGCGGCGCCTGACTGGTCGCGCCGATGAATAGCCCAGAGAAGAGGTACGAGAGCGAGGGGTGGTTCTGCCAATAGGTGACAATCGAGGCGAGGAGATCGGGGCGGCGCAGGAAGGGACTGTCGGCCGGAGAGATACCGCCAATGACGATATGATTTCCACCGCCGGTGCCTGTGTGGCGTCCGTCGAGCTGATATTTGTCGGTGCCAAGGCGGGTCTGGTGGGCCTCTTCGTATACGGCCGTGGTGATCTTGACGACCTCTTTCCAGCTCGTTGCTGGATGCACATTCACCTCGATCACGCCCGGGTCGGGCGTCACCTTGATTACGTTGATGCGCGGATCGTCTGGCGGCGGGTAGCCCTCGATGTGAACCGGCAGGCCGACGGAGCTTGCTGCCTCCTCGACCGCGGCGATGAGAGAGGTGAAATCCAGGGCGTCTTCGACGGGGGGCAGGAAGACGCACAGATGTCCGTCGCGCGGCTCGATGGCCAGTGCGGTGCGCACTGAGCCGTAAATCTCGCTCGGTCCCAGCGGCGGGGGAGCGGGCGCCGGGCGGAGTGTCACGGCGCGCCGTTGCTGGATGAGGATTTCGCGCTCGGGCAGCGGCGGCATATCGCTCAATGGATCGCGCGGCAGGACGTGCGGGTAGTCAGTCGCTGGCAGCGCCGGCAGCGAGTTTATCGGCAAACGGAATCCGGCGGGCGAGTAGCCCGGAACGAGGAAGAGCCTGCCGCGGCGCAGGCCCCATCGCTCGGTCACCCAGCGGCGACCCAAGTCTGCGGAGTGCCACACCTGCACCGGAAGTACATAGCTGACCGGCTTTTCGAGCCCCTGCTCGAACACGCGAACCATGCGGGCGCGTTCGGCGGGATCTTCGAGATTGCTCTCGGCGGGCGTGAGGTTGAGTGGCAATCGCTGCTCTATGAGCGCGTAGTAGCCGGGGTCCTCGAAGGCGGCCACACCGCTATCTGCGGGCAGGCCGAGCTGGGTGCAGAGCGCACCCATGAGCTTTTCAGCATCGGCGATCGTGGCGTGAGCGGGCTTGTCCTCGCGGTCGATGAGCGCGTCGTCGGTCCACAGCGGTTCTTGGTCACGTCGCCAATAAAGAGCGAAGGCCCAACGCGGCAAGGGCTCGCCGGGATACCACTTGCCCTGGCCGTAGTGCAGCAGGCCGCCGGGCGCGAAGCGTTCCCGCAGCCGGCGAACGAGGTCTTCGGCGTAGGTGCGCTTGGTCGGCCCAACGGCGCCGGTCTTCCACTCTTCGCCGTCCATGTCGTCGATCGAGACGAACGTCGGCTCGCCGCCCATGCTGAGGCGTACGTCGGCTTTGTCGAGACGCTCATCCACGACATCACCTGCAGTGAGAATCTGCTGCCACGTCTCCTCGGTGTAGGGCAGCGTGACGCGGGGCGTTTCGAGGATGCGCTCGACACTCATGTCGAACTCGAAGCTGACCTCGGCCGGCTCGTGGGCGCCGCTGATAGGTGCAGCGCTCGATGGCTGGGGCGTTGCTGCGAGCGGGATATGGCCTTCGCCAGCGAGCAACCCGGATGTGGGATCGAGGCCGATCCATCCAGCGCCCGGTACGTAGACCTCGGCCCAGGCATGCAGATCGGTGAAGTCAGTGTCGGCGCCTGCCGCACCGCCATCGACGGGTTTTACGTCCGGGCGCAGCTGGATGAGGTAACCGGAAACGAAACGCGCTGCGAAGCCGATGTTGCGCAAGAGCTGTACGAGCAGCCAGCCGGAGTCGCGGCAAGAACCCGAAGCCTTGCTGAGTGTTTCCTCCGGTGTCTGGATGCCGGGCTCAAGGCGCACGCAGTAGCTGACTTCGTTGCGGAGACGTTGGTTGAGATCGATGAGGAAATCCACGGTGCCCAATTTGCGCTTGGGCATGGAGGCGAGGAACTTGCGTACCAGGGGGCCGAGAGGGGCCGGCTCGAGGTAGGGCGTCAGTTCCTTCTTGAGCTCTGGCTCATAGGTGAACGGCCAGTCTTTCGAGCCTTCTTCAACGTAGAATTCGAAGGGATTGATCACCGCCATGTCGGCGACGAGATCGACGGTAACGACGAAGCGATCCGTCTTTTCGGGGATCAGGACGCGCCCGCAGTAGTTGGCGAACGGGTCCTGTTGCCAATTGAGGAAGTGTGTCTTGGGCTCGATGTTGAGCGAATAGCTCAGGATCGGCGTTCGGCAATGAGGGGCGGGACGCAGTCGAATGACCTGCGGACCCATTCCGATGACACGATCATAGCGGTATGCGGTGCGGTGAGTGAGGGCGACATGGATAGGCATCAGGACCCATTCAAAAGAAGTGCCTTGTGCGGCGCAGCGTGAGGACCATAGAACATCTTTTGCTGCGCACGAAGATCAGGCATTGCCTGGGGGTTAGGCGCGCTGCAAGAAGTTTAGGCAGATAATATTGGGGTGTTCACGAGTTCTCCGGCGCTAATTGCGCCGGTGCTGCGAGCGGAGAGGCCGGGCTGGGGTGAAAACATTCAGATGCGGGGCGTGCGGCAACACGGTCTATTTCGAGAATTTCCAGTGCTTGCGCTGCGGGCATGCGCTCGGATTCCGCTCTGATAAGCTTGAGATCCGCGCCCTCGTCTCGACCAGCGACAGTCTCTATCGCGAATACAAAAAGAGCTCGGGAATACGGTTGCGCTTTTGTGCGAACATGGCGCACGGCGTGTGCAACTGGCTGGTTCCTGACGATTCTCCTTCCGACTTTTGTGCCGCCTGCGACCTGAACCGTACGATCCCGAACCTCGCCGATCCCGTCAACGTTCTCGCTTGGGGAGAGTTTGAGCGCGCCAAGAAGCGGCTGATCTATTCGCTGCTTCGCCTGGGATTGCCGCTGGATGGGGCGGCGATGGGTAAGGCGCCGCTCAATTTCGACTTCCTCAACGATGCCCTCACGGGCCACCTGGACGGCGTGATCACCATTGCGGTCGGCGAAGCAGACTCGGTCGAACGCGAGCGCCAGCGCAAGGCGATGGCGGAAACCTACCGCTCGCTGCTCGGGCACCTGCGACACGAAAGCGGGCACTATTATTGGATGCTGCTGATCGACGATACCTACAACATCGATAGGTTCCGCCGGCTGTTTGGCGATGAACGCGAGCACTACGGGGCGGCTCTGGAGCGCCACCATGCGCAAGGGCCGCCGGCCGATTGGGCACTGAGCCACGTTTCGGCCTACGCAAGTTCGCACCCGTGGGAAGACTGGGCGGAGACCTGGGCGCATTACCTGCATATGGTCGACGCGCTGGATACGGCCGCGGTGCATCGACTGGAACCGAAGATCGGGCCATTCGGCGCCGGTCCGTGGCAGCTACGTCCTCTCGATGTCTACCGAGCCGAGAGCTTTTCCTCACTCATCAAGCGCTGGGTGCCGCTGACGTTGGCGCTCAACGACATCAATCGCAGCATGGGTCATGAGGACTTCTATCCATTCGTCATTCCCGAGGTTGCGGTCGACAAGCTCGCCTTCGTGCATGGTGTGATCCGGCAGGCCGTCGAGTGACGCGGCGTGCTGCGACCCAGCGGCGCTAAAAGCGAATGACGGCGCCACTCATCACCAGGTCGAGGTCGTCGATCGGCGCATCGGCGAGCGCGCCTGTTGCGCTACCATCCTGCAGCTCGCGCAGGGTGATCCGTCCGCTGACACGGCGGTAATTGAGATAAAGGATCATTGCGGCGCTATCGATGCCCTGCGCGATGCCGCCGCCCCGGATATCGACGTTCGATTGCCATACCGACCAGGTGCCGGCACCGACAGGATTGAGAGGGTCGGTGGCGCTCACGCTGAGTACTGTCGGAGCGCCACCGCTGAAGGTGTAATAGTTGGCGTAGATCGTCGTCTTACCGAGTGTGTTGAACTGCCGCTCGATGCCGGCCTGACCGGAAAGGAACACCTCTT
>JBAZYB010000221.1:0-6745 GCA_041659545.1 Hyphomicrobium sp.
GCCTACCCGCCTATCGCGGCAAGGAAGTCACCGAGGATGTGATCGATGGTCCGCAATCGGTCGTATTTGATGAGGCAGAGAACCGCCTCCACGTGCAGAAGGCGATCCTCGCCTGGGGCCTAGGGGTATAGCGATGGCAGATGCTACGGCGAAGTCGGAAACCACCCGCGCTGCGCCGAGCGATGACATCGTGCTGCCGTTCCGCACCGTCACCTCTGGGGTCATCGGGCGCTTGGTCCGCCTCGGCCCCGCCATCGATGAGATCCTTTCGCACCACGCGGCCCCCGTAGCGGTTTCCCAGGCTCTGGGCGAGGCTGTCGCGTTGACGGCCATGCTCGGCACCGCCCTCAAGATCGACGGTAAGCTGACGCTGCAGACCAAGTCGGATGGCTTGCTGGACTTTCTCGTTGTCAGCTTCGAACCGCCCGGCCGGCTGCGTGGCTATGCGCGCTACGACAAGCGGCGCGTTGTCGATGATGACGAGGTCGATCCAAGAATTCTCTTGGGCGAGGGCCACCTCGCCATCACCATCGATCCCGGCGAAAACATGGAGCGCTATCAGGGCATCGTTGCGCTCGAGGGCGAAGGTATCGGCGAAGCGGCACTGAACTACTTCCGTCAGTCCGAGCAGCTCCCGTCCTTCCTTCGGCTCGCCGTCGCCCGTCACTACACCGCGGGTGAGAACGGAGCGCCGGGGCGTTGGCAATGGCGCGCCGGCGGCCTGATGATCCAGCATCTGGCCAGCGAGGGTGGCAACGAGGAGGCCGAACTGCCTCCCGAGGATGACGACCTCGGCGAAACCGAAGACGACTGGGAGCGCACGCGCATCCTCGCCTCTACCGTTGAGGATCACGAGCTTCTTGACCCGACGCTGCCGCCGGACCGGTTGCTCTACAGGCTGTTCCACGAGGAGGGCGTGCGTGCATTTCCGCCGGCGCCCATCGAGGCATTCTGCCGTTGCTCGCGCGAGCGCGTCGCTGCGTTCCTCAACAGCTTCGGCGCCCGCGAATTGACCGATATGCGCGAGCCAGACGGCACGATCGCCGTCACGTGCGAGTTCTGCACGAAGACCTACCGCTTCGCCCCCGACGAGATCGCCTGACCTATTTTAAGGTCTTGAGGTAGGACACGATCATGGCGCGCTCCGACGCGTCCGCGATGCCGCCGAACGGCTTCATCGCATTTCCGTGCACGACCGTGTCCGGATTGGCGATGAATTTATCCAGATTGGCTTCGTCCCACGTGAGCCCTGAGCTCTGCATCGCTGACGAGAACTGATAGCCCTCGACCGAACCGGCTTTGCGGCCAACGACGCCATGCAGCGTCGGCCCAAGCCGGTTATCCCCTGCCTTGAATGAGTGACAGGTGCGGCAGGAATTGTTGAAAGCGATTTTTCCCGCATCGCCTTCTTCCTCCGCAGCTGCCGCGGGAAGCGCTCCAACGATCATGAGAATGCCGATCAGTAGTGCGTGAAGGGCTGAAGGTTGCACTGGGAGCCTCCGTATGCTGCGACTTTTCTGGTTGCAGTCATAAGTCGGCGCGCGTGCCGAAAGTTCCCATCGTGATCCCGCGCCTTACCGCACCGCCGAACCGTGCTCCGCCCAGTCGCCGAGACGTTCGAGAAATGCGGTGCACTTATCCAGCTGGTCTTTGGCAATCCACTCGTCGGCCGTGTGCGCTTGCGCGATGTCGCCCGGACCGATGACGACGGAGGGTGAGCCCGCCACCTGGAACAATCCAGCCTCCGTCGCATACGAAACCGCGTGCGTTTCATTCTGCCCGGCGAGCTTCAGCGCCAGCGCGACCGCCTCTGACGTCTCTCCAGCGGAATACGGCGGCACCTGATTGGCGATGGCGATATGGATGCCGGCCTCGGGTGCCACTCTCTGCATCTCCGGCACGCAGACATTGGAAGCAAACGTGCGGATGCGCCTGTCGATGGCGGTGATGTCGACGCCCGGAATGGCACGCACGTCGAAGTCGATCAGGCAGGAGACAGGAACGATGTTGGTCGCCGTCCCACCGTCGATGCGCGTCACCTGCAGCGTCGCATAGGGCGGATCAAATCGCGGGTTCTGCGGCCGCAGCTTGAGTTCGTGCTCTATGTCGGACAGCTCGCGCAGCAGCTTTCCCGCCACCGCGATGGCATTGACGCCCAGCGGCGCCATGCTCGAATGGGCCGCGCGCCCCTTCACCTCGATGTGCCAGCGCACCGGCCCCTTGTGGGAATCGACGACGCTCATCGATGTCGGCTCGCCGACGAAAACCATCCGTGGCTTGATGAGCCGGCTGCCGAACGCGGCAATCATCGGACGCACGCCCAGACAGCCGATTTCCTCGTCGTAGGAGAACGCCAGGTGGATCGGCACCGTCAGCCGCCGCGATACATAATCAGGAACTGCGGCCAGCGCGCAGGCGACGAAACCTTTCATGTCGGCGGTGCCGCGCCCGTACAGCTTCCCGTCGCGCTCGGTCACCACGAACGGATCGGACGTCCACGCCTGCCCATCTACGGGGACGACGTCGGTATGCCCCGAGAGCGCCACGCCCGGCGTCTCCCGCGGACCGATCGTTGCAAAGAGGCTCGCCTTGCGGCCGTCGGCGTTGGGCACGATCTCGCTCACCACGCCGTGCTGCAGGAGATAATCCTCCACAAAGCGAATGAGTGGCATGTTGGGCTTGTGGCTCGTCGTATCGAAGCCGACGAGGCGTGCAAGTAGCTCCTGAGCGGAGTAGCTCGGACCCTTCATGATTGGCTCGCTAGTTGAGGCTGCGCAGCGTGAATGGGCTGTCGAGCGAGAAGGCAGGAATGGCGACGTCGAACAACTCGCCCTTCTCGTCGGTCATCTGGTAGCTGCCCACCATGATGCCAGATGGCGTGCGCAGCGGACACCCCGACGTATAGCTGAACGAGCTGCCCGGCTGGATTACCGGCGTCTCCCCCACGACTCCAGGGCCGCGCACCTCCTGCGTCACGCCCACACCATCGGTGATCAGCCAGACGCGCGAGCGCAGTTGCACGGCCTCGTCGCCCTCGTTGGCGATATCGATGGTGTACGCCCACAGGAACTTGCTCTCCTCCGGAGAAGACTGATCCTCCAGGTACTGCGGCGTGACGCTGATGCGAATGCCGCGGGTCACAGCTTCGTACATGCGGGCGTAGCTCCTTGCACCGGCAGTGGTGCGACGGCGGCGAATACTAAGCGCGCCGCGCACTCGGTCAATGACGCAGGAGCCGATTAGCCGCGGGTTGCCGCAAGCCCGGCGTCAAGATCGGCAGCGAGATCCTCGAAGGCTTCCAGGCCAACCGACAGACGCAACAGCCCGTCACCGATGCCAAGTTCCGCCCGCGCCTCCGGGCCGATACGGTGATGCGTTGTCGTTGCCGGATGCGTAATCAGCGACTTGGCGTCCCCGAGATTGTTGGAGATCTTGATCAGCCGCAGGGCGTTCTGCAGCGCGAACGCCGCCGCTTTGCCGCCTTTTACCTCGAACGCGATCATCTGTCCGCCACCGCTCATCTGCCGCTTGATGATCTCCGCCTGCGGGTGGTCGGGCCGGCCGCAGTAAAGCACCCGCGCAACTTCCGGCTGCGACGCGAGATGATCGGCGATGCGCGCCGCCGTCGCCACCTGTGCACGCACGCGCACCGGCATGGTCTCCAGGCCCTTCAGCATCACCCAGGCATTGAACGGGCTCATCGTCGGGCCGGTCTGGCGCAGGTACTCCTGCAAATGGTTCACCACGTAATCCTTCGATCCGAGGATGGCGCCGCCCAGGCAGCGCCCTTGCCCATCGATGTGCTTGGTCGCCGAGTAGACGACCACGTCTGCGCCAAGCTTCAGCGGACGCTGCAGCAGCGGCGTTGCGAACACATTGTCGACGACGACGATGGCGCCGATCTCCTTCGCCAGCTTGGAAACCGCGGCGATATCGACGATCTCCAGTGTCGGGTTCGAAGGCGTCTCGAAGAAGAACAGCTTCGTATTCGGCCGAATGGCCTGCTTCCAGGCGTCCAGGTCCCGGCCATCGACGAGCGTCGAGGCAATGCCGTAGCGCGGCGCCAATGTCTCGACGACATACCGGCAGGCGCCGAACAGGGCCCGAGCCGAGACGATATGGTCGCCAGCCTTGAGGTAAGACAGCACCGCGGCATTCACAGCCGCCATGCCGCTCGCCGTCGCCCGCGCTTCCTCAGCGCCTTCGAGCAGGCGAATGCGCTCCTCGAACATGGCAACGGTCGGATTGCCGAAGCGGCTGTACTGGAACCCAGGATCTTCGTTCTTGAAGCGTGCCTCGGCCTGCTCGGCGTTGGCGTAGACGAACCCTTGCGTCAGGAACATCGCCTCCGAGGTCTCGCCGAACTGCGAGCGCAGGCTGCCGCCATGCACAAGCTGCGTCTCGGGGGACCACGTTTCGGGGTTCGCGGGGGTGTCGTTCTTGCTCGCCATGCGCACTTTCCTCCAGGCTCTTGGCCCATGAAAAATCCCGGCCAGCCAAGGCGCAGCTCGCAAAAGAATAGCCGCGCCAAAGCTCCGGGATGCGCACGGCCCTTTTAGCGAATTGTTTTACGTGGCTGCAAGCCGGCCGGCCAAATGACCACGGGGTAGAATCGGGGATTACTCCCGCTTCAAGCTTGGCGTCAAGGCCTGCTTGCTCTAGAGCGACAAGCTGCGCTCGCCAGCGAGGACTTATCGAGGATGGCTAAGCCAGAGGTTAAAGCTCAAACCGCCCATTCCACGGCATCCGAGGGCATTTTGCCGTCGCAGGCCATAGAGGCGCTGATTGCCGCTGGCGCCGTGCAACTCGCCGAGCCGCTCGTCGCCAACCAGCTGCAACCTGCCAGCCTCGATTTGCGCCTGGGTAATTTGGCCTACCGCATCCGTGCGAGCTTTCTTCCCGGCCGGGGCGAGAAGGTCGCCACCAAGCTCGACGAGCTCAAAATGCACGCCATCGACCTGTCGCATGGCGCCGTCCTCGAAACCGGCTGCGTCTATGTGGTCCCGCTGCTCGAAGCGCTGACCTTGCCCGGCGATCTATGCGCCATCACCAACCCAAAAAGCTCCACCGGCCGCCTCGACGTCTTCACCCGCGTCATCGCCGACGGTGTCTCCGCCTTCGACCAGATACCCGCCGGGTACAGCGGCCCGCTCTATGCCGAAATCTGCCCACAGACTTTCCCCGTCGTGGTGCGCAAGGGATCGCGCCTGTCGCAGATTCGCTTTCGCGCCGGTGGCAGTGAACCCACACCCGTTCAAGACATCGCCCTGTCGGTTGACCTCGCCGGCGGCGCCGACGGTCTCGTCGGCTACCGCGCCAAGCGCCACACGGGCGTGGTGGACGTCGATCAGGTCGGCGCCTGCCCCAAGCTCGACTATTGGGAGCCGATTTATGTGCGCGATAAAAAGCGCCTCATCCTCGATCCCGACCAGTTCTACATCCTCGCCTCCAAGGAGGCGGTACACGTCCCGCCCGACCAGGCAGCCGAAATGGTCCCATTCAACCCGCTCGTCGGTGAGTTCCGTGTCCACTACGCCGGCTTCTTCGATCCCGGCTTCGGCCATGTCGAGGCCGGCGGCGAGGGCTCGCGAGCGGTGCTCGAGGTGCGCTCGCACAAAGTGCCCTTCATTCTCGAGGACGGGCAGATCATCGGCCGCCTCATCTATGAGCGCCTGACCGAGGACCCCAAGCTTCTCTATGGTCGCGACCTCGCCTCGCACTATCAGGCGCAGGGCCTCAAGCTCTCCAAGCACTTCAAGTAAGTGCCACTTCGGGCCCGCGGGGTCGCAGCGTTGCGTAGGTGCCTACAACTCGCCGTTCGTTAAGCGGCCTGCGTTAGCATGCCGGCATGCAGCACCTGGCAAATATCGATATCTGGCTGGCCCTGGGCGTCGTGCTGGCGACGGCCCTCACCGATGCCGTCTACGTGATGTTCACGTCGTCGGTCATTGCCCGCAAGCGCTTCGCGGCCGCTAACTACAGCTCGCTCTGGTACACGCTCTCGTCGTTCGCAGTCATCAGCTACACCAACAACTGGGTGTACGTGATCTTCGCCGCGCTGGGCTCGTGGATTGGCGCCTACTTGTCGATGACATGGCTGCACGGCCCACCGGGCAAACCACCTGCGCCATTGACACCGACCATCGGCAGCGGCCAGTAACGGCGTTTACTCCTTGCGGTGCTCGACGTTCTCGGCGTCGATCGTGTAGCCCGCATCGGCAAGGCCGGTGAATGCCGGCTCTGTCTTCATCGTGCCGGTTACCCACACGGGATCGAACTGCCCGGCGATCTCGACGCCCTTCTCTGCCTTCACGTAAACGATCTGATTGGCCGGCGGCGGCGGCACATGGATGCACGCACCGACGAACGGCACGAGCAGGAACTCCTTGACCGTCGTTGCCTCGAAATCCAGCGGCACGACATAGCCGCCGATGCGCACCCGTTTGCCGTTGAATTCACTGACCACCCTCGGCGGCTGGTCGCTACCCACCTGCCTGCGCTTGGTCGACATGAACCCGCCCTCTGGCAGCGGCGGAGGCGGCGGACTGCCATCGTCTGGTACCGGGTTCGAGCCGGCAAAGAACGTCTTCGGCTTCAGCGCGCTGACCGCCTGGGCCGGCGGCATCAGCTGCGCCCATTTGAGTTCGATGGCCGCGTCGGCGGCCTGCACGTGCGCCGTTGGCGCCAACGCCGCCAGCAGCACCAACGCCAAGCCAAGGTGAACCTTTGTCATGTGTCTCTCCTT